>DYLG01000055.1 GCA_020722215.1 Desulfomonile tiedjei
TCTCCGGACCCATGGAAACCCAACCGGACCCGAGAACTCGAAGGACCGCCTTTTCTTCAAGACTGTCGAACTCGACATCGGACAGGGGAACTATCCAGGCCATCCGTCAGACCACATACAGGGTCGTTCTGAACGAGTCAAGGTTGATGCGGACATATTCGATGGTCTCATCCAACCCCTTATTCAGTGGAGTGGTAGGCTCCCAAGCCAGCAAATCCCTAGCTCTTGAATTGTCGCACACCAGTTGACGGACCTCGCTTTTCTCCGAGCGAACTCTTTCCTTGGAGCGAACAATATCTGGGGCAAGACCGGTCCGCTCTATGATTCGCTGCAGGACATCTCCCATAGAAAACCCGGTACCGCTGCCTACGTTTATGGTCAGTCCCTCAATGTTTGGCTTCTGTGCACACGCGATGAACGCGGCGGTAGTATCTTTGACGAACGTGTAATCGCGGATAGGATTCAACGAACCGCAGAAAACCTCAGCTCGGGACAGGGCCTGCGAGACCATGGCCGGGATGAAAGCCCTGGCCGACTGCCTTGGACCATAGCAATTGAATGGGCGAATCGTGACCACAGGCAGATCGAAAGAAAGAAAAAAGCTTTCCGCAAGCTTGTCCGCGGCTATCTTGCTCGCAGAATAGGGTGACTGTGCTTGCAGGGGATGGTTTTCGTCCATGGGGGTGTATTTGGCTGTTCCGTAAACTTCGCTGGTGGACGTGTGGACCAACCTCTCCACTCCTGCTGCCAAACAAGCTTGAAGCACGTTCAAGGTTCCGAAAGCGTTTGACTCAAGGTAACTGCGCGGGGCATGATAAGAATAGGGTATGCCAATTAGAGCGGCCAGGTGAAAGACCACAGCGCAGCCTCTGACAACGTTCGTTACCAAGTCTGAATCGCGTATGTCGCCCGGCATAACCTCTATCTGTGACTGAACGTCTTTGGGCAGAATATCGAGCATAGCGTATGATTGTCTCGAATTGTACCGCACCAAGGCACGGACATTGGCGCCCAGGCGGACCAACTCTTCACAGAGGTGACTTCCGATGAAGCCGCCCGCTCCGGTCACAAGGATCGGCGTTCCTTTCAAATTCATCAATGTCGCCTTCTTACGGTACAGCCCTCGACCATGGCGCCGGACCCGCCTCTCTCATCAATCCTCTTCCTGATCGCGGTGAAGTAATCGGACAGCGTATGGCTTCCATTGGAATCGATAATCCCCTTGTACCTGGAACACTTGTCCAGAAACCGCTTGGTAATTTCGGTGTCGGAAGCTTCCCGGCTTCTCTGTTGGAACAATCCGGGTACACCTGTTTGGGCCATGTCCGAATGCGACGGCGCTTCAAGGGCAAATTCCGTTGGGCCCTTGGCATGACCGGCCAAGGATTGGGTCAGGCCGCGCCGGTCTTGGAAACGGGAAAACGTCTCGATTACAGTGCCGAGATCCGACGAGATTCCCGCGCGTTCAACAAAGATTTCGCCGTTCTTATGGAGTGGATAGCTGTTGATTATGGACCTTGCAGCATTTCGAGCAGTGACGAACCGCAGGGGGCGTCCGGGGATCTCCATGGCCGCTCCGCTTGAGATGCGATTGCAGGCCCGCAGAAATATTTCTTCGTTGTTTTCCAACACGTTTGAGACTCGAACGATTGCCCATTTGGTCGCGGTCTTGCTTTGCCGGAAAAGAAATGACACAAAATCCTCCATGAGGAGACTCATTTCCTGGTCTTCGGAAGACCACGAAGCCTTGTCGTGCGGGGACACGAAGGAGAAACGATCGCTGTTGACCTGTGTTGCCGCTGCGACATAGGGCGCTGTGGCCAGAAAGCGCAGGGCTGCCCGATCTGGGCCGGTTATGGCCGGACAGAAATATGTACTTGCCGGCTGGATGTAGATGACCCACTCCGGGTTTCGTATAGAGAGTTCCTGCCGGAGCAGCCGGTGAGCGCTCTCAGGAACAACAAGAGCTTCAAATGATACCTCCGCTCCGTCAGTGGATTCCGACAGATGACCGATCTTTTCAAGGCGGTGTTCCGACGTCTCCACAACGATTAATGCAGCCACTCTTTGCGAGACAAGTTCCCGACAAATTTGTTCTCCCAGGCTGTCACCCGCGCCGATGACGGCCACTGCTGCTCCTTTCAGCGGCAGAGACCCGGCCGGGCAGCTGATGGGCACGTCATCCATGCCCAGCATGTCCGCGAATTCGAATGGCCTGAGCGAGTCGCCGGAAAACGCCGGAGTCTCGTCCCTGGTGAAGCCTGCAGGAACAATGAGCACTTCGTCGATTCCGGCTTGACGGCAATTCCTTCGAGCGACATCAAGTTGGTTCCTGCCGGCGGGCTTGAAAGCCAAGACTGCCGTGTCCACGTCTTTCAATACCTTGAGGAATGGGAGGTCCAGGCCGGTTCCGAGCACCTTCACGCCGCCGACAGTATCGTTTTTCTTCTCAGGAGCGTCGTCAATGAATCCGACCACCTCGAATGCGGGGTCCAAACGGAGTCGTCTGAGGGCTTCCACTCCAAGCCGTCCCGCGCCGTATATTACGGCCCGTTTGTGAGAAACAGCGCCGTTGGAAGCGCGCTCGCGCTTCTCGATCACCAGTCGTTGCGCCAGCCTTCTGCCGCTGACAAACGCTGCCAGCAAACACGGATAAAGCACGAACACCGCGCGGGAATGGCCGGCCCCCGGAAAAACGAGGTAGTATCCGAGAACCAGAAACGCGCCCGCTATGGCGCTTGCCTTGACAGTGAACAGGAAGTCCGGAACGGAGAAGAACTTGAGATCCCGTCTGTAGAGTCCGGCAGCGGCGAAAAGCACCGGGTTGAATACCAGGGCAAACAAGACGCCGGCTATCACGTAACCTTGAACAGGCAAGGCTTCGTATCGAAGGTAGTTGGCGGCAAGATATGCCAAGGCGCTCAGACCGGCATCGACTCCGGCCGATCGCAGCACATGGATGTTTGAGGTGATTGCGCTCACAGAAAGCGCCTTGAACAAAGTCACATATGTGCCGCGGACAAGCAGCTTCGCATCCCCCCACAAGGTGTTGTTCCTCGCGTATTCCACGTCACGGGCAAGTTTTTCCGGGAGAATACGGTCGATGTAATAGCGTTCGGGGTCTTCACCTGCGGGGAAAAGATCTTCCTCATTCCGGTTGATTATCTGATTGGGTCCCACAATGCCGGGCCGCACGGAGAGAACCGTTTCCCACTGCTCCGGATAATGGCGGATAAACTTAGGGTCTTCGGGTCTCGGGCCGACCGCGCTCATGTCTCCCCGGAGTACATTGATTAACTGAGGAAGCTCATTGAGCTTCGTCCGCCTGAGGAATCTGCCCAGCCTTGTGACCCTGACGTCTCCGTTGGGGCAAAGCTTGCAGTCAATGGTGTCCGCGACTTCCGGCATGGTACGGAACTTGAGCATGTCAAAATGCTCGCCTCCCTTGCCGACTCGACGGCAAGAATAGAAAACCGGGCCTCCGGATTCGAGTTTTAAGGCCGCCGCGATGACCAGCATCACAGGCGCGGCCAATATCAGGCCAAACAAGGAAGCCGCGATGTCGAACAGTCGCTTCAGGTGCATTGGAACTCTTGCAGCGGAAGTCATGGAAAAAGCGGGGATTCCTACAAAGTCTATTCCAGAAACGGGATAGCTTTCTTCAGATCTTCGTACCGGTCATGGACTTCCTGAAAGTCCTCGATCCTGCCGAGGTCAAACCAGATTCCATCAAACGGGTATTGGCAGACATGCTCGCCTTGTCTAAGTAACGTCTGAACCAGGTCAGGAAAATCGAGGTAGGTGCAAGGGGGGATATACTTCAGAACAGACGGCTCGAATACATAAACGCCCATACTCACCTGGTACTTAATGACCGGTTTTTCCTCATACTTTGTGAGACGATCGCCGGATGTGTGCACGATACCATAGTCAACATGCACAGTGCGCTGATGGGTTGCAATGGTCAAGGATGCGTTTCGACTGCGGTGGAACCGAATCAGTTCACCATAGTCCAAATTGCAGAGCACGTCCCCATTGACGACCATGAACGTGCCGTCAAGGCCGGGAACCAACGAGAGAGGGCCGCTCGTGCCCAATGGGACGTCCTCAATGGAATAGGTTATTCGCGATCTGAACTTGTTTCCGTTGCTCAGCACGGATTGAACGATATGCGCGAGGTGACCCAGGCATATGGTCAGATTGTTGAAGCCGCACTCCTGCAACTGGCGGATAAGGATTTCCAGAATAGCCCGTTCACCAACAGGCATCAGGGGCTTGGGAAGAATGGTGGTGTAGGGAAGCAGTCGAGTTCCTTTACCGCCTGCCAGTATTACCGCTCTCATTAAGGACTCCTCAGCGGCTAGATAGCGTGTTGGTTTTGCTGGACATTAACTTGAAGGCGCTCACGTGAAGGATTGGGACATTGCGACCAAGAGGGTCCGGAATAATGGATGAACTCAGTTCTTGTTGTCCGGGGAAACCGGGGAGACTACGGTTTGCCCCGTGGGCTTGGTCTTGCTGCGCTTTCCGGACCGCTTGTCGGAATTATAGTACTTATCGTATTTGTAGTACCTGTAGTGGTCATAGTATCGGTACCCGCCATAGTGGGACAAACCCAAATCGGCCATATTCAGGACAACTCCCAGAATATTCGACGACGACATTGCCAACAGGCTCTTGGCGTGTTTGAGCAACTGTACGGGAACGTATCCTTCCTTGCATACAAGTATCGTCGTGTCACAGAAGTCCGATGCGATTTGTGCATCGGGGAATCCCACAATGGGCGGAGCGTCGAATATGAGAAAATCGAATACGCCTTTGAAATAATCCAAGAGGCGAATAAGCCGTCGCGACCTGAGGACGGCCGACGGATTGGACGCCGGAGCGCCTGCCCCAAGGTAATAAAGCCCCGGCACTCGAGAGCGCCGTACCACATCCGAGATCTTGACGTTATTTCTCGTCAGGAGAGTGGAAAGGCCAACCGCACCGTTGGACTCTCCGAAGACCTCCGAAAGGGACGGTTTACGCAGGTCAAGGTCCACAAGAAGGACTTTCCTGTCCGCGGTGCTCATCGAGCATCCAATGGCCGCAGTGAGAAACGTTTTGCCTTCCCCCGGCACGGCGCTGGTAATAAGCAAGGATCTGGAATTCGCCGCAGAAGCTGTGAGAAGGATCGATGTGGTTATGTTGTTGACCGCGTCGGCAAGGCGCGACCTGGGCGCGTCGAAGGGGACAAGCTCGTATGCCGGTCTGCCGCCGTTTGGCGACGGGTTCAATTTGAGTTTCCTCGCATCGGGGATCGCCCCTAGACTCGGAAGATCAACCCCTCGCTCAATGTCTTCTCCGGAACGGACTTTATCGTCAAGGTGCTCAAACAGGAGCACCGACAGAAAGGCTAGCATGAACCCGGCCACAACGCCCCCGAAAAGGATGAGGGCCTTTCTCGGCCTCACAGGGACGAGCGGCACTTGCGGAGCATCCACCACCGCGACGTTGTTGCCGATTATCTGGGCGTGGAGGTCCGTTTCCTTTGATTTGGAAAGGAGGATCTTGAAAATCTGTTCGTTGGTTTCCACTTCCTTTTTCAATACTGCGAATTGGACTCCGAGGGAATTGGATTCCAAAGCTTCCTTCTTGGCCTGCTCAAAATCTCGCTTGTCCAAGTCGGACTGCTTTCTCGCGGCCTCCAAGGCAGCAGAGACTGCGTTTTTCTCGCTCTCACCAATCTTTTCTCGAAGAACCTCGATCTGTCTTTTCAGAAAGCCCATCCTGGGATAGTCTTCCGAATAGATCTCGGCCATCTCGGCATACCGAGCCTCGAGAAGCGCAAGTTTCTCGTGAAGATTGTGCAGATCAACCGGTTTCATTCCGGAAGGCAATGCTCCCACCGGTGCGGCTTGGCCTCCTTCCAGCGAGGCCTCGAGTTGCACTACTCGTTCCTTGCCTCTGACCAGTCTTTCGGAGGCCTTATTGAAAAAAGTCAGGAAGTGATTGGCCTCGTTATCCATGGAAACCATGCCGTGCTCGTTGGTAAACTTGGTCAATGCTGCCAGGGACTCGACGAGCTTTTTCTCGGATTGAACCATTTCCTTCTTGAGCCAGGCTGCCGCTTCCAACACGATCCGTTGGCGCTCCACGCGATTTCTTTCCATATAGAAGTGGATGTAGCGTTCCAATAGCAACTTGGCCATTTCGGGGTCTTTGGCCTCCATCCCCAGCCTGAGCACCCTGCTGTCCCCCTGGCGAGACACCGACAGACGCTTCAGGACTGCATCAATCAGAGCCTCTCTTTGTTCGTACTTGCTTAACGGGGCGGAACTTGCCGCGCGACCGGGTTGCAGGTACCTTGTTACAGCCGCAATCGTGCTGGAGATCAGGCCGCCATTTTCGCTCCTGCGGAATTCCGGGGACGCAGCCAGATTCATCTCGTCCACCAGAGCGCCGGCAATTGAACGGCTCATCAATATTTCGGCCTCAGTAGCGTAGACTTCGTCGGTTTCGAATCTTTCTACGAGCTGTTTGCCGATATCGGCCACCGAATCCTTTCCCATTCCTCCGACCAGGATCGTAGCCTCAGACCGGTAGATCGGGGTGCGAGTGTATGTGAAGACCGTCGTTGCCAAAAGAACTGCAAACAGAATTGTGAAGAAAAACCATTTTCGTTTTAGAAGGATACCCACATAGGTGGCCACGTCCACATCTTGGCCTACATGATGAGAGCTGCGGTCCAGACTCATCGGCCGCTCACGTCTCCGAGGCGGAACAGGCCCACCCTTCCCCCTTTTCGAGGCGTTATCCGCTGCGTGAGGACCCGCCCTCACCTCGTCTGCATCTCGCTTATTTCGGTTCATCCTGACCAATCACTCACGAATACCTTTCGAGCGGATTCAGGATTCATTCGATCGCTGCAAAGTCGCTTGGAGCCTCTCGCTTATGAATCCAAACGAGGCCCCGATTTGCCGCGCCCTTATGGCGATCGTCGGAAAAAAGTCGTAACCGTAGGTCCTTGCACGACAGTATAACAAATTCATCGGATTCATTCAATGACGCCCTCCCTTTAAGATCCGGCGATGCGACGCCGTTTTGGCGATGGGAGCGGCGGCTGGAAGGATGGCCCTTGGCTGGACCCGTGGACAGAGATAAAAAAGCACTAAAGGGGATTGTTGTGGCGGCTCGGCATCACGGCCCAAGCTACGCCTCCATATCAACGCCGTAATATGTTGATATTCTGGGCCTTTTTAGCAATAACAGCAAGTAACCCGTCGCAGCGCCGTACTCACCGCGGCCGGTTCCTCTCAAAGCCGACTTGTCATGAATTACTCACCGGTTGACTCCGGCTGACTTCGGAACGCTCTCGGACTACGTACTCGCGCCTACTTCGGCTGCGGAACTGACAGCACGAGCCCGGAGACTATCGGCAAGCGGACGTTGAGTCTCAAGTGCCGCAGATACTCTTCATGAAGCTCCAGCCCAATCGGGCCGCCGGAGGTCCTACCGATAGCACGGAACTCAAGCCCGCGTCCCTGGTAAACGAAACGGGACAAGAGCATGCTAAGCTTTCTCCTGAGGAATCCGTAGAATTCCACGGTGGACCGGATGATCATCTGCCTGACCGGCCACATACTCAAGTCCTGCAGCGATCCGGGAACATTGGGCGAGGCAAGTGCCTGCGCCATGGCCTGAAGGCCCCAACGTTACGGAAAGATGCACATGTTCTGCCGGAGGAGGGTCTCTCATTCATACCCGGATAGCAAATCGCAAGCACAGACTCCATGACCCGGATAATCACACGCACCTAACGAAACGAGAGGCGGCAGGTCGAGAATCTATCTCAACTCAACGTAAGCAACTGTGAGAAAACCAGTGCCGCTCTATCATCCCGAAAAAGCTTAGCAAAAGAAACTGCCTTCAATTGTAATCAACCTGTACAACCACTGACAAGCGCTACCGAACGCCGAACCAGCGGCCAAAGCGCGATGCCGCAACGAAAATAGCACAAATGGCCCAAGATTACAAGTGCTTTCTCCGGATGGCCTCCGCGCAACAAGGATGCGGTACGATGATGGGGATCATTCAACTTCTTGAATTTTGTCTCAGGAAAGGATCGGGGCTGTGCTGGGAAGGCTCCAAGGCTGCGTGCCAAGAATGACATTGGCATTCTCGGCAGGGGTGGGCCTATGTGTCCGCTCCTTTTCAGCGTTCGAGGCGTCGCTGTGGGCAGACACGGAGGTTTGCCCCGTCTATCGGGCGATGGTCGATGTCGAGGGCCATTTCGTGACAGGACCCGAGATTGGAAACAGCGGATTCCTCAAGCAAAGCCCGCTGATTCCGGCCCCGTCCCGCCAAGCATGGTGCGGATCGCAATCCACCTTGACGGGAGAGGCAAGCGGAGGGGTGTCAACCATCTGAAATCACGTCTGTTGTCCATGCACTGCCGCTAACGCCTGCGGCCCCTAACCGCTGGGCCGGCCGGTCTGTAGCCATGCCTTACGGACGGATTCCATCGGCGAGCAGGAGTGTAAGCACGAACTGCCGGACGTGCCGGGGAGCTGCGGTACCTGGGAGGACTTACCCAAGCCCGCGGGCGATGGTGGTACGGGCCGCGGCCGTAAACCCGAGGGTAACTCCGCCTGAAGTAAGGCCTATAAGGCCATCCCCAACGGTAACCCCAGTAACTGTAGTACCTGCGAGGGTACACATAACTGTACTGATAATCGACACTGTCGTTCCTTGCCGTGACTCCTCTCTTGTAAGCTCGCCAGTAATTTGTTGTGTAGACGTCTCGGCAGTAGGAGTCCCAGTCGGCTGGTGGATTGAATCTGCAGTTGGGGCATAAGTCCAGACCATCCCTGTAGCCGTCGTTGCGACCTGCGCGGGCGCAGACGTCAGCAGGCGGATCAGCATAACTGACCAAGGCGTCCGCCAGCCCCAATACTGCCATCAGAGCCAAAGCGCACGATCCTGCAAGTATTTTCCTTCCCATTATGTCCTCCTCTGAAGCAATGCCTCGGGAAGCCTGCTTCAACGGCCGTGCATTGATGATACCCGGAGGTGCGTCGCGTACATGTCAGGCTTCCCCCGGCTGTTGTCGGTTCCGCCTTCTCCGATTTGGGAAATCCAGGTATTTGAGGCTCCGAATCCGGGTTTTGTTTCCACAAATTCGAAGGCGGCCCTATTCACAATTAGCAATTCAGCGCAGCGCCTGAAATGTGACAGAATTCTTTTTCTTTTCTGCCAACCGATGTCCGGCCGCAGCGAATTTCTTGTACAAAGCTCGCTTCGAGCAACTCTTCCGTGAGCGGTTCCGCGAGGAGAACAACGCTGCGCCCCCAACAGCGTCGGCTTTCTCGGTAGGGGCGGACCTATGTGCCCGCCCCTTCAGGCTCGTTTCGTTTGAGATTCTGTCCTTGAATATTTCAGAGAAGGGCAGGGGGCCTGTCCCACCTTGAGGCCATATCGAGGAGTTTTCTGGCGATCCCTTGGGGTTGCAGCCATCCGAAGCCTGCGCATCCCAGAGTGTGAAGCAGTCTCTTGAAATCATCGTTGGTCCAGGTAGGTTTTCCCCTCCGGGTGAGCGCTCTGTGGATCTGTTCCTGAGTGTGCGGCCCCCGTGACGACAGAGGTTCGGCGAAGGGGGTTTGCTGTGCCAGGAAGGCCTCCAGGAACGGTTGCGCGCCTTGGTCCCACTCGGCCGTCACGTGGTCTTCCAGCTCCCAATCCAGACTCCAACGGGTTATCTGACCCTGCGAGTCGGCAGAAACAGCGTACCTGCCGTCAAGACTCAGGCTCACCATGACTGCCGGCGGGCCTTCAAAGACATGCAAGGAATAGCCGGTTGCCGTTTCCAGCAATTTCATGGAGTTGTCACCGCCCCCCGCTGCCAACGCGTACTTGCCATCCAGGCCGAGCATGACTGAGAGAACACGGCCTCTATGGTCGTTGAACGAGCGGGAACATTCGCCGGATCTCACGTCCCAAAGCCTCAGTTCGCCCTCAAGCTGGGACTTGGAACCGGACAGAACCTGACCGGTCTCCAGGTTCAACCATACGGACGCTACCTTGTCCAGGTGACCCTGGAACGTCCTTATGCAGCGACCTGTCGCGAGCACCCAAAGCCTCACGGTGGTGTCCGCGCTGCCGGAGACCACGTACCGTCCGTCCCGGCTTAGGCTAAGGGAGGTTACGTCTGAAGTGTGACCCTCCATGATACGCAGGACAGAGGATGTGGCCACATCCCAAATCTTGAGAGTCTTGCCGTGAGCCGACACGGCAAAACGATTGTCGTAGCTGAGACAGACTGCAGTAAGTTCACACTCGTCGCTGAAAACCCGCATCAAGCGGCCGGATGACACTTCCCGGAGCTTCAGGTTCCCGCCGGAGCCGGAAATTACGTATCTTGCATCGTTGCCCAGGAATGCGCATCGCAATTCGCCGTCGTCCTCAATCGTACGGACAGCTCTTTGAGTATCAAGGTCCCAAATGGTCAGCACCCGCTCCTTACCAGAGAGAGCGAAGCGGCCATCAGGGCTGAGATAAAGGGGTCCGGGCTTTTCCGGAGTCTTGATTTCCGCGCTCACCCAAGTACCCGAGAGCTTTGAGCGCGGCAATCTCAGATACAGGCTTGTCCACGCTCTCACCGCTTGAGGATGTCGGTTGTAGCCCGGTTGTGATCTGGCCTCTCGAACGCTGCCGGCCGCAGAACACAGGTCTCCGTTGGTGAGGTGCGCCGCTGCCTCGGTCATGGCCCTCTCGAAATCCGATTGAACCGTGACGGCGCTTTCGCTGCTTACCACTTTGCTTAGAACCAGCGGTGCGGGCACGGACGCATCGAGGTCGATCAGCGAAAGCTTTATTGAACCATCTGCACACCCTGCCAGCACCTGCTTGCCGGTCGGGCCAACTGCCAACGATTTCACCGCATCCGGGTGGTCCTCAATAGTACGCAGACATCGGCCGGTAGCCACTTCCCAGACTTTCACAGCGCTTGTGCCGTCCGTGGAGAACGCGAATCGCCCGTCAGGACTGACCACTACGCACTCAACAGTTCCTCCCGAGCCTCTGAACGTGCGGAGAACCTTGCCCGAACTCAAGTCCAGCAGAGTCAGTGTATCGCTGTCACTGCCCGCGAGGGCGTAGAGGCCGTCTCCGGTCAGGCCCAGGGCCGTCACGTTCCCGCCTGGATTCCGAAATGTGGCCGTACAAGCGCCGCCGTTCACGTCCCAGAGCCTGAGGACTTCGCCACGTGCCGAGAGAGCCCGCCGACCGTCGGACGACAAACACGCGGCTCCGATGAGTACCGATTGTCCGAAAGCTTCTTCAAGAGTTCGCAGGCATCGCGCTGTGGAGACGTCCCAGATCTTCACTTCGTACAGGCTTCTCGACAGCGCGATCTGTCCGTCTTTGGACAAATCCACGGTCAGGACCGGTTCGCGGTGACCTTTGAATTCTCGGACCTTGAAGCCCGTTGCGACCTCCAGCAGTTTTAAGGTGTTACCGGCCCCCACGAGCGCGTGATTTCCGTCCCGAGTGAAACGGACCGCGTCGACGGCGTGATCATGACCCACAAAGGTCTTCTCGCACCGGCCCGTCGAGAGTTCCCAGAATTTCGCTTTCTGGTCACGGCTTCCGGAAAGGGCAAAACGGGCGTCATTGCTGAGACAAACGGAGTTGACGACGGCCTTGTGTTTGTCGGCGATGGTCGGGGGTTTACTGTTCTCGGAAAGACGCATCTTCATCTCTAGGGACAGCAAACGAATCTCTTTGACGTTAGAGAACCACGGTAATTTCCTGAGAGTATTGGCAGCTTCCGAGAAATCCCCTCTCTCCATGTGGACCATCGTGAGCAGTTGCGCCCCGATCCAGTTATCCTCATGCGCTTTCCGCATCTGTTCCACCGTTTCCACGAGACCCAAGTCGGTAAGCCTTGCTGACCGCCAGAGAATAAGGCCCCGATTGTACGAAGACTGTGGATGGTGCGGTTCAACCCTGAGAGCATGCTCCCAGAGTTTTTCGGCGTCTTCAGGCCGGCCAAGGTCCAGCATGGATACTGCACGGTTGTTCAGGCTGTCTGCGGTGTCCCGAACCGTCCCGGGCGCCCTTCTATGGTAGGGCCTTGACAGTGAAGTCCTGTAGATGTCTTCAAGTCGGTCGGCCACATCCTTTATGCTTCCCGGACGGTCCTGCGGCTCAAATCGAAAGCATTGGCGGAGAAGCTCGCGCAAGGCCGGAGGCATGGCAGGAAGCGAGGGATCCCTGGGACTTCCCTCCTCGTAAGCTTCCAGCAGGGCAGGGGCAAGAACACCTGAGGCCCAGGTCATCTCGCCGAGAAACATCTCCATCACAGACACTCCCCACGACCAGATGTCCGTGGTCAATGTGAGGGGGGGAATTTCCTCGGTTGGCACGCCGGCTTGGCGCATAGCCCCGGCCTCCGCCTGTTCAGGCGAGCAGTATGCGGGAGTGCCGGCTTGCGCCTTGGCGCCAACCAGCCCGAAATCCGTTACCTTGGCAGTACCCTCCGGCGTCATCATGACGTTTGCGGGCTTGACGTCCTGGTTGATGAGAGCCTGCTCGTGCGCGCAGTGCAGACCCCACGCAAACTGTATGGATATGTCGAGAATCCGTGCCAGAGCCTGATCAGGAGATCCCTCGTACAGCCTCTTAGTCTTTATCCAATCGCTGAGACTCCCGCCCGACACGTACTCGGCAAACACCCGTGGGACCCCTCCCAGTTCACGAACGTAGTAGCAGCTTACAATGTGCGGGTGCAGACCCAGATTCGCCCATGTTTCCGCTTCTCGCTTGAACGCCGCCGACCCCCCGATCCTCTCGATGAACTCACGTCTTGGCGTCTTCACGGCAAGATCTACGTTCCATGTCCTGTGCCGTACCTTGTACACAAGCCCCATTCCCCCACCGCCGTGCACTTTGAGAACCTCGTAAAGACCCAGAATGATATCACCGGGCTTCCATACGAGCGGAACCTCGGTCTCGAGTTCTGCTAAGGATTTGCGGGATGAATGCCGGTCGGAGGGCGTTGCTGCAGTGTCCGCGGGGGAAGGCGCCGCTTTCATCAGGGGACGGGAGACGGTTCCCCGCACCTGCAACTGCGCACCGCAGTTGTTGCATCGAGCCGTTGCGCCCTGTGGGGTTGAAAATAGTTGGAGGTCGGTGCTCCCGCATTTTGGACACTTCCCTCTTGGCGCCATAATAAGATCTCCCGGAAGCGCGAGCCTTTGTGGCCGGAGTAAGAGTTCAACCACCGGCCGGGTGCTGCGCAGAAATACTATATGCCGGAGTCTGAGGGGTTGCCCAACCACTCGGCAACGACAGCAGTTATGTTGTCCCTGGCCCCACCTTCCTTGGCTCGGCCAATAAGCACCTGGCATGCCTGTTCGATTTGCTTGTTTTCAATCATGATTCTCCGGATCTCCGGGTAGGCGAGTTCGTCGGTCAGGCCGTCGGTGCAGAGAAGCAAGCGGTCGCCGGGCATGAGTTCCACGGTCTTGAGGTCGGGGTAAACTTCGAAATTCATTCCCACGTAGTTGGAAAGCATTCCTCTTGCAGGATGGTCGATCGCATCTTCCTCGGTGATTTCGCCTTCCCGGAGGAGGATTCTCACAACTGAGTGATCCTCGGTAAGCAGCTCCACCTCGCTTCCCCGGTGAAGGTACGCCCTGCTGTCTCCCATGTGGGCTATGTAGGCTTTATGGTTGCGGAACAGGGCCAGTACTACCGTTGCGCCCATGCCCTCCCACTCAGGTCGAACCCTGCCTCTGTCTCTCACGTCGCGGCTCACCTCGATGAGAGTGTCGCGAATGCGCTCCGTGTATGCCTCGGAGTCTGATAAACAAATTCCGGCCAGGGCATGGTCGATCATCTGAGGCAGCGCCTCGACCACGTGGCGGGAAGCAATGTCTCCTGCGGCGTGTCCCCCAAGTCCGTCGGATACGATTACCAGGCCGCGGCCGGGAAGCACGACAAACGCATCCTCATTGCGGCCTCGTACGTTTCCCACATCGGTGAGGCCTGCAGCCCGGAGTATGCCGCTTGGTATGGTGAGGTCGTTCATATTATCTCCGTCTGCTCATAGCAGGGCAAAGTGCGAGAGGAGTCAGAGGACTTCTCTGAGCCGCACCAGGAACTCTCCGGCGGTCTGGGGCCGTGCTCGCTTGTCCTCCGCCAGAGCGCCGTCAATAACCCTGGCCAGATCCTCGGGGATGCTCTCTTCTCTGTCCCGAATGGGCACGACCCCTCTCTTGAGGACAACGGCAATAGGCGATTCGCCTTTGCGAATGTCTCTAGTAAACTGCCCGGTCAACATCTCATAGAAAGTCGCGGCCAAGGCCCAAACATCGCTTACGGGTTCAACGTACTTGAAGTTGAGAAGCTGTTCCTTGGGCATGTACATAGGGGTCCCCTCCGCAGCCCCTGTCACCGTCATTCCGGACAGGCCGGCCTCTTGAAAATTCTTGGATGTGCCGAGATCCGAGATCTTTGCTCGGAGGCCTGCCTCCAGGCTGAGGAGGATGTTCCTGGGTTTGAGATCGCGGTGGACGAAGCCCTTTTCATGGACGTACGCCATGCCTTCCAGCGTCTGAAGCATTATGGGGGCAGCTTCTTCAACCGACAGCTTTCCGCCTCGCTTGCGCATCAATTCTTCCACGCTTCCGCCCGGGCAGTATTCCATGACGAAGTAGAAACGGTCACCCAGTGCGCCCTGATCGAAAAGCTCCACGACATTGGGGTGTTTCAGTTGGGCAGTGACAGCCATCTCCCGCAGGAATGTCTTGCGAGTCTTCTCATCCACGGCCACTCTGGGCAGCATGATCTTTATGGCTACCTTACTCCCGTCCTTTGCTCTGATGGCCAGGTACACGGGGCCCACGCCTCCCCTACCGAGCAATCCGCTTACTACATATCCCGGAAAGTCGGGTCTATCGACCGGGCCAGCCGGTTGAGGCTCTTCCGGGAGAGTAGCCAACTGCTCGTCGTCTGCCTGCTCACCGACGACTGCCCTGGGCAAAGTTGGCTCCGGCTTCATGACCGGACTGGGGACCCTACTCGGGTCCACAACGCGGGTGGGTTGGGCTTTGAGAGCACGTCGCTCGGCTTTTCGTGCCGCTGCCTCTTTGCCTTTGGACAGACACTCGGCACAGATCAAGCTTCCGTCTTTGAGCCTTCGCATGGACTGGGTTTTCTCATCAGCCTCCTTGCCGCAGCGACTGCAAACCACGGGCATGTGCACGCTTATCTGGAAGACTGTCTGGCCCACTCTGATTCGGTCGCCATGCTTGATTTCAACTTCCGTGTACCGGCGCTTGCCGGCAGCGTCCGGGCTCTCGTCTTGTGACCTGCCACCGTGTTTCCGGTCGTTGACATGCGTGCCGTTCAGGCTGCCCAAGTCTCGGATCCGAATCCGGGGAGGGTTCACCTCAAGAAGGAAGTGGTGCCGGGAGACAGTGGGATCGGCTTCGGGCAACCGGGCGTGACAATCCACGCCCCTGCCGAAAAGAAAGACGTCGTGCTTGTCAAAAGTGAAGATCTCACCTTTGAGAGGACCTTGGGTCACTTCCAGTACAACTCTCCCTGGCATGGCGATTGCACCCTTTCGCTCTTATCTCGGACCGCGGCGCCCGGCAGCGGTGGCAAGAGGACAACGCGATCCCAACTTCCCCATGGGGATGGGTCAAAGCATGGAACTGGGTTCCCGCCCCTTCCGGTGCACGGCCACGGGCGTTCCAGGCTTTTTCAGCCCTGTCCAATCATAACAAAAACCTTGAGAAAGCTGAAGCTGTGGCACGCACTTTCCGTGGATGAGCCATTGTCGCACCGTCTGGTCTTCCCGTGTGAAAGCTACTGGAGCCATTCATGAATGCCCTCACCCCCTCCTCATCCCTCCCGGATAGGAAGTAACCCGCGTTGGCGGCTTCAGACAGGCAAAGGCGATTGCCAACCGCCGGAATACAGGGGCCGCCTCTGAGAAGGCACGGCGAGATTCGACAAGAGCGGCTTGGAGAATCAGAATTGACCATATCAAGGCATTTGAGCCAGGCAGTCCAGCAACTGGGCGATGCGAAAAAAAAGCCCGACGGGAATTCGAAAAGGGTACGGCTCCAAATAAGGAGGAAACGGTCGTCCGCCGGGCGATTACATCTGTAGCGAACAAAGTTTATAGAAAAACAAGAAACTTGTCAATAGCCATTCGCGAGCGTTGGGCAGCCATTCACTCAAGCGGGACACGCGTGTCGGTCCTCTTCATCGAGAGCCCACGGAACCGGCCCGTCGGCGAGGCGGCTGAGGTTGGCACGAAAAATCGTGCAGCGCGAAAATAGTTGCATGCGCGGGCGCTTTGCCCTTGAATACGTGCGGAGTTCCTGACACAGTGAAGGAACATCGGACAAGCCGAGCCGCTGTCCCCGGCTCTGTCGGTCGGAAACGGCGGGACTTGGCGAGGCACAGGAGGCATAGATGCAATCAATAGCCGCTCTTGTTGTTCTTCACCTTACAGGTCTTTACGGCCAGTGGCTGGGTTACCACAGGGGATTGGTGTTTCTCGTGGCATTTTGGGGGCTTGCCATCCTCGTTGTATGGCTGAGCGACCATGCCCGATGGCTGAAGATCACCCAGACCGGAGTCCAGTCCGCCGGCCTGGTCATACTGCTGCTGTTTCGGTTGAACATCCTCTCCTGGGGATAGGTGATTCCCGTTGTTCCGGTAATGAAAGAAGGCAAGCTGAAGGGAATCCGCCGGCTTTGCGATATGTTCCATACGGTTTCAGGGCTGCTCTTCGATGAGGAAGAACCGGACGGGACTTGGCGCGTCAGGGGATACCCGCATATGTGATTCATGCCCGCGTCTCTTGCAGATGTCAGGTCTCGCCCGCTTTGGGCGTGGGGAGAACATTGTTCTTCCCCTTTTGTGGCGACACCAAGAAGAGGTGCGGACAAATTGGTGTCTCGTGAATTCTCGTCAAGTCGTTGCTTCGAAAACAACCTGCAATAAGGAGGTAAAATGATATGAGACGGCTTCTCATTACTATTGCGGCATGTTGGGCCGCAACGATGCTTTCAGGCATGCGCTGGGCCAAGGCCGAAACTGAGGGAGCCTCGGTTCTCATAATCCAGGGAGTGGTAGAGGATGCCCACGGCAATCCGGTGTGTGATGCCAAGATCCAGCCTTTTCTGAACGGAAAGCCCTTTTCCAACCGTGACTCCAAGCCGGGCAAGGGACACTCCGGGAAAGAAGAGGGCATCACCGGAAGAGACGGGCTGTACGTCGTGCGGGTGCACGCGCCTCCCGAGGATATCAAGTCGGGACAATGGGCAATCCAGGTTTCCGGACCTAGCTTCAAGACCACGAAACTCATCCCGGTTGAGACAGTCTGCGATCAGGGGGCGGACGAGCATGGTACCCATCGCTGGAGCGCTCAGGTCGAATTGACCCTGGACCGGCTCAGGGGAGCCGCTTTCTGGATTGCTCTTGGGGTGCTCGTCGGGATATACGTGCTCATTGCGTTGGGGCTCGTTCACCGCACACTTGCAGCTTTCCTCGGTGCTGCCGTCATTCTTCTGGTCACCCATACCCTCGGACACTTCAACCAGGATTACGAGGTGCTCACCTTCGAACAATCCCTCACTGCCATTGACTGGAACGTGATCTTCCTCCTGATGGGAATGATGGTCATAGTGGGCGTGCTCAAGGAATCAGGCGTGTTTCAGTGGATGGCCTACAAGTCCTTCGAACTGACCGGCGGGCGGATTTTTCTCCTTTCTGTGGCCCTTTGTGTTGTCACGGCAGCGCTGAGCGCTTTCCTGGACAACGTGACCACCATGCTACTCCTGACGCCAGTCACCATGGAACTGGCTCTTATCCTTCATAGCTCACCTTTTGCCCTGCTGTTGCCGGAGATCATGGCCTCAAACTTCGGCGGCACGGCAACCCTCATCGGGGACCCGCCGAACATCATGATCGGCTCATACGGAAGTGGCTGCCGGAGGATCATCTCGCGTTTTTTGTGAGCGACGTGGTGGACTCCTTGGCCTCAGTGAGATAGCCGAGAATTACCGTCATCCGGAAGGGGGACACCCTGCGTACCATCCTGCGATGATGGTCAAGCTCCTGTTCT
>DYLG01000056.1 GCA_020722215.1 Desulfomonile tiedjei
AAAGATCGCGCGGCCTGGATGACCATCAACCGGGAAGCGAGACGCAACGCGCTGAGCCTCGCCGCGATAGATCTTTTCAACGAGTATCTGGACCGGGCCGAATCGGACGATCAGGTCCGGGTGATCTGCCTAACCGGTGCGGGAGACAAGGCTTTCTGCTCCGGAGCGGACCTGGCCTCTTCTTTTTCAAGTGAGGAACACGTAGCCGGCGCCAGGAAATACGCCGGCATGCTCAGGAGGCTGTCAGCGTTTCCCAAGCCTCTTGTGGCAAGGGTCAACGGCCATTGCCTGGCGGGCGGCATGGGGCTGCTCTTGTCATGCGACATGGCTTACGCCCGCGATGGAGTGAAGATCGGCACTCCGGAACTCAACGTCGGGTTGTTTCCGATGATGATCGGAGCGCTCATCTTCAGGCAGGCGGTGAGAAAGAAGGCCCTGGAGATGATCTACACCGGCAGGATGCTTACGGCAGCGGAGGCCGAAGCAACGGGTTTGATCACCAGGGCAGTGCCGTCGGAACATCTCGATCAGGTGGTGAATGACACTCTTTCCGAAGTTGCTTCCAAGGCTCCTGTGGCCATGAAGATCGGCCGTCAGGCACTTGCAGTGGCCCAGGACAAGGGCCTGGAGGATGCTCTGGATTTCCTTTGCGGCAAGCTTGGGGAAGTCGTTGCCACTGAGGACGCGAAAGAAGGGCTCACCGCTTTCATCCAGAAGAGAAAACCTGAGTGGAAGGGCTGCTGAGGATAATCATAGGAGGGATGCCAACCAATGGGCTCAATGTGGATCAAAGACAATCAAAACTTCGAGCGGCCGTGCATGATAACCTGCGCGTTGTCCGGTGTTGTGGCCAACCGCAGCCAGTGCACGGCGATTCCATATACACCCGAGGAGTATGCAGCGCAGGCCAAGGGGGCGTACGAAGCTGGTGCTGCCGTAGTTCACATTCACGCCCGAACGCGGGACGGGCTGCCCAGTTATGAAGTTCAGGACTACAAGAACATCTACGACGCGGTGACCTCGGCATGTCCTATAATCATCAACTTCTCCACCGGAGCCATCAGCATCACGACCCAACAGAAGATAGCCCATATCCAGGCCATCAAGCCTGCCATTGGCGCCCTGAACATGGGTTCGATGAACTATGCCAAGTACAATCCGGCAAAAAAGAATTTCGTCTTCGAGTTCGTTTTCCCCAACCCGTTTTCCGAGATAGTTCAGATCGTCAGGGCCATGAACGAGGTCGGGACCAAGCCCGAGATGGAATGCTTCGACATGGGGCACATCGGCAATTCATACCCGCTGATAGACATGGGATTGCTCCGACCGCCGTTCCAATACAGCATTATCATGGGCGTGACGGGAGGTATTCCTCCAACCATTCCCAACATGGTAAGAATGGTGGAGATGCTCCCCCCCCAAAGCGATTGGGAAATCATCGGAATCAGCCTGGACCAATGGCGTCTTGTTGCCGGGGCCATTGCTCTGGGCGGCAACGTTCGGGTTGGTCTTGAGGACAACTTCTACGTGAGCCCCGGCGTGATGGCCGATTCCAACGGCCGACTCGTCGAGAAAGCGGCTCGCATGGTGCGCGATCAGGGCAGAGAGCCGGCCACGGTTGACGAATGCCGCAAACGGCTGGGTCTGGTCCACACGTGATGGAGTAAGGGAACTCCTCACTTTCACGGGGCAACGCGAGAGCTTGCAGCAGGGAGCGTGCCTGCGAAGCGAAGTCAGGCCTGTAGTAACACGGGCGGCTCGCCCGTGGGCTCGCCCTTGGGTTCGCCCGTCGATCCGTCCGTCATTCCCAGCGGAGCAGGCGCCTCCCTGCCGCCCGTAACTGAGGGGTTGCCAGGCAAGAGGTTTCTTGAGATGCAATTCCAGTTCGGTTTGAGTTACGATGAGATCGAAATCGGCATGAAGGCATCTTTTTCCAAGACCGTCTCCGAAACGGACGTGTACCTGTTTGCCGGAATAAGCGGGGACTTCAATCCCATGCACGTGAACGAGGAGTTTGCCAAGCGCACCCCGTTCGGGACACGGATAGCTCACGGAGCATTGCCCCAATGCCTTATCGCTCCCGTCCTCGGAACGAAGCTCCCCGGGCTGGGAACCATTGCCGTAGAAATAACCACTCGTTTCAGGGCGCCCACTTTTTTCGGCGATACCATCACCGCCACGGCTGAGGTGGTGGAAAAGATCCCGGAAAAACGGAGGGTTCTGCTGAAACTGGTTTGGACAAACCAGCGGGGTGAGACGGTGGCCACAGGCAGCGCCGAGGTCATACCTCCGCCAAAACCGGAAGAGTTTTTTTCCGCACAAAGATGCAGAGAGGAAAAGAAAATGGCTTTCACATCCGTCCCCGAAGTCTTCGAGAAAATGCCGCAGGTTTTCAATGCCGCCAATGCAGCCGGTCTGAATGTGGTGTTCCAGTTTCACATTACAGGAGATCAGGCCGGCGATTGGCAGGTGGCAGTGAAAGACCAGAAGTGCTCCGTGAGCCAAGGAATCAACGACAGCCCCACAGTGAGCCTCACCATGGCCGACGTGGACTGGCTGGCAATGTGCAACGGCCAACTGGACGGCATGAGCGCGTTCATGAGCGGAAAGCTTAAGGCTACGGGCGATATCATGATGGCCCAGCGCATACCGAGCCTCTTCCCGCTTGGCTAGAACCTGTTCTCTAACCTATGCTGTCTCGTCACGGGGGCGCACACACAGGTGCGCCCCTACCTGCTGACGCCGATATTTTTCGGGACCGGGGCCCGTTTGGAAAGATCAACCCATGGGAGGAATCAAGCGTGAATAGCGGACTCGATTATTTCGGTGAGTCCCACCACATTCTCAGGCAGACCGTAGCGAAATTCGTCGAACGCGAGATCAAGCCGCACGTGGACGAATGGGAAGAAGCCGGGGAATTCCCTAGAGATCTCTATCGGAAAGCCGCCGAAGTGGGTCTGCTTGGAGTTGCCTACCCGGAAGAGTGGAGCGGCTTCCCCAGCGACATCTTCCACGAGGTTGTCGTCAACGAAGAATTGACCCGTTGCGGCTCGGGAGGCCTGGCCGCAGGACTCATGTCTCATGCGATTGCATTGCCTCCGATTCTAGCAATGGGAACGCAGGAACAAAAAGAGCGCTTCATTCCTCCTGTCCTCAGAGGAGAGAAAATCGCAGCGCTCGGCATTACCGAACCCGGCGGAGGGTCCGATGTGGGCAACGTGAAGACCAGGGCCGTCAGGGACGGAGACCATTACGTGGTTAGCGGGTCCAAGACCATGATCACGTCCGGAACAAGAGCGGACCTGGTTACAATGGCCGTGCGCACAGGAGGAAAGGGACACAGGGAGATCAGCCTTCTCGTGGTGGAAACGGACTCGCCCGGCTTCTCGGTTTCCAAGAAACTCAAGAAGATGGGGTGGTGGGCTTCGGACACTGCAGAACTGGCCCTGGACGAAGTTCGGGTTCCTGTTGCCAATCGCCTCGGAGAAGAAGGCGCGGGCTTCTACGGGATAATGCACAATTTCCGGAAGGAGCGTCTGTACCTGTCTCTCATGGCAAACATCACGGCTCAGATGGCCCTCGAGGAATCTGTCAAGTACGCCCGGGTCAGAGAGGCATTCGGGAAACCTCTGACGGGATTCCAGGTCACGCGGCACAAGCTGGTGGACATGGCTACTCTGGTCGAGATCAGCCGGGAATTCACTTATCGGGTGGCAGCCAAGATCGGAGCGGGCATGAACGCGGTGAAGGAGATCTCCATGGCAAAGATCTTCTCTGCCGAAGTCTGCGACCGGGTCTGCCATCATGCGGTTCAGATACACGGGGGGTACGGATTTATGCGTGAATACCTAGTGGAGCGCCTGTATAGAGACAGCCGCATCCTCTCCATCGGAGGCGGAACAACGGAAATCATGAAGGAAGTGATTTCCAAAATCATCCTTTGAGGTTGCGATGTCCCTCCGCTGCACCGGCCGTGGCTCAGGTGATTTTTGACGCTTGTGTCGGATTTGAGTTGATCTCGGCGCCCTTATCATGTAATTCTCTTGTTTGACCAGCTCGTGTGTGTTCATAACCGGTGCCGAAAGAAATGTCCGATTTGCATGTCGGGACGGGTTTCAATCCCGCCGTATTGGACAAACGCCCCGGCAAGGGTCTGCGTGGCGTATGTCAGGCCAACTACCGGCTCAAGGGAGGAACCCGCCACTTTCCGGAAAAGGACGGGCGACAGATTCGCTTCCGCTAGAGATTTCGAAGAGGTGTAGCAATAAGTCGCAACAGTCGCATTGGCTGGACCGTTGCGAGAGTCGTCACTTTAACCGAGAAGACAAAAGGGGGTAAGGCGATGAAGATGAGAACTCTGATCCTGGTTCTGGCAGCCACGCTCTTGCTGCTGCCCACGGCGGGCTTGCCGGGTAACGTTCCCGGAGTGACCGACACCGAAGTGGTAGTCGGTGTCACCACTCCCCTGTCCGGAGCTGCGTCCCTTTGGGGGGTCACGGCCTTGGGAATGAAGGCGTGGGCAGATCACGTCAACGCACAAGGCGGGGTTCACGGCAGGAAGATCAAGCTGATAATTCTGGACGACGCGTACCAGGCAGCGCGTGGAAAGACCAATGTCGAGGAAATGAAAGGGAAGATTTTCGCAGGATGCGGCGTGCTGGGAACCGCGATCTGCAATGCGGTCAAAGATTTCTTCCCCGAGAACAAAATCCCTCTAGTAACTCCGTACGCCAACGTGCGAATCTGGGCGGAAATGCCCAAGGAAAAGGTTCGGTACGTATTCGTGGCCTATCTGGACTATGAGGACGAAGCGGAGTACATCACCAACTATGCGGTGGACAAACTGGGCGCCAAGAAAATCGCCGTGTTCTATCAGAACGACGATTACGGAAAGATGGCAATGGTCGGCGTGGAAAAGGTCGTCGCAGCGAAAAAGGACAAGGTCTCCCTGGTCGCAAGAGTCCCTTATGAGCTGAGCGAAACGGCCCTCTCCGCTCACGCTCTGAAACTGAAGGAAAGCGGCGCGGATGCCCTGATCCTCTATGCCACTCCCAAGCATGGGTTCCTCATCACCAAGGAGATAGCCAAGATCGGGTACATGCCGAAGCGCCTGGCCACATTCACCCTGGGCGACCCCATAATGTACAAGCTCGCCGGCGACGCGTGGGAAGGCACTTACATATCGTTGCCCGGAAACTCGGGAGTACCCGGGTCCGAACCCGCGGCAGACAAGGCTGTGGAGATCCTTCTGAAATACAATCCCGACTTGAAGGGCAAGGAGTATCTCGCCCTTTTCGGCGCGGTCTCCATGATGCACCTTGTAGAGGGACTCAAGAACGCGGGCAAGGATCTCACTCCCGAATCCTTCATCAAAGGAATGGAGAAGATATCCAACTGGAAGCCGGAGGGCATCGGCGCGCCCGTAACGTATTCAGCCGATCGTCATCACGGAAGCAACGCCTCACGCATGGGACAGGCGCAGAAGGGCAAACACGTACCCATAGAGGAATTCACACTCTTCAAACCGAGATTCTGAAAAAGCCGCAAGAGAGTAATCTTGTTTCGCATCTGAACCGGACGCGGGCTTTTCGCTCCACTGAGCACAGGCGAAGAGCCCGCCTTTCCCCTAAGGGGTCGGGTTTCTTGACTGCGCTTTGCTGAGCCTGCACTCTTGGGAAGCCTGCTCCGCGTTGCGGTGAGCGCTTCCCTGGGCGAGTCAAGGCCTTGTAGCGCTTGCCAAGATATCTGTCCGAAGAAACCGTGGAAATGGGCGGTTTTGAAAGCCGCTCCTCCAGGAAACGGCCGACGTTATTTTGCAGCAAAGGCTTAAGGACGGGCGTTGAGTTCATGGGACTTCTGAAGGTCGAGAAACTTTTCATCAGCTTCGGCGGCATACGCGCACTGGCCGGGGTCGATTTCCACGTTGACGACGGTGAGATCCTCTCAGTCATCGGTCCGAACGGATCCGGCAAGACAACTTTGTTCAACTGTATCTCCGGCGTTTACAAGCCCGACGAGGGCGAAATCGGCTTTCAAGGCCAGAGTCTGTTGGGCTTGTCCCCGGATCGTATCGCTCGGATGGGTGTTGCCAGGACCTTTCAGAATCTAAGGCTCTTCATGCACATGACGGTGCTTGACAACCTGATGCTCGGCCGACACATCAAGTTTCGCAAGAATCCGGTGCACGCCTTGTTTCGCATACGATCCGAGGAACTCAAGCACCGGGCCACAGTGGAAGAGATCATAGATTTTCTCGACCTGCAGGCATACAGGCAGGCTCGGGTATCCGATTGCCCGTACGGAGTCCAGAAGCGAGTCGAGCTTGGGCGAGCCCTTGCCGTGGAACCCAAGCTGCTCCTCCTCGATGAGCCCATCGCAGGTCTGACTTCGGAGGAGAAAGAGGAGTTCGCTTATCGAATCATGGAGATTCGCGGCAGGTACAAGACCGCTATCCTGCTGGTGGAACATGATCTCAGGATGGCTTCCAGGCTCGCCGAGCGGATGGTTGCTTTCGAGTCCGGCGTGGAGATCGCCCGCGGAACTCCCGAAGAGGTCCAAAGTCATCCGCAGGTGATCAGGGCCTACCTGGGCGAGGAATAATGCAGCCCGCCCCCGTTGAAGAAACCGGTTGCTCCGGTTTCCGGACGTTTGCGATTCGCGCGTTTTCATTAAGAACACAATGCTGATCGGGAATGGATTCCATGACGACAGACAACTCAAAGACCCCTCCTCTCCTCAGTATCCAGAATATTGAAACCCTGTACTTCGACCGGATCTATGCTCTTCACGGGTTATCGCTTTCGGTAAGGGAAAAGGAAATTTTCGCTGTACTGGGGCCCAACGGAGCCGGAAAGACAACCCTACTCAAGACCATTGCAGGTCTCATCAAGGATCAACCGAAAAAGGGGATCATTCAATTTGCGGGACACCGTATCCACCGTCTTGCACCCGAGCGCGTGTCTTCTCTTGGGATTGTCTATGTGCCCGAGGATAGGGGTCTTTTTAGAGAGCTTACCGTCAGGGAGAACCTCGAACTCGGCCTGTGGGGTCGAAGGGACAAAGGCATCAAGGACGACCTGGAATTCTGCTACCAACTGTTCCCGATCCTGAAAGCACGTTCAACCCAGCAGGCCGAGACGCTATCCGGAGGGGAGCAGCAGATGCTGGCCATGGCAAGAGCAATGCTCCGCAGACCAAGGCTGCTGATGTTGGACGAGCCATCGCTCGGGTTGGCGCCGATGATTGCCAAGAGCGTTTACGACGCTCTGCTCAGGATCAGTCATGCAGGCACAACCATTCTGTTGGTGGAACAGAACGCGCGCCTCGCCCTGAAAATCGCCGGCTACGGATATATCATGGAGGCGGGGCGCATAGTCCTTGAAGGAACGTCAGCGAGCCTTCAAGCCAATGAAGATGTGAAGGAACTGTACCTCGGACTGGGGGGCGAGACCGCGTCTCCCAAGGGATGGCGGCTATATAAGAAACGGAGAACATGGTGATGACATCAGGCTTCAATTCCGTCCCACAGCTCTTTTTCGACAGGGCGGCGAAGAAAGGGAATGCGGTCGCGCTCAGGCGCAAGGACTTCGGCATCTGGAACCGCATTTCCTGGGCCGAGTACGGTACTTGCGTCAACGAGGTGGCTGCAGGCTTGCTGGCCCTCGGGGTCGGGCACGGCGACCGGGTTGCAGTTCTGGGCGAAAACCGCCCCGAATGGTTGTACTGCCACCTGGCGGCAATGACTGTGGGAGGGGTGACGTGCGGCGTTTACCCCACCAGCGCTCCAGAGCAAATCGCCTATGTGGTAGGGCACTCAGAGTCAAAGGTCTTATTCGTAGAAAATGAAGAACAGGTGGACAAAGTTCTCCAGATCATTGATGATTTACAGGTCGCTCGAGTGGTGATCTGGGACCCCAAGGGCCTGTGGGGGTTCTCACATGAGCGCATCATATTCTTTGACGCCTTTCTTGAGATGGGCAGAGAGCACCTCCGGCAACACCCGGACAGTGTGGATTCCAGGCTCCGGGCACTCAAACCCGAAGACACGGCCATGATCATCTACACTTCAGGCACCACCGGCAGGCCAAAGGGCGCGATGATCTCCCACAAGAACATCCTGAGCATAACCGAGGGGTTCACCTCGGCAACTCCCACGTACGAAACGGACGAGATCATCTCCTACCTGCCTCTGGCCCATATCTACGAGAACCTCATGTCCCTGTTCCAGGCCATCTGGTCAGGCGGGGTAGTCAACTTCGTCGAGAGCATGGACACTCTGCCCCAGAACCTCAGGGAGGTATCCCCGACTCTTTTCGCGAGCGTTCCGCGCATCTGGGAGAAGTTCGCTTCAATGATTGCCATCCGCATGTCCGATTCCACCTTGCTGAAAAGGGCGCTTTTCAAGGTGGCCGTTGGAGTCGGCATGAAATACGTGCGCAGCCCGAGCGGCACATGGGACAAATTCAAATGGTCGCTCTTGTACTGGCCCCTGTACGCAACCGTGCTCTACCACATGAAACGGCAACTCGGCTTGGAAAGGGTGAGATGGGCCATCTGCGCCGCAGCGCCGGCGTCCCCTGAACTCTTTGAGTTCTATAATGCCCTGGGAGTGCCTTTGCGAGAAGGGTACGGTCAGACTGAATCGACCGGCGTTATAGCAGTTCAGCGTATTGACCGCCCCAGATGGGGCTATGTGGGCGAACCCGTCCCCGGTGTGGAGGTCAAGATCGCGGAAGACGGCGAGATCCTGGCAAAGGGTGACGGAGTTTTTATCGGCTACTTCAAGGAGCCTCAACTTACCGAGGAGACCATCAAAGACGGATGGCTCTATACCGGTGATGTGGGGGCCATGGACAACGGATTTCTTAGGATTCTCGATCGGAAGAAGGACATTATCATCACCGCAGGCGGAAAGAACATCACCCCCGCATTTATAGAGAACAAGCTCAAGTTCAGTTCGTACATTCAGGACGCGGTGGTAATCGGGGAGCGGCGGAAATTCCTGGCGGCGCTCATTCTCATCGACGAGGACAACGTGACCAAGTACGCTCAGGACAACAGGATCCCGTTCACGACCTTTGCCGACCTCACTGCCAATCCCGAGATCTACAAGCTGATCGAGAGCGAAGTGGCACAAGTGAACAAAACCCTTTCCCAGGTGGAAAGCATCAAGAAATTCGCCTTGCTGCCTCGGCGGTTTTACGAGGAAGACGGAGATGTGACACCTACCAAGAAAGTCAAGAGGCGGTTCTTGGAGAAACGATACTCTGAACTGATTGAATCGCTTTATCGAGGGCGGGCCTGAGAAATGGATCTGATCGAAAGCTATAAGGAAGAGCTTCAACTGGTTCGACGGAATTGGACACGAGCCTGGGTGCTCGGCCTGTTGGTGATTCTTCTTCTCCTGCCGCTCTACTGTCCCGAGGACTGGATGCAGATCGCGGCTCTGGTGTGTATCTATTCGATCGGAGTACAGGGCCAGAACCTGCTGATCGGGTACACAGGCCAGATCTCGCTGGGCCAGGCGGGATTTCTCGCCATAGGGGCCTTCGCATTCGGCCACGCGGCGAGATTTGGCATTCCATGGCCACTGGCCCTGGTCGTTGCAGGCGTGGTTGCCGGGTTGTTTGGGGTGTTGGTGGGTTTTCCGTCACTCAAACTCAAGGGCCCTTACCTGGCCATTGCCACAATGGGGTTCGGAATCGCGGTCTATCAGATATTCGTTAACTCCGAATTGCTTTCAGGGGGAAGGATGGGGCTTGAGGTCTCCAGGATTGAGCCCTGGTTCGGACTATCGCGAGCGGCATTCACGTACTACTTCAATTTTGCCTTTATGCTGTTGTTCACCATAGTTTCTTACAACATTATATCGTCGTATATGGGAAGGGCGTTCATTGCCGTTCGAGACAATGATATCGCCGCAGAGGTGATCGGGGTCAATCTGACTAGGTACAAGCTCCTCTCTTTCGCTGTCAGTTCCTTTTACACCGGAGTCTGCGGAGGCCTGTACGCTCTTTATATGCGGTTTCTCAATCCGGACATGTTCACATTCATGGACTCGATCAACATGTTTGTCGCGGTAATCATCGGAGGACTCGCTTCCGTCGAAGGCTCCATAATGGGCGCGGCGTTCGTTCTTCTTGTTCCCAAGCTGTTCGCAGCGTGGAAGCACCTCGTTCCGGTAATTTTCGGCCTCACCATACTTGTCGTGCTCATATTCGAACCGCTGGGACTTGCAGGCAGATGGATGAAGTTTAGGTTGTACTTCCGGAACTGGCCTCTCCGATAGCTTGGAATTCGAGGGAAAAACCTTATGCAGCATTTCCTCCAGTATACGGTGTCAGGGTTGGCGACAGGAGCTATATACGCCCTTGTTGCCCTTGGGCTTGCGCTCATCTACAGATCCACGAGGATTCTGAACTTCGCCGCGGGAGACATGGCCACTGCCGGGACATTCGCCGCGTTCACCCTGATTTGCATGCAGATTCCCTTCGGCGCTGCTGCAACGGCCGGGGTTGTTGTCGGCGCGGTAATCGCGATGGGGTTCTACTTCATTATTCTTGTGCCTGCCCAGCGTCGTGACGCCAACCAGTTGAGCCAGATTATTCTCACGCTTGGCTTGGCACTCATACTGCAAGGTCTGGTAGGCCATTTCGGAGGAACAGAGCCGCAAGCGTTCCCGTTTCCTCTGTCCGACGCGAAGCTCCACAAGTTCGGAACCGTGGTCATAAGTGAACTGGGGCTCGGGACCTTGGGAATCAGCGTGGTCTGCTGTGTGCTGTTCTACCTGCTTGTTCAGAAAACCAGGATCGGGCTTGCCATGAGGGCAACTTCCGAGAATCTCCCCGCTGCCCAGACACTGGGAATCCCCACCAGGCGGGTGCTGGCATTCTCCTGGGGACTGGCTGCAGGCCTGGGCGTCGTGGCTGGACTGTTCCTTGCCCCGGCTCAGACTCTGGACCCCTTCTTCATGCTCGAGCCGTTCCTCAAAGGTTTCGCCGCAGCGATCCTTGGGGGACTGAACAGCTTGCCCGGCGCAATAGTGGGCGGCCTCATTCTCGGCGTGGCTGAAGGCTGGGCCGGCGGTTACATATCCATCGCTTTCAAGAATACTATGGCTTTTCTCATTATTGTTGCCGTGCTGCTGATCCGGCCCGAGGGCATGCTTGGAGAGGAGTTCAAGGAAAGGGTCTGACCGCGGCCAGGCAATCGTGCCCTATTCTGCCGGACTGTCCCTTTTATCGAGTTCGCGTATGCGGCGCATGATGGTATCCCGAATGCGGAACATGTCCTCACCGATTCCGCACGTCTGGACATACTTGAACAAGCGGCTGGGATTCCTGATCCTCATGCCGATGAACTGCTTCCAGAACTGAAATCTGCACGGCAACCGCACACCTTGTGACCAGCAAAGGCGAGCGAAGCCTGGGATGACGCGCAATACTTCTCTCAGGGAATGCCGGGGCTTGTCTTTCTGAGGCATCGGCGTGCTCAGTTGTGCGCTCGCGGCCATGGCGGCGCGGGTCGGGCGCATGGCGAGATAATAGTTGTACGCCCTTTTCAGGAAACGGCGGGGCTCGTACAGATGTTCCCAGAGCCGGGCAAAATCCTTCAGGATCTCGATTTCGGGCCTGTCCGTAATGAAGTTGGGCCGCATCATGATCCAGTCCGTTGTCATGCTCTCACTAAGGAGGCGACCCTCAGCTCTGAGTCTGTGCCACAGCTTGGTTCTGGGCGGAGCCTGCAGAACCACCATTTGAAATATTGGAAGATGGGTAGCCTCCATGAAAGCCGCCAACCGGTCAACTATGTCCGGTTTCTCTCCATCGAACCCGATGACGAAACTGCCGCTGACGGAGAGGCCGTTATCCCTCATGTTGTTGAGAGACTCAACAAGAGGATTTCGCACGTTCTGCATCTTTCGGCTCCGTCTGAGAACGTCTTCATCGGGCGTTTCGATGCCCACGAAAACCGTGCTGAAGCAGGCCGCTGTCATCTCGTCGATGAGATCAAGATCCTGGCCCAGATTGACCGATGCCTGAGTCCAGTAAGAAAACGGCTTCCCGTGATCTTCATTCCAGTTGAGCAAGCTGCGAAGAATCGAGCGAGCATGCCCTTTGCCGGCTATAAAATTGTCGTCGCAAATGAACACGTCGCCTCGCCGGCCCGTGGCATATATGGCGTCAAGTTCCGCAATCACCTGCTCAGGAGACTTGTAACGAGGCCGATTGCCGTACAGGGTCACCACCTCGCAAAATTCGCAGTCGAAGACACATCCCCTCGATGTCTGGATGATGACCGCAACATAATGGTCCAGGTTCAGCAAATCAAACCTGGGGATGGGTGAAGTGGACATGTCCACAGGAGACGGATTCTCGAAGACCCCCGACTTCTTCCCTTGAGCGAGAGCGTCGAGCAACAGAGGAATCGTGTTCTCGCCTTCACCTCTGACGAGAAAATCGCAGCCTGCGGCAAGCACTTCTTCTGGAAGAGAAGTGGGATACGGCCCTCCCACTACAACGGTTTTCCCCCTTTCCCGGGATTGCCGCACCAGATCAAGCAGCCCGTCTCGCTGCACGATTATCCCGGAAATCATGACCAGTTCGGCCCATTGCCAATCCGCCTCAGTCAATTCCTCCGCATCCAGGTCAATTAGACGCAGGTCCCACTCCGGCGGCAGGAGCGCAGCGACCGTAATGAGGCTCAGGGGAGAACAGAGGGTCCTTTTCCCGCCCAGCCTGGCCGACCGCGGCAAGCTTCCTATGGAATAGGGTTTGCGCGGGTTCAATAGAAGTACTCTCATCGTGAACCGATTCTCTCGCAGTCTTTTCTCGTCATCCGGGCGAGCAATGGTGCAGCATAACCGCACAACGGAACAAACACAAGGGCAAGGGCGCATTGAACACAAGGATTCGGTCTTCCGGCACAGGCTGGAAAGCCTGCGCCACATTGGCATAAGAACCCGAACGCAGGCACACCCCTGTCCCGTGTCCAGCGGGGTGTGCCTGAAGACGTGATCTTTGGTCCTGCCTTAGTCGGGTCTTTCGGAGGGCTCTGAGAGTTCGTCGGGGTAGAATTCGGTCTTGCCGGGAGGGATACTTCTGAGGGCCGGAAACAGGCCTCTGAATCGCGGGGAATGTTGTTCCATCTTGTCCGGGGCATGGCGCGACCAATAGGGTGTGGTATCTTCCTCTTCTACCAGCACGGTCAAGAGCAGCGCCGCATATCTGTATCTGGGATTGTTGCCGAGGAAAGTGAGCATCTCTCGGGCGCGAAGAAATTCGCCGCGTCGTCTGTTGATCTCTCCAAGAAGATAGATGATCATTCCGGGGTCGCCTTTGGTCAGACCGCGGCGCAGCGCGTCGTCAAGGTACGCGTCTGCCATGGCAAGCAGCTCCCCTTCCGTGCCCAGGCTGTCCAGTTCCCGCGCCATCCAAGAGCCGCGAAGGCCGGCAATACCCAGGTCCCTGGGATTGAGCCCTCTGGCCTCAAGGATAGACACGTATGCCAGCCAACTCCTCGCCTTATGAGCCTCTGACGGGGATGTCTTGAATGTATCCCGGTATGCCGCAGATCCGACCAGTTCTTTGATGTGGCCCGGAATACGCGCGTCCACGGAATTTATGTGGGAGGTGTAGAGACAATCTGGACAGGTGACCACCTCAAATGATCGATCGCAGTCCCTCGGTACGAGCCTGAAGTCCAATCCATACCCGAAAACTGAAGTGTTTGCAGTCTTGTGCTGTCCACCGTTAACCAATCGATTGCAGCATAGAGGACAGACAAAGTCCGGCACTAAGTTCTCCACGCCATCCTCCTTCAAATCACGCAAACCTTATCAAACCTCCCCTCAAAACCCATGACGTGTGCATCATATCACAAATGACCGCTTCTTAACAAGTGTTTCTTGAGACTTGACTTTTTAGCTTCGTCAGAAGAACCTGGGATATCTGATCTTACGTCGAGAGCATCATGATCGAGCCTTTCACAGGTCGCATAAATTATGAAAGGGACCTCAACCCCTCACAGTTGCAAGCCGTTTGCTCCACGGGCGGCCCGATACTCGTCATAGCCGGGGCCGGTTCGGGCAAGACGCGCACCATAGTGTACAGGGTCGCCTGGCTAGTGGATCAGGGCATAGATCCTTCGTCCATCCTTCTGCTCACGTTTACCCGAAAAGCGGCCGAACAGATGCTCACCCGCGCCGCTGAACTTCTGGACAGCCGTGTCCGGCGCGTGTCAGGAGGTACTTTCCATTCCACGGGCAATCTGCTCTTGCGACGCTACGCGGGCCGTCTCGGGCTGAGTACGTCCTTTTCCATCATGGATCAGGCTGACTCCATCGAGGCCTTTGAACTGGCGAAAAAGACCATCATTCTGCCCGCCGACAAGGCAAAGGGGTTTCCCAAGGCACGAACGATCGCTGAAATCTTCAGCAGAGCGCGGGGGTCAGGCATCAACATCGACGAGGCAGTACGGCGCCGGCACCCTCACCTGGCAGAGTACGTTCCCCAAATCAAGGAAATCAGTGAGTTCTACGAGGAACACAAACGGTCCAACAATCTGATGGATTATGACGATCTGCTCGCTAACAGCGTGAGATTGCTGGAAGAGAACGAGACCGCCCGCTCCGAGATCGCCCAAAGATGGCAACACGTCCTGGTTGACGAATACCAGGACACCAACCATCTCCAGGCTGTGATGCTTAGACTCCTGGCCTCCGAGCACGGGAATGTCATGGCAGTGGGGGACGATTCTCAGAGCATCTATTCGTTTCGGGGCGCGGATTTCCGAAACATCATGGATTTCCCCACGGTGTTCCCGGGGACCACTATTATCAGACTCGAGGAGAACTATCGCAGCACCTCTCCCATCCTCGCCGTTACCAACAGCATAATCCGGCACGCGTCAGTGGGATATTCCAAGACCCTGTTCACCCGACGGAATGGCGGACCTCTCCCGTTGGCTGTCCGACCATCCGACGAGAGGGGCCAGAGTCGCTTCGTGGTCCAGTGCGTCAGTGAACTGACCACCCACGGGATACCGCCCTGGGAGGTCGCTGTCCTGTTCAGAGCCGGATTCCATTCGTTTGATCTGGAAGGGGAACTGAACCGCAACCGGATTCCCTACGCCAAGTACGGCGGGTTCAAGTTTCTGGAAAGCCTCCACATAAAGGATGTGCTGGCCCACCTCAAGGTCTTGAACAATCCTTCCGACAGATTGAGCTGGACTCGAATCCTCAAGATCATCCCAGGCATAGGACCTAAGACGGCGATGACATTGGCCGGCCGGCTTGCGGAGGGCGGGCATTCCTTGGACCCGGCCGGGCTCGTGCCCGAAAAAAAGAAATACTGGCAGGCATTCAAGGAGGTTATGGATCTTATCCAGGGACTGGGAAAGCAATCGGGGCCAATCTCAGAAAAGGTCGACAGAATCAACCAGTACTATTTCCCCTTTCTCCGGGATAATTATGACAACTACCCAAAGAGAATGCGGGATCTGGAACATCTGGCAGACCTGACCTCGTCGTACAGGCGTCTCAATCAGTTTCTCAACGACATGGCCCTTGAGCCTCCCGACGACGATAGGACCGACTCTGGTCCCACCTCCAAGAGACTGATCCTTTCCACCATCCATTCCGCAAAGGGTTTGGAATGGCATACGGTGATTATCATTTGGGCGTCGGAGGGCAGAATACCTTCTCCTATGGCCGCGGAGTCCCCCGACGACCTCGAAGAGGAGAGGCGACTGCTCTACGTGGCCGCGACCCGAGCAAAACATAACTTGGTGATTGTGGCCCCACGCACATTCCTGGACCGCAACAGAGGAATGATCCCGACCCGGTTGTCCAGATTCATCGAAGAGGTGCCGGCCGAGCTTTTCAGGAGCCACCCGCTCAGTTTCTGAATCCGAAAGCCCTTGACATGGAACGCGGATGCCCATAATCTGAAAGCGTCAGCTCGTCGCGGAGAGATGACCGAGTGGACGAAGGTGCTCGCCTGCTAAGCGAGTGTAGGGTAACACCTACCGAGGGTTCGAATCCCTCTCTCTCCGCCACGGACTCTCCCAAGACCATCGCTCCCGTTTCACCGAAAAAAATACAGACAGACCGCTACGGACGCACAGATTCCCGCTGCATCCGCAAGGAGTCCCGCGTGAAGAGCGTACCGCGTCCGTCTCACCGAGACTGCTCCGAAGTACACGGCCAGCACGTACAATGTGGTCTCGGTACTCCCGGTTATGACCCCACCGAGTCGCGTCTGGTAAGAGTCAGGTCCGTACCTGGCTATGATTTCGCCGAACATTCCCAGGCTCGCCCCACCGGACAGCGGTCTCATGAGTGCCAGACCGATCACGTCCGGAGTCAGTCCCAGTGACTCGAACGCATGCGGGAGGACGCTTCCGATAATGTCCATTGCTCCGGACGCACGGAACATTCCCACTACCACGAGTATGGCCACCAGATAGGGAATGATCATCACAGCCACTTCAAAGCCTTCTTTTGCGCCCGTGACGAAACACTCGTACACCTTCACTCCTTTGGCAAAGCCGTACAAGGGGATTCCCACGAGAAAGGCCAGAAAGATCACGTGGGATGCCGTCACCGAGAAATCAGGCAGTCCCGTCATGTCCCGGCCCTCCATCGGGTTGTTCGGCAAAGGCCCTGGACCTGCCCAGTAACTTCGCGGAAACGATCCCTACCAGCGTCGAAAATAAGGTTGCCACCAGCGCAGGAAGAACTATCGCCGTAGGATCCGCGGAGCCCCCCGCAGCCAAAAGAGCTATGGCCCCAGCAGGAACAAGCTGAACACTTGACGTGTTAATGGCCAGGAACATGCACATTTCGTCCGTAGCGGTCCCCTTTTTCGTATTGAGATCGTCCAGGTCCTTCATGGCCCGTATGCCCAACGGAGTCGCCGCGTTGTTCAGGCCGAAGGCGTTGGCAACCAAGTTCATCGTCATGCTCCCAAGTGCCGGGTGATTCTCCGGTATCTTTGGAAACAGCAGCCGCATCATCGGAGCGATTACTCGGGTAAAGCGCTGAATGAGACCGCTTTCCTCCGCAATCTTCATGATTCCCAGCCACAGCGCCATAACGCCCACAAATCCCAGAGCCAGCTTGACCGCAGACGAGGCGCTGTCGGTCACGGATCCGACGACTTCCTTCACGTTGCCCGTTAGAACCGCGATCGCCACTGATCCAACAAGCAAGCCAATCCAAACGATGTTCAACATCCGATCTCCCCCTGTTCGCCGGACCGCGGGCAGCAACCTTCAGGAAGGGCGATAAGCCGGCGGCCATGCGGCTAGACAGTCTTGCTTTTCATAAAGGAAACACTGGAAATGGGAATCGTGTACAGTTCCCCGCCGGACTCCACGCCGATCAAGCCGTTCTCATTCCATGTGAGAGTGCCGCTGATTTTATGGTTTGATCCGAGAAGGGAAATCTCTACGGCGGCTCTCTTTGCAGACAGCTTCTCCAGCACGGTGCTTGTCACCGAGGGTTGAACCGGCGCATATGTCGTGCCCACCACTTGTGGAGGCTCGGGCGGTTCAAGGCCTTGGCTGTCCGGTCTGAGGCCGGCCGCTGCCATGTCCAGTTCCTCCGCCGTGATCGGATCGGTAACGACGCTGGCCATGGACATGTCGTCTACGATCTCGTCCAGTATAGTCTCGTCGAGAACTAGCGAATCGTCAACGGTCGGGCCTTCGGCGGTACTGGACCCCGGAGGCGACGCGGGAGCAGCATGAACCGGGCCGAGCCTTGGTTTAGCTGCCGGCGAGGGCGCCGCTGCCGCTGGCATCGTGCACGAGGCGATGAACATGGCCTCGATTTGGAGGCTGCCGATCGTGTTCGTGTGCGAGAACAACGGCTATGCCCAGGCCACCCCCGTGGAGTACGCGCTCTGCTCGCCCCAGGTCGCGGCGCGCGCTCCGGCGTACAACATGCGCGGCGTCACCGTGGACGGCCAGGACGTCGTTGCCGTGTGGCAGGCC
>DYLG01000057.1:0-12762 GCA_020722215.1 Desulfomonile tiedjei
CCTTGGCTCGAACATGCGCCTAGGCTCAAGTTCCTCCCCGAGACGGACAGAAGGGCTCCCTATCCTCTCTCATACGAGGAACAAGAAAGGCTCTTTGCCGAACTCCCTGAACACTTGCGGCGCATGTGCCTGTTCAAGGTAAACACGGGGACCCGTGAAGCCGAGGTATGCAGCTTGCGCTGGCAATGGGAGGAACCTATCCCGGCACTCAACACGTCGGTTTTCATAATCCCGAAAGAGCGGGTAAAAAACCGACAGGATCGGCTTGTAGTTCTCAACAGGACAGCCAAGGCCGTTATAGACGAGATGCGGGTGGGTCACCCTGCCCGTGTTTTCCTCAATTCTCAAGGCCGTCCTGTTCAGAAAATGTGTCGGGAGGCATGGCGGCACGCGCGTATTCGAGCCGGTTTGCCCGACGTGAGGCTTCACGACTTGAAGCATACGTTCGGCCGGAGGCTGCGTTCCGCCGGAGTGAGTTTCGAGGACAGGCAAGATCTTCTAGGCCACAAGTCGGGGAGGATCACAACTCATTATTCGGCGCCCGAGTTGATCAATTTGATTCAAGCAGCAGAGCGGGTTTGCTCTCGCGAGTGGCACAAAAATGGCACAATGGTTGTCCTAAGACGCAAAAATCTTGCCTTGGCCTCTTCCAACCAGGCGAGATAATTGGGTTTTTTGGTGGGCCGTCGGGGGCTCGAACCCCAAACCTACTGATTAAGAGTCAGTTGCTCTACCAGTTGAGCTAACGGCCCTTCCTCAAAATCTCAATCTACCTGCCCGTCGGCTCACTGTCAAGGCATATCGAATGCCGTACCGCTGCGTTCAGAAGCCGGGCAGCAGCATCTACTCGGAAATACTAGTCAAGTTCATCGCATTTTTCGTCGAGCCACCCTGTCCCTTCGCTATGGCGAGTTGCAGAATTCTGCCGCACATTCGGGAACTTGACTGTAAAGGCTTGAGTCCCACCGGCCATGGGTTGTATCATGAATGCCAAGCGATTCGTGATCTGAGCGGAGTGCATCATGTCCGAAACCAGCGGCAAGACTAAAGTCAATGTCACAGCGTTTCTCAACGATTATGTCCGCGGCGAACCGGACTCGGAATTGATGACAAGGCATTCTCTCACCAAGTCGCAGTTGCTGCGCGTCATCGGCGTCCTGCACCGCAAGGGACAGATCGCGTCTAAGGACATGGAGCAGCGTGACGAAAACCTTAAGATACGTTTCGGAGGGCAGGAGAAAGCACCCCAGCCCCAGGTAGTCGAGAAGAAACAAGTGGACGTGGATACCGGCCTCGTTCTCCACTGCCCTTCCTGCGGCGCGTCCGTGGAGAGAGACTCGGAGCGCTGTGACTACTGCAATTCGCCTCTGGACTTCTCCCTGAAGGGCAAGACCATCGACTGCCCTCACTGCTACAAGAGGACGCCTGCGGACGGCAGATTCTGCGTCCAATGTGCCAGGCCCTTGCCACGCCCCACGCAAGAGCAGGGATCCGTCCTGGACGGTCGTGCATGCCCGCGTTGTCAACTGCCTCTACGTATGCGCAACATAGGTGATTTCGGGGTCATGGGCTGCGATCAGTGCGGAGGCCTGTTCATATCCCACGAGACGTTCGAGATGATGCAGGACACCTCCGAGAGGGTGATCATTTCCACGGGGCGTCCACAGGCCGCCGCAGTGAAACTGGAAAAGACCATTTCGTACGTGAGGTGCCCAGTGTGCGGAGTCATGATGAACAGGAAGAACTTCGCCGGCATGTCCGGGGCTATCGTTGACATCTGCGGATACCATGGCATCTGGTTTGACTATGGAGAACTGGAGAAGATCATGGACTTCGTGGCCCGAGGGGGCCTGCAAAAGGCTAGAGCCAGAGAAGAGGAGGAACTCGGCCGGCTCGAAAATGCACGCATGAAGATCAGCAGGGATAGCGCACGTTACGGAGGCTCGGAATATCCCCCCATGCTCATGTCCTCGTCTGAAGTTAGTTTCGGAGACCTTGACATCGTCAGTGTAGTCGGCGAACTGTTCAATCTCTTCAGGAAGTGATGACCGGCCGCCGATGGATCAAGCCGGGCGGCGGCTGTGAGCCGGGTTCTCAGCCCGATTGTCAGTTTCGTATGGGAACGCTTAGAGGAACCAATGACCGACAAACCGATTGTTGCAGTAAAGCAGACCGAACCGGAAACCGTGCTGGAAGACATACGGCTGGCGATGGCGCAGGCGCGCTTCAGGGATCACCTTGACCCCTCTGCACCGGTGATTCTCAAGGACAACATCTCGTGGCACTTCCCCTTTCTGGGAGCCAACACCACACCCTGGCAACTGGAAGGGGTGATCTTGGCGCTGAAGGACGCCGGGTATCGCGAAATCGTGTGCGTGCAGAACGACACGGTGGTCACCAACGCGTTCAAGGGGGAGCGCCTGAACAAGTATGTCCCAATCTTCAAGAAGTATGACATTCCGGTGCTTTACAACTTCAGGAACGAAGATATCCGGTGGATTCCTTTCAAGCCCAAGTCAAGTATGAGGGTTCTGGACGACATATTCCCCGAGGGTCTTAGAATTCCCGAGTACTTCCTCGGCAAGAATGTTATCCACCTGCCGACGGTCAAATGCCACATATACACCGGCACAACCGGCGCAATGAAAAACGCGTTCGGCGGCTTGCTCAATTCCAGGCGCCACTATACCCACTCGGTGATCCACGAGACCCTGAATGATTTGCTTGCCATTCAGAAGGAGATCCACGCGGGGATCTTCACCGTCATGGACGGCACGGTATGCGGGAACGGTCCCGGCCCCCGGACTATGACCCCTGTCGAGAAAGACTTGATTCTCGCATCAGCGGACAGCACTGCCATCGACGCAGTGGCTGCCGCTATGATGGGTTTTGACCCCATGGAACTTAAATTCATCCGCATCGCGCATGAATCGGGCCTCGGCGTCGGCCGATTGGATGAGATCGATGTAGTCGGGAAGGATATTTCCAACGAGAATTGGGGCTTCACTGTCGGCAACAACGCGGCCTCACTGGTCGGCAGATTCATATGGTTCGGGCCTCTGAAGCCTCTCCAAAAGCTGTTTTTCCGCACCCCCCTGGTGTACCTCTTCGTGTTCGGCTCTTTCTTCTATCACGATTTCATACACTGGCCCCTCAAAGCAAGGCCACAAATGGCTGCTTTCAGGAAAACCAGCAAATGGGGTGGGCTTTTCGATCAGTATCCCGAATAGATGCGCTGCCCGGACGGACCTGCCGGATCACACGTCGCGAAATAGTTCCCGTTTCAGATGATCGTTCAGCTCTTTCTGCACGTGTGCGCGAATGGCATTTACGTCCGCGCGCCACTGCTCTATCTTCTCAAGCGCCTCCGCTTCCCATGGCAGACGCTCCTCGGGGGATTTATTGAGGATGTCGCGTTCCAACTCCTTGGGAACCGGGGATTGCAGCAGCCTCTGGTAACGGGTCCGAATCCTTCTTATGATATGAAGGAGCTTGATGAGATCGTCTCGGGACAGTTTCTTGGGAGGCGCATCGGAAATGCTCTTGGGGACTAGCTGAAGTTCCTCCAAAGGGGTTCCTTCTTTAAGCGCCTTGTTGATTACTTTCTTCAGGTGATTGTAATTAATACGGAAATCTCCGGGAGGCTCGGAGACTCCCATGGTCGGATCACAAGAAGGAAACAACATACCCATACCTCCGTAAACGAATGTAGGTAAGACCCGAGAGAGGTCCGACACACCGACTCTCGGAAAACATGGGCGAGATAACATGTCCCATCTGGTTCGTCAAGCAATAGTTGATAAAACTTTCGCATCTTGGCGATCAAAAAGGATAATATGTTGAAACAGCGACGGATTGCCCTAATACCGCCATCTTCTCTTGACCCCTTCCCGATTGGACGACAACGGCATTCCCCGAAAAACCACCATGCCTTATGGGCCGCTCCACGAGGGGCTAACGGCCAAGCATTGCAGGAGGTGGCGTCTTCTTTGTATTCTTGGGATGGTAATCCCGCGGCCCCTCTCCTCACGGGATACAACGGACCGCGTGCGCAGTGTCATGTGCCGGGGAGCGCCAGTGGGGGGAGCATGGCAGGGGAAGCGCGGTGTCCCTTTTCAACAGCCCGACGCGTTTCAGGAATTCCCGCCCCTCTACCCTCTGTCAGACGGGGCGGGCGGATTCACCGCATTGAGGAACGCGGTAGTGCTGGTGGTCTGTCTCATGATAGGTTTGGTAATGGATAGCCGACGCGATTGCACGGGCGAATCTTGTTTTCGCCCTTATTCGCCACATTCGCAGCAGACCGCCTGCCGGACCGGGCAAAGGGGCGATCACACGGAGAGCGCGTAAAGGCGCCCGCGGCCGACAGTGTTTAAACGGGCGGTCGGAAGGACCGAAAAGCAGGACTCTCGGCCTCCGCAAGAATGCCGATCGGAATCTTGGCAATCACGGTATGATCCCGCAAGTCGGGAGGATGGAAACGTTCAGTGGGAGCACGAGAAATAACTATACGAGGAGCGCGTGAGCACAACCTCAAGAATATCGACGTGGATATACCGAGAGACAGGCTGGTCGTGATCACGGGCCTGTCCGGTTCCGGAAAGTCCAGTCTTGCCTTCGACACGATTTATGCCGAGGGGCAGCGTCGATACGTTGAGTCCCTGTCCGCGTACGCTCGCCAATTCCTTGAAATGATGGACAAACCGGACGTGGACCTCATCGAGGGGCTCTCTCCGGCCATAAGCATCGAACAGAAGACCACCTCAAAAAACCCGCGTTCCACCGTGGGCACGGTGACTGAGATCTACGACTACTTGCGGCTTCTTTATGCTCGCGTGGGGATTCCCCACTGCTGGGAGTGCGGCCGTCCCATAAGCTCAATGACCATTCAGCAAATGGTTGACCGCGTCATGGAGTTTCCCGCCGGAGCGCGTATACACATTCTTGCGCCGATTATCACCGGCCGAAAGGGAGAATACCATAAGGAATTCGCCAAGCTGGCCAGAGACGGGTACGCACGGGTAAAGGTGGACGGCCAAATGCGCGAGTTGTCCGAGGAAATCCGCCTGGATAAGAACAAGAAACACACGATCCAGGTGGTGGTGGATCGGCTTGTGGTCAAGCAAGGTATGGAAAAGCGGCTTGCGGATTCCCTGGAAACTGCCGTGCGCCTGGGCGAGGGCACGGTGATCGTGGATGAACAGGACGGCGAGTCCCACCTGTTCAGCGAAAAATTCGCGTGTCCTGAGCATGGCATCTCCATTGGAGAGATCTCGCCTAGGCTTTTTTCATTCAATAACCCGTTCGGCGCGTGCGAAACGTGCAGCGGTCTGGGAGTCCGGATTCGGTTCGATCCGGACCTTGTGGTGCCCGACCCCGGCCTCTCCTTGAGTAAGGGTGCGATTGCCCCTTGGAACAGGCCCACTTCAGTCTTCCTGGATCAGATGATCCAATCTCTAGCAAGACATTACGGCTTCAACATGAACGCGGCGTTTGGCGAGCTGCCCCCGGAAATACAACAGATCCTTCTTTACGGGTCCGGTAACGAAGAGGTGGACTTCACATACGAGCGAGACGGCAGAAAGCACATCTTCAGACGGCCCTATGAAGGAGTGATCCCGTACCTGGAGCGACGTCGAAGAGAGTCGCAAAAGGAGGATATCGAAGAGGAACTCGGCAAGTACATGAGTTCCGTTCCATGTCCGTCCTGTAATGGCGCCAGGCTGAAGCAGGCGGCGCGTCATGTGCTTGTGGGCGGTCTTCCCATTCACAAATTCACTGCCATGTCGGTACGCGAGGCTGCGGAGTTCATTGACGGCCTGAGACTGGACCGGCGTCGCACTGAGATCGGCAGGAGAGTGATCAAGGAGATTTCCGAGCGGCTGGGATTCCTTGACAAGGTTGGTCTTGGGTATCTGACGCTGGACCGGGCGTCCGCCACGCTTTCGGGCGGAGAATCCCAGAGGATTCGCCTTGCCACGCAGGTGGGAGCGTCTCTGGTGGGCGTGATCTACATACTCGATGAACCCAGCATAGGGCTGCACCAGCGAGACAACCAGAGACTTCTCTCGACCCTCACCGAGCTGAGGGACCAGGGCAATACGGTGCTCGTGGTGGAACATGATGCGGAAACTATTCTGAATGCGGATCACGTCATCGACATGGGCCCCGGCGCGGGCCGTCTGGGCGGAGAAGTGGTCTTCGCCGGGCCGCCCTCCGAGTTGCTTCAGTGCCCGCATTCACTCACCGGCAAGTTCCTGCGAGGCGAGGAGTTCATCGCCATACCCGAAAAGCGCCGTAAAGCCGGCAGGAAGAGGATCGTGCTCCGAGGCGCCAGGGCCAACAACCTCAAGGGCATAGACGTGGTGATCCCCCTTGGCGTGCTCACTTGCGTGACGGGCGTTTCGGGTTCGGGCAAAAGTTCGCTTATTGTGGATACTTTGTTGAGGACCCTGTCTCGAAGCCTCCACAGGAGTCGAAAGGAAGCGGGTCCGCTTGATTCCATCGAAGGCGTAGGATACATCGACAAGGTGATAGACATCGATCAGAGCCCCATCGGGCGCACTCCCCGATCCAACCCGGCCACGTACACCGGTGTATTCACCCCTATTCGAGAGCTTTTTGCAAACCTCCCCGAATCCAAGATGCGAGGTTACAAGCCCGGCAGATACAGCTTTAACGTGAAGGGAGGACGATGCGAGGCGTGCAGCGGCGACGGGATAATCAAGATCGAGATGCACTTCCTTCCGGACGTTTACGTGAAGTGCGATGTTTGCCAGGGCAAACGATACAATCGTGAGACGCTGGAGATACGGTACAAGGGGAAGAACATAGCGGAAGTCCTTGACATGACCGTGAATCAGGCAGCGGAATTCATGGAGAGCATTCCCTCGATTTACAACAAGCTGAGGACCATTCAGGATGTGGGCCTGGGCTACATCAAGCTCGGCCAGCCCGCCACGACCCTGTCCGGCGGAGAAGCCCAGAGGATCAAGCTCTCCAAAGAGCTTTCCAAACGCAGCACAGGCAACACGCTTTACATTTTGGACGAACCCACTACCGGCTTGCACTTCGCGGACACGAGAAAGCTCCTGGACGTGTTGGACAGCCTTGTGGAAGCGGGGAATTCCGTTGTGGTCATCGAGCACAACATGGACGTGATCAAGAAAGCGGACTACATCATAGACCTCGGTCCTGAAGGCGGAGACGAAGGCGGCCAGATCATCGCGAAGGGCACACCCGAAGAGGTCGCTAGGAGTGCAGGCTCGTACACGGGCCTCTATCTGAGGGAAGTCCTCGAAAGAGGAACAGGATACAGGCCGTTCTCCGTGCACGAGGCAGACCCGGATCACCCGGCCGACGAAGACACTCCGATACCTGAGACGGACATTGCCCAATCCGCAACAGGCACGAACAAGAAGACAAAGACCGCCGGCAAGCCCCCTGGCAAGCTCGGTAGCCGGAAACAAACCGGGTTAGAGCCCAAGCGGAGGAGAGCGGCGAATTGAGGGTGGGGGGAGGCGGTTTGGAAATGGGCAGGGGGAAGGGACGAGGAATTGGGGAGGGGCTTTGCACGGATGACGAGGGGCTGGGGAGGTGATTCAGACATGGAGCGTTACTTGGCCTTTTATCCGCCTGGGAATTTCTGGGTGGAAAATGCGGTGGACCTATCGACTTACTTCGATCGCTTGCAAGATATGGTAGCAAGTGGCGTCAAGTCGGGGAGCCTGGGGAAAAGCTTCGAAGCGGAAATGGGTCAACAAGTCATTGCTTATCAGGAAGGGGGCTACGACCTGAAAATATGCCGTGACGGTCTGATCATGTTTAAGCATCAGCGGCTGAATTGGAACCAAGCCTTTGAGGGTTCTCCCAAAGATCATGATGACATATGGAGACTTGCCTATCGTTATGCCAATTGCATAAGCCTCTTGTTTCATTCTGCACTCTTCAAAGCCGGGGAGAAGGTCGCCGAAGTGGATATTCGTTCATTTCGAGAGATCTCCAATGAGGACGTCTCCCTGTTTGTTTACGAAGGCGACAGGCCGTTAGTGGAATCTCCACAGCCCTACAAGATGCACCATGCAGGGTTTGCCCGAGTGAGAGCTGGCAAGAGAATCTCAACGGCAAGAACACTACTTACCCTGATGGCAGACAACGGATCAACTCCGAACGGATGGCCGGGCTGACACGTGGTCAGAACTATACGTCAAGCGTGAAGGCTAACGCTCTTGAACTGATGGAGGTGTTGTCGTTTGAACTATTTGAAAGGATTGACAAAGTCAGGGGAGTGCGCAACAAGGTTATCCACAAGCGGCAGCAATGCAGCCTTGAAGAGGCGGCAATGGCGATGAACGTAGTCAGCGAGATTGTCGGGCAGAAAAGCGGAGTCGAGATACGTCTTGACCTGTCGCAAGCCACGTCAACATGAACAACACAACCCTAACGAGTGCGACATCTTCTTCGGCGATGGAAAAGGCGGCGGTGTCCCCACGGGCGGTCAGCACCGACGGCAGTGAAATCAGCCTTACTCGGCGAGATCTCTCGCCGCATCAGGAGGTCAAGTCCATTTTCCTGCCATCGCGTCGGCAACCTGCCACGCATTGAACCACTCGCTCCCGTTGACAGTCAAATACCATGCGCTTGACGGCAAACCGCGGCCGCTTACCGACACGGCTCTGTGCAGAAGCAAACGCCGACACCTTTGGGGATAGGCGATGCGGCGATAAGCCGCTTCAACCGCATATACTTGTTGCTTCACCATGAGGGTCGAATCACCCGTTCCAGAAGCTCTTTGGCAGCATCTTCGCCCCCGCCGCGCAAGGCAGAGAAAGCAGGCCTTACCCAATCCGGGCCGACAATGCGCAGGGCAAGATTGCGGAGCCGGCCGCTGCATGATAGGATTGGTTCAGCAGGACAAAGAAAACATGGCGAAGAGCGTCGATGATCTGTTGAAAACCAAGCGAGAAGAAATCCTGACGACCGCGGCGCGACATGGCGCCCGAAATGTCCGTGTTTTCGGCTCAGTCGCTCGAGGTCAGGCCGACGATAAGAGCGACATCGACCTCCTGGTTGATATGGAGCCGGGTCGAAGCTTGCTTGATCTTGGAGGTCTGTGGCACGACCTGAACACCCTTCTCGGCGTGAAGGTTGACGTGGTTACTGAAAAAGGACTGCGCCGGCGTATTCGCGATCGTGTCATCAAGGAAGCGATCCCCCTGTGAGAGACGACTGCCATTGCCGCTCGAGTCCGGCTTGTTCTGTTGCCACCGGATCCCCAACCTGAGCGCATTGCACATGTCCCTCCTGTTGAGGAACCGAATATCCAGCCCGGGCTTGCCCACGTGATCAGTCCACTGCGAAAGCTTGCTCCGGAGAGACAGGGATGACGCTCAGCTTGACAACGCTCCTTCAATGGCGTACCTTAACCGTAGGTGAGCATGGAGTTTCTTGAGACTCCGGTCTTCACCAGGCAAGTCCTGGAGCTATTCTCTGATGAGGAGTATCGTCACCTCCAAGCGCACCTGGTCGCACACCCAGATGCTGGTTCGATCATTCAAGATTCGAGGGGCCTGAAAAAAATACGATGGGCTGCGAAAGGGCGCGGCAAGAGAGGCGGAGCACGCGTCATCTACTATTGGGTAGTTTCAAGAGACCTGGTTTACATGATCTATGCATACCCGAAGAGCGGGCGAACCGATCTCTCTCACGAGCAACTCAAGGTCTTAAGAAGGACGGTTGAACAGGAGTTCCCATGAAGGAAAAGATGTTCCAAGAGTTATTGCAGAGCGTCCGAGAAGCGGGGGCAATCATGCGCGGCGAGATGCAGCCTTCCAGGGTCTTTGTGGTAGAAAGGCCCGACGTCAAGTCCATAAGATCCAAGCTCGGGGTCTCTCAACCCGAGTTCGCCGCGATGTTGGGCATCAGCGTCCGCACCCTCGAGAATTGGGAGCAAAAGCGGCGAGTTCCAAGAGGACCGGCCAGGGTGCTCTTGAAAGTGGCAGAAGCTCATCCGGAAGTGGTGTGGGAAGTGGTCAGACCCAACAGACAAATCAAGAGCCGGCGACAGACGTAGGGAGCGCAAGTAATGGTGGGCCCCCACAATGACTCGACGAGTCCGGAAACTCAAACAGGCTTCGGCCCTGATCGCGCAGTAACAGGGGCTGCTAAGACCGGCACAGTGGTCATGCTGACCGCTTGCGTAATCGGAATATTCTTGATGGGGTTGAAGTTCTTCGCCTACTGGCTCACCGGCTCATCTGCCATATTTTCCGATGCCTTGGAGTCAATAATCAACGTTGTTGCAAGCGGCTTCGGATTCGTAAGCGTGGTGGTCGCGTCCAGGCCCGCGGACGAGAGCCACCCGTACGGTCATGGGAACATCGAGTTCTTTGCTGCTGGGTTTGAAGGGGCACTCATACTTCTCGCAGCAGGGGGAATTGTTTTCAAGGGCGTGCAGCAGATTCTTGACCCCAGTGATCTCCCCTACCTTGGAAGCGGCGCCATTTTCATGGCTTTGGCCGGAGCAGGAAACCTGGCATTGGGACTGTCTCTGATCCGAATCGGTAAGCGAATTAAATCACTGGTATTGGAAGCCGACGGGAGGCATCTGCTCACTGACGTGGTCACGTCAGCGACCGTATTGTTGGGACTGGGCTTAATCTATCTCACGGGGTGGCTGCGTCTTGATGGCGTAATCGCGTGTATTGCCGGGGCGAACATAGTCTATTGGGGATTCAGGCTTGTCTGGAAGGCCTCTGCAGGCCTGATGCAGAGATCCAATCCGGAGCTGCTTGACGAAATTTGCGATTTGCTCCTCCAACAAAAGAAAAGCATCTGGATCGATGTTCACCGACTGAGGGCTTGGCGGACCGGCCGGATGGTGCATGTGGACTTTCACCTTATCCTGCCCAGAGATGTGACGCTGGAGGAAGCCCATCGCGAGGTCAAAGCGCTTGAACGGATTTTCAGCGATCATTTTGAATGCTACGCTGAAATTCTCATACACCTTGATCCCTGTACAGACCCCGGTTGTGTTGTTTGCGAAATCGACCCTTGCGGACTTCGCAAGTCACGTCAAACCAATAGGTCAAAATGGGACCGAAAATATCTGACCGCAGATGATCCCGAGTAGTAACTATCGCGGCCGAGAAAGGGCTTTGGACTCCACGGCGTAGGATACCAGCCAGCCCAAGGCAAGGAAGTTCAGGCCCAGGCTTCCTAACTCAAGAACCAGGGTCAGGAACGAATCCAACATGCCGGAACGGCTCATACGCCACACGTGGAACAGCAGGAGGGGAGTGTCAATTGCCAAGAACAGGATTGCAGTCTTCAAATGCTCCCGTCTTTCGTTCCACAATACCAGGCCCAGCAATAGGGAAGGGACGAAAGCCAGCGCAAAGTAGGCAATTTCGATCTTGACCGGGGCGGGGAACGGCATCTGGTCAATGCCGATGCTGTACAGATTGCACAGGTAGAAGAAGCTTTTCAGATAAAGCCACAGGCCGGCAAACCAGAAGGCCATGGGGAAATCCGGGTCAAGACGGCGCGGCGGGCACCACTTCCTAAGAGACCAGAATGTCGGAGGTGTATCGTTCATCGGTTAGTCCTATGTCCGTCCTCGGCATACAAGGGGAATCGGGAGCAGAGTTCCGTCACCTGCTCAGCAACCCGAGCGATGATCGTCTCATCCCCAGGATTTGTCAAGACTCGCGCAATAAGCCTTGCGATGATTCTCATCTCAGGGGGGCCCATCCAGCGCGTGGTGACCGCAGGCGTACCGATCCGAATCCCGGAACTCATGGCCGGAGGCAGTGGATCAAAGGGTATGGAATTCTTGTTTACGGTCATGCCGGCCTGTTCCAGCATGTCCTGAGCTGCTGCCCCGGTGAGCCCAAAAGCCGTAAGGTCAACGAGGATCAAGTGATTGTCGGTCCCGCCCGAGACGAGCGTAAACCCCTCCTCCAAGAGGGCTTCTGCAAGAGCCTTGGCATTCTCAACCACCAGCTTCTGATATTCCCTGAACCCTGGGGTGGCCGCTTCGGCAAGCGCTACCGCCTTCGCAGCTATCACGTGCATCAAAGGGCCTCCCTGCATTCCCGGAAAGATGCACGAATCAAGTTTGGCTGCCAATTCCTTTCGGCAGAGAACCATCCCGCCCCTGGGGCCTCTAAGAGTCTTGTGAGTCGTAGTGGTGACGAAATCGGCATGGGGTATGGGCGAAGGATGCTGTTCCGCAACGATGAGGCCTGCCAAGTGAGCCACATCGGCCATGAGATATGCGTTGACCTCGCGGGCTATCTCGCCGAAGAGGGCATAGTCTATGGTCCTGGGATACGCGCTGGCGCCGGCGATGATCATTTTAGGCCGATGCTTGCGTGCCAGATCCCGCACCTGATCATAGTCTATTCTGTGATCGTCGCGACGCACCGAGTAGGGAGTAGCCCGATACAGTATCCCCGAAAAGCTCTTGGGATGCCCCATGGACAGGTGACCGCCGTGAGCAAGGTCCATGCCCAGGTACGCGTCTCCAGCCTCCAGGACCGAAAAGAATACGGCCATGTTGGCTTGGGTTCCCGAATGGGGCTGCACGTTGGCATGTTCGGCGCCAAATAGGGAACATGCCCTACGGCGTGCAATGTCCTCCACCACGTCCACGTGCACACAACCGCCGTAGTATCGTCTACCGGGGTAACCTTCGGCGTACTTGTTCGTCAGTATGCTCCCCTGCGCTTCCATTACGGCAGGTGAAGCGAAATTCTCGGA
>DYLG01000057.1:12778-17754 GCA_020722215.1 Desulfomonile tiedjei
CGAGCCGATGCTGTTGGCGCTCTTTCTCGCGCGCGATAATCTGATAAATTTCAGGATCTTCCGTTTCAAGGGGGGTCATTTTTCTCTTGCCTGTGAACTCTCCATCAGATCAAGCCGTCTCTTGTGTCTTTCCCCGTCAAAGGGGGTTTCCAGCCATGTTTCAAGAATGGACCGGGCCAGCGCGGACCCTGTGACACGGCCTCCAAGAATCAGTACATTGGAGTCGTTGTGCGCTCTGCTCATACGAGCATGGAATTCCGTGGTGCAAAGAGCGGCCCTGATGCCTTTGAACCTATTTGCCGCAATGGACATTCCCAGCCCTGTTCCGCAGATCAACATGCCTCTCGAAGCCTCGCCGCGTTGAATCCTTTCGCAGAGTTCCCGGGCAAACTCAGGGTAATCGCAGCTTTTCTCCGAATGGCATCCCACGTCCTTCACCGGGATGCCCCGCTCCTTTAGAATATTCAGCAGGAACGTCTTCAGCGCGAATCCTGCGTGATCCGAACCCACCAGCATAGCTTCCATAACTTTCAGACCCGTCGAAACAGGAGGCATCCGTTCTGCCCGCCGAATGCGAAGCTGTTGGACAAAGCGTATTCCATCTCTCTGGACACCGGCGTGTTCGGAGTGTAATCCAAATCACAATCGGGGTCCGGCTCTTCCAGATTGATCGTCGGCGGTACCATTCCCTTCTTGAGGGCCATGATGGTGTAGACTGCTTCCACCGCGCCTGCTGCGCCGATCAGATGCCCGGTCATGGACTTGGTCGAACTGATGGCCAACCTGTACGCATGTTCACCGAAAAGTTTTTTGATGGCAATGGTTTCCATTTTGTCGTTCAGGTCCGTGGATGTTCCGTGGGCATTGACATGGTCCACTTGCTCCGGCTTCACGCCTGCATCCTCCAGAGCGAGTCTCATGGCCTCATACGCCCCTGACCCGGTTTCGTCGGGCATCACTATGTGAAAGGCGTCGTCGGTAGCGCCGTAACCGAGAATCTCGCAGTGAATCAGCGCTCCCCTTTCGGCTGCGTGTTCCTCGGATTCGAGGATTAGCATGCCGGCGCCTTCGGAGATGACAAACCCATCGCGATTGCGATCAAAGGGACGCGATGCACGCTCCGGGTCATCATTCCGGGTGGAGAGAGCCCTGATCTTGGAAAACGCGGCAACGGACAGTTCGGTTACCACGGCTTCCGCCCCGCCGGCGATCATGAAATCTGCCCGGCTCTCCCGGATTATTCTGAATGCTTCTCCAATAGCGGACGTGCCGGACGTGCAGGCGTTCACTACCCCGTAGTTGGGCCCTTTCAACCCGTACTTGATGGACAGCATTCCAGGGGACAGGTTTATCACAACCTTGGTGATGAGCAAAGGAGGCGCCGAGTTCGGCCCCTTAGAGAGAAGGAGGTGCATTCCCTCTTCGATAGAGGAGAGTCCTCCCATTCCGGACCCGACTACCACACCGCCCCGAAACGGGTTGGTCGGCGGCAGTTCGAGCTTCGAGTCGTCCACCGCTTCCCCCGCAGCCACCATAGCAAACTGCTGGAAGCGGTCCATCCTGCGAAACTCTTTGGGCTGAACATATCCATGGGGATCGAAATTCCCTCGGACTTCACCTGCAATACGTGACTTGTACTTGGCTGCGTCAAAGAGGGTGATGGGCCCAATTCCCGAGCGGCCGGCCATCAGGGCCTCCCAGTTCGTCGCAACACCCGAGCCCAAGCAGGTGACCACACCCATGCCGGTCACAACAACTTTTCGTTGCAAGGTCGCCTCCAGTGATCACAAACTCAGAGCAGGCGAACCATCAGGACGCGGCGCTCTGTGCTGACCTTATGTAGTTGGCCACATCTTGAACCGTCTGTATCTTCTCAACTTCCTCATCGGTGATTTCGAGGCCGAATTCGTCCTCAAGCAGGGCGATCATGTCGTAAATGTCCAGTGATTCCGCCCCAAGGTCCTCCACAATCTTGGAGTCCAACTGGATATGTTCCTTGTTGACGTCCACAAGGACCTCGGCAATGAGGTCCACCACTCTCTTTTCCACATCGTCCATGTTGGGTTTCCTCCCAAATGCGCTAACGTAGTGAACTCACCACGAGAACTCTTCTGACGACCCTCGAAGCGAGAGGCACTCAGTTTCGATCCTGATCGCGTTCTGTCGACGGTTCAGGGGAATCCATATCTCCTGTTGAGGCATCCAGCGAACCCTCGGCTATAGCGTAGTCTCCCTAGCGAGGGAGAGCGTATCCCCAAGTGCCGGCCCATCGGCCGTGCGACACGCCTAATCGGATTGGCCTGCTTCAGGCAATAGATCCGACGAATCAATCGGATTTCCTTCCGGGGCTTCACATGTAGAGCCCGCCGTTAACACGGATTACCTGTCCCGTGATGTAGTCCGACATACACGAGCATAGGAACAGCACTGCAGAGGCTACGTCGTCGGGAGTGCCTCTCCGGCGCAACGGAACATGGATGCGAATGGCTTGCAGTTGTTCTTCAGTGAGCCGGTCAGCCATGCCGCCTTCTATGATTCCTGGAGAAACCGCATTGACAAGCACGTTTCGAGGGGCCAACTCCCGGGCCAAAGCCCTGGTCAATCCTATCAGACCTGCCTTGGCTGCCGAGTAGTTGGCCTGGCCTGCGTTACCGGCCTCACCAGCAGCGGAAGCCACGTTTATTATCCGGCCCCATCGGTTGCGGATCATGTTCTTGCCAACCGCACGACAAAGGTAGAACGCGGCGGATAAGTTCGTCCCGAGCACTTCGCTCCAGTCGGAATCCTTCATGCGGCCGATCAGGCCGTCACGGGTAATTCCCGCGTTGTTCACAAGGATATCTATTCTGCCCCGAACACTCAAGATGCGCGAGATCCCTTGATCCACCGCTGCCGAATCGCTCACGTCAAAGGGAATGGCAAGACAGCCCCCGCCTTTTGCCTGGATGTCATCAGCCGTGGCGCGTGCGGCCTGCTCCCCCGAGCGATAGTTGACTGCTACAAAGGCTCCATGGGCCGCCAGAGCAAGAGAGATTGCCCGTCCAATGCCCCTGGAGCCTCCGGTCACTAGAGCTGTTTTCCCCTGTAATGATAGACACGACCCCCAAGACGGATTCATCCGACGAGACTCTCGAAAGATGTGACCGACTCCGGGCCATCCACGTTCACGGACTCGGAGTTGCGAGCGATTCTTCTGAGCAGTCCGGTGAGGACTTTTCCCGGTCCCACTTCCACGAATAGATCCGCGCCGGCTTCCAACATGGTTTTCACGCAGTCTTCCCAGAGCACCGGTCTGACAACCTGGTCCGCCATGAGCTTCACAGCGGTGGCATCAACGTGATAGGGCTTGGCAGTCACATTTGCAGCCACCGGGAACTTGGGCTGCCCGAGACCAACGCTCTCCAGCCGCTCGGCGAGGGCCTCCCTGGCAGGTTCCATCAGGCTTGTGTGAAACGCGGACGATACGGGGAGCTTCACCGTTCTTGCCCGCTTGATGCTCTTCGAAGCTTCCGCCACGCGATCGACCGCGACGAGGTGTCCCGACACCACCACTTGATCAGGCGCGTTGAAATTGGCCGCTTCTAGAACCTCGTTACCCCGGTTGGCGTTCACCATATCCAGAACCTGATCACGAGTGGCTCCCACCACAGCAGCCATTCCGCAGGTACCAGCGGGCTGGGCTTCATCCATGCTCTTAGCCCTGACGCTGATTATGTCCAGAGCCTCACTGAATTCAAGAACTCCCGCGGCTACCAGAGCGGAGTATTCTCCCAGCGAGTGCCCTGCCGCCATGATCGGCATGAGCGAAAAACGCTCCTGTAGAAGCTCCCACAACGCCATCGAGTGCACGAATACCGCAGGCTGGGTGTGAACAGTCCTCAGCAGCGTATCTCCGTCATCTGACAGCATGATCCTGCTCAAGCGATACCCCAGTATGTCGTCCGCCCTTTGAACAAGCTGCCGCGCCTTCCGGCTTGCCTCAACAAGGTCGCGAGTCATTCCCGGGAATTGGGATCCCTGGCCGGGGAACATGACGGCCAAGGATCTTTTCGCCGCTCGAACGGTTGAAACTGCCATGTGGTTGCCCGGCCTGCCCTTACACCTCAAGAACCTCTCGGCCCTTGTAGAAGCCGCAACTTGAGCAAACCCTGTGTGGTAGCCGAAGCTCGCCGCACTGAGGACACGCGACCACTTCAACCGCAGTCAACTTCTTGTGGGTTCGCCGCTTATCCCGTCTGGTCCGGGAAACTCGTTTCTTCGGTACTGCCATAACGTATCCTTCTCAGTTATATCAAATCATTTCCACGGGCGAGGAAAACGTTCCGGTTGTGTGATTACGTTCCGGGACACAAGCCTGAAAACTACCCTCACACCGCCAATTTTCACCCGCTCCATCGGCCGCGCCGCATTAGCGGATTGAACCGCTGTCAGGACCTGACGCTCTCCTTGAACTTCGCCAGAGCCGCCCACCTGGGGTCGGTCTCCTCCTGTTGCGGACAGTTACACTCAGAAGAACCTTTCAGAGCACCGCAACGCGGGCACAGACCGGGACATTCCTCTCTGCACAGGGGTTTCATCGGGATACTGAGCAGTATCTCCTGAAGAACAAGTTCTCCCACGTCGATTTCGTCGTCCTGAATGAATTGAACGTCCTGGATTTCCTCTGGGTGCTCTCGGTCCCAGCCGCCTTCAACTTCTTCTTCTCGCCTGAGGACGAGGTTAACCTCAACCTCCATATCTTGATGAAATCGGGTCAGGCACCGAGCGCACTGCAAGAACAGGCTCGACAAGACCTTTCCGAAGAGGATAATGTCCTGGTCGCCGGCCCTGAGTTCCAGGTGTCCTCTCAGCCGTGGGTCGATCTCGAAGTCTGTCGGCGCATGGCTGCTTTCCGGAAGGGGTGGGAGAAAATCCTCCAGTCCGTCGAGTTCGAGTTGCAGACCTTGTTGAGGCAAGTCATCGATGTGGATTTTCAT
>DYLG01000058.1 GCA_020722215.1 Desulfomonile tiedjei
TATCGAAGAGTTCTCTGTATCTCTCTTCGCTTTTCCGCAAAGATTCTTCCGCCTTCTTCCTTTGTGACACGTCTCTGATGCAAACTTGTATTCCCGGCCGCCCTTCAACGATCAAGGCCTTAGCATTGATTTCAGCGTCAAATGAAGAACCGTCTTTTCTGTGTAGCCTCACTTCGTATACTGAGGGGACCGATTCGCCTCTCATGCGCGCCTGAGCCCTCGAACGAGTCAGCTCATGGTAATCCGGGTGGTAGATCCGCCAGTGGTCCTGCCCCACGAGTTCGGACTCGCTGTAGCCAAGCATCTCACACAGACGAGAGTTGGCGAATACTATCTTTGTTCCTTTCTGAATGAAGATCCCGTCGAAGCTCTCCTCCCATAGAGTTCGATACTTTTCCTCACTGTCTCTCAGGGCGTTCTCAGCGGATTTCCTGTCTGAGATGTCTTGCACGACGGAAATGAAATACTTAGGTTCACCGGAAGGGTCGCGGGCGAGAGAAACGGTAAGGTTCGCCCAGAGTTGCGATCCGTCCTTTCGGATGTAGCGCTTCTCCATTGAGTATGTCCGGATGGATCCTGCGAGAACCTGGCTCAAGAAATCAAGATCCTTGGCCAAGTCATCGGGGTGAGTAATCTCTTGGAAGGTCTTGGAAAGCAATTCATCACTGCCGTATCCAAGAATTTCGCACAGTTTCAGGTTGACTCTCAGAAACCGACCGCCGGGAGACACGTGGCAAATCCCCACGGCAGCCTGTTCAAAAGTTGATCTAAAACGCTCCTCGCTTTCGCGCAAGGCAGCTTCGGCTTCTTTGCGGTCTGAAACGTCCCGTACGACGCTGATAAATCCCAGAGGTTGGCCGTCGGCGCTCTTTACAACCGACGAATTGACTTCGGTAGGAAACAAAGTCCCGTCCCGACGCCGGATCAGGTACTCACTCTTCGTGGAGACGCCTGTCTGCAGAGTCTTTTGGAAATTCGCGAACGCTTGCATCCGCTGCCGCTCATCGAGGACGTCTCCAATATTCTTAACTTCTGCACAAAACTGCTCCGGAGAAGAAACTCCGAATATTTCGGCCGCCTTCCGGTTAACCGAAATGACGTCGCCGTCAAGGCCGTAAAGCACAATGGGATCGGGCGAAGCTTCCACAAGCCCCCGATAGCGGTTCTCGCTTTCCTTGAGCGCTGCTTTTGCCTGTATGAGGCCGGTGATGTCCACAAAGGTTACGATCACCCGAATGGTCTCGCCAACTGCATTGAAGACGGGGTCTGCGCCGACGAGAACCCAAACGGGGTCAGCCCGATCAGGTCGAACGATTCCGCAGATCAAGTCTTTGACTGGGGCGCGGCTTCTCAGGGCCAGATTAACCGGATACTGATCCGTGGGCATAGGGCTGCCTTCCTCACTGAGGAATTTCCACAGCGGGTCGGCGGCCTTCACCCCCGCCATCCGGTCATGTGGCAGGCCGAGGAGTTCCTGTGCTCTCGGATTGCTCGCCACCACTCGGCCCTCCGAATCATGAACCACTATGGCGGCCTGAATTCTGTCGATGAGCGAGCGATACCAATCCTCTCCGGCCTGCAGCGACGGTTCCGAGCACTTGCGCTCCTGGGTATCCTGCAGCATTCCCAATATTCGCAACGGCTCGCCCGTGCTATCCCTTTGCAAGACCGCAGTCATGGATGCCAAGCCTACGCGGCCGTCCCTACGGGAAACCCTGATTTCGACGTCTTCGACCGATGCTTTTTCCCGAAGCTGCTCCAAGACGCGGTCGCGGTCTTCCGGAACGGCAAACAGAGCAGTTGCGAGAATCTCTGTGACGTCTTCGGAACCTTCGTATGCCAATATCCCGGCAAAAGCCGGATTGACGTAGAGTAGCTCGCCTTCCGGGTTTGAAATGAATACCCCTACGTTCTGGCTGTGAACGATCGAACGAAACCTTTCTTCGCTCTCTCGCAGCGCCTGTTCAAAGCCTCTCAGCCTGTCCGGAGCGGACTGGTGACCCGAGAGCTTCCTACGCAGGCTCTCCACTTCCGTTGTCACAGAATTGTCGCCCATTTCCCCTCACAGGGCTCGGAGTCGTGTATGGTGAATCCCGTCGCCGGCAGAAACCGACCGAGGTGAGCGAGGATGAGCCGTCATCCTGGCCCATTCCAAGTCTCTCCTCGGCGCAACGCATCATAACCCCCCCTGCAACCGATTCCACTGAACAGAGCTGTCATAGTCGCAATGGGAATCCGCGTTCACTGAACAGCGACTTCCCAATACCGGCAGGGCAGCAAACGGGAGAAACTTCGAAGTCATGACTGGCCGAGGCTCCTATGGCGGATAGCCCCGCAGGGTCCGGTCAGAGACGCAAGTACAACATTCGGTCGGAACCACCATTCAATTGGTGAAGATATCAACGCAAACTCCCAAGGTCAAGTCAGTTCGTCGCCCGGAATCCATGGCGCTTCAATCCCCGAACGGATCTGCTCGCACGGTGAGGGACAAGGCTTCGGTGTCCAGCTCTACGGGGACTCCGTGAGGGACCGTGATGTTGGGCAAGACGTGCCCGTGAGGGAATCCAGACACGATCGGCACAGGATGGTCCTCAGTCAGTTCAAGCACCAGGCTCTCGACGCCTTCGATGATCGATTGGTCCTGCGGTCCAAGAAAGTGTCCGAGCACCATCCCGCGGATTGCTTTGAGAAGCCCGGCCAGTCTAAGCTGCGTCAGCATCCGGTCGATCCGATATAGAGGCTCACTAACGTCTTCCAAGAGTAGAATGCAGCCGTCCATCTCAGGCATGTGCTCGGTCCCCATGAGCGCGGTCACCATGGACAGGCATCCTCCCAGGAGGAACCCTGAAGCCCGTCCCGGCCTGAGCACCTTGAGCATGTCGCGGCACGTGGAGAACAAGTCCGATTCTCGAACGGGTTGAAAGAGGGCGTTGCGGAATGATTCTTCGGAGAGGCGGTCCAGGCCCATCGCCACCTGACCCGCGATCATCGGCCCGGAAAATGTGGCAAGTCCGCACCTCCTGAAGACGGAAAGCTGCAAAGCAGTCAGGTCGCTCATGCCTACCATGAGCTTGGGATCGCGGGATATGGCCGCGCAGTCCACCATGTCGAGGATGCGCATCACTCCATAGCCGCCTCGGGCAAAGAACACGCCCCGGATCTCAGGCGTTGTCAGCATCGCGTTGAGGTCCGCACATCGCCGGCTGTCGTTTCCTGCCAGATAACCTTGGTTTTCGCGGACGTGACAACCGACAACAGGCCGAAGCCCCAGGTCGCGAAGAAACCCTAGCCCCGCTTCGAGAAGTTTCGGGTCAACCGGACCGGACGGCGCGGTGACCGCGACCGCATCCCCGCGTGAAAGGGGCCTCGGCACAAGTACGGATCGCACGCTGCGTATGTTTTCGGGTTGTTTCATGCGTTGTTCGCGGGCCATCTTAACATGGCCGGGGCAGCGTTTGGTAGGACGGGCATCTTGCCGGTCATTGGAAATCATGCGACAGGAGAATTGAACCACCAAAAAACGAGGACACGAAGAAGAAATCCCTTTCCAATTTCTTTGTGTCTTGGCGCCTTGGTGGTTGGATCTCTTTGTTCCTGCACCGGCAGGGACGCCGGGGCCTACCGTATTTCGCGGAACCGGCCGCGATGTCGCAAACCGATCTTGACGCGATGCGCTTTCGCATATTATCCTGACTCGCTTTCTATCCTGACATCCCGGAACCCAAGAAAATGAGCGCGGCAAAGAAGAAATTCATCTGTATCCACGGCCATTTCTACCAGCCGCCAAGAGAAAACCCGTGGCTGGAAGATATAGAAATCCAGGAATCAGCCCATCCATGGCATGACTGGAATCAGCGCATAACCGAAGAATGCTACGCGCCCAATACTCAGGCAAAAATACTCGGCGCGAAGGATCGCCTCGTCAAAGTAGTCAATAATTACGAATACATAAGCTTCAACTTCGGCCCGACTCTGCTCAACTGGATGGAAAGACACGCGCCGGAGACATATCAAGCAATCATCTCGGCCGACCGGGCAAGCGTCAAGGCCCGATCAGGGCACGGCAATGCCTTGGCTCAGGCGCATTCGCATATAATCATGCCCCTGGCATCTACCAGGGACAAGATCACGCAGATTGTCTGGGGCTTGGAAGACTTCCGCAAACGATTCGGCCGTGATCCGGAAGGAATGTGGCTCCCCGAAACCGCGGTTGACCTCGAGACGCTGGATATTCTCGCTCAGCACGAGATCAAATTCACCATCCTCGCCCCCAGACAGGCCCTCAGAATCAAAGAACCGGCCGCGACAAAGTGGACAAGCGTGGAAGGCGGCGCAATAGACCCCACTCGCCCGTACCGCTGTGAACTGAGCCAAGGCCGCAGCATCGCATTGTTTTTCTACTACGGTCCCATTTCACAGGCTATTGCGTTCGAGGGCTTGCTCAACAGCGGCGCGGAATTCAAGAACCGTCTCCTCGCCGGGTTCTCCGACAAGCGGACCTGGCCCCAACTCATGCACATAGCAACGGACGGCGAATCTTACGGCCATCATCACCGTTTCGGAGAAATGGCCCTGGCTTATGCGCTGGACGCCTTGGCTCTCGAACCGGATGTGGTGCTTACCAACTACGGGGAATTCCTTGAGAAAAACCCGCCGGACGCTACCGCGGAAATAGTGGAACGCTCTTCCTGGAGCTGCACCCACGGGGTCGGCCGCTGGTCGGAGGACTGCGGGTGCAGAGTGGACTTCAAGCCCGGCTGGAATCAGAAGTGGCGGACTCCTTTGCGGAATTCGCTGAATCTGTTGCGGGACCGGGTTGACAAGGTGTTCGTCGAGCAAAGCTCAGGGCTGCTCAAAGATCCATGGGCCGCACGCAACGCATACATAAGCGTGCTCTTGGACAGAGAAAACAATCCGGAGCCCTTTCTTGCCCAACATTCCAAGGGGAGCCTTTCCGAGCAGGACCGCATAGAGATTCTGGAATTGATGGAAATGCAGCGGAACAGAATGCTCATGTTCACAAGCTGCGGCTGGTTCTTCGACGATATTCTCGGCATAGAGACGCTGCAAATCCTCAAGTATGCCGGCCGAGTGCTGCAGCTTGCGCTGCCTTTCGATGCGAAACTCGAGGAAGACTTCCTGAGAGTGCTCCAAGAGGCTGTCAGCAATCGCAGGCCGACCATTCGGGGCGACGAGATTTTCCTCCAGCGCATCAAGCCGCAGGTGGCGGATCTGGCGAAAGTCGCCGCGCATACGGCCATGTTCTCCGTGTTTCGGGATCTGCCTATTCACGGGCGAGTTTACTGCTATGAAATAAGGCTCAACGACTCGGCCAGGGAAAACTCCGGGGAACGATCGCTGCTGCTGCGGCTGATCTCCGTGCGGAGCAACATAACCACAAGGGCCGGCGAATTCGTCACGGCAACGCTTCACATGGGCGGCATTGACCTGCGATGCTCGGTTCAGGAGCACGAAGACCACGGCTCCTATGCAGCGCTGAAACAGGAACTTCACGATTGTTTTGCCGCTTTCTCCACTACTGAATTGATACGCAAGATGGACTCCCGTTTCCCGGGAACATACTTCACCCTGGAAGATCTTTTCGTGGAACAGCGGGCCGAAGTCATTGAAATAATGACGAGAAAGATGGCGGAAGAACAGGCGGGAGCGCTGGAAGCTTTCTACAGAAGGAACAAGGAATTCGCCATGTTGATACGTGAGACGGAAGCCCCGCTGCCCGACACGTTCCTTGCCTGCGCCAAATTCGTGCTCAACCGCAGGCTGCTCCGGGAACTGGAGAAGCTGGCAGACGGCTTCTATCCTGACGAACTGAAATCGGTGCTCGAAGAGACCAGGCGCTGGAAGATCGAACCTGATACCGGATCAGCGGAGAAAATCATCAGGTCGGTTGTGCTCGACCTCGTTCGCAAGCTGGAACGGAATCCGGAAGATAAGTCCGTGCCGGACGAAATCATCAGATATCTTGACCTGTGCCGAGCCCTCGACATACCCATCAGGCTGGACCAGGCACAGATCCTGTTTTACAGAATCGCCCGCAGGATCGACGCTGAACCCGGCATACGCCTGCCCCCGAGATTCCCCGAACTGGCCGAAAGACTTGCGGTCCGAATCAGGAACAACGAGAACGCATGATCCAGGGGCCGTTTCTTGAAAGAAACCGCCCCCGGACCCTCGCAAAGAACTTTTGGTGTGTGGACGCAGTTCAGGAGATAGCCGCTTGTCGCGTTCCTATAAGGAAAAGAGCTTCATCGGTCGGCCGGGCACTGCGCCGCAGTGCGTAGAAGACCTACCGACGAAGCACGCGGAATGGGCGACCGTATTTCTGCAAAGGCATACTATACCGGAAGATATCTCCGACACATTGGATAGGGGCGGGTTTCAAACCCGCCCGGCAACCAAAGTTACACGTTTGAAAACGTATCGGTATAATTCTTCGATATTGCCAATTGATCATGGAGGTTCCTGATGAGTAAACCCAAGGTGGCGATCGTTCGATACGAGAAGCCGCTGGAATCAGTACGAAAGGCCGTCGATTTGTCGGACGGTCTGGCAGGTCTCTCACCGGGATCGAAGGTATTCATAAAGCCCAATGTGGTGATGTGGTCCAGAAAGGCGCCGTTTCCCAAATGGGGCGTGATAACCACTTCCCGTGTGGTGGAAGACGTGGTGGTGCTGCTTAAGGAAAGAGGCATAGACCGGATCACCATCGGAGAAGGACCGGTGCTCTTTGATCCCAAAGCGACAGACACCGCGGCCCATGCCTTTGAAGGGCTTGGATACAATGTGCTCGGCCGGCGGTTCGGCGTGACGTGCGTGAACGTCCATGAAAGGCCGTTTAAGAAAGTCGATGTGGGCGGCGGAATAGTGCTCAAATTCAATACGGATATTCTGGAAAGCGATTTCGTGGTCAATATCCCGGTAATGAAAACCCACGCACAGACCGTTGTGAGCCTTGGGATCAAGAACCTCAAAGGCACGCTCCACATCAATTCAAGAAAAAAATGCCACAGCGCGGACCCTGAGAAAGACCTTAACTATATGGTCGCGCTGCTTCCCAACCCGCTGCCGGAGTCTTTCACCCTCATCGACGGCATATTCACCACAGAGCGAGGTCCCGCGTTCGACGGTAAGATAAGAAGGAGCAATCTCCTCGTCGCGTCCTCGGATATGCTCTGTGCCGACATGGCCGCCGCGATGCTGCTGGGCTATGAGCCCAGCCGGGTTCCGCACCTCGTTCATGCAGCCCGGAATCAGGGCCGATCCGCGGATATGTCCGAAATGGAAGTCGTCGGCGAGAAGATCGAGGACCTGGCCGCGCCTCATCAATACTCGTTCGCGTATAACGATACCGAAACCCTGCCGGTAGGGATGGAGAAAATGGGTATCAAGGGCCTCTCGTATCCCAAGTACGACCTGACCATGTGCACGTATTGCTCGGTTTATACAGGAGCGATCCTCACGTCCATAGGCATGGCATGGCAAGGCAAACCGTGGGACGACGTGGAAATACTCACCGGAAAAATAATGAAACCCACTCCCGGAAAGAAGACCATCCTCCTGGGGAAATGCTTATACCAGGCTAACAAGGACCACCCCCGTATCAAAGAGATGATCGCGGTGAAAGGGTGCCCACCCGCGCCCGGAGATGTGGTGAACGCGCTGCATCAAGTCGGCGTGGAAATCAACCCGTCAATCCTGGAAAACATCGAGTCCGCGCCGGGGTTCTTCATGGGCAGATACAAGAACAAGCCCGAATTCGACGAATCTTTGTTCAGGATAGAGTGAGATCGCGGCCGTTGGAGGAAGAGAAAATCCAACCACCAAGGCGCCAAGACACAAAGAAATCACACAATAGTCTCTTCTTGGCGCCTTTGTGTCTTGGTGGTGAAAAATCCTGGGAGACCGGCCTCTCCGCCGGAACAGTATGTAATGACCGGCAAGATGCCGGTGCTACCGGATGAGCGACCGTACTTATGAAACGCATTACCTAATCTTCCCGAAGCGCTCCCGGGTCAAGCTCCACGGACACCGGACAATGGTCTGAAACAAGGCGCAGATAAGCCTCAGCGGACCGATCGTCGCCCGGGGCATTGGCGCACGGACCGCCGGATTCGGCCGACCCCGGTACTACGGCGTTTGCAAGGTCAGGGGAAACGAAGATGCCGTCAAGCCTTGCGCAGCCCTTTTTTCTTGCCGTGGTGCATGGCGCCGTTTGAGTGACGGGCCGGAAACCCGTACGCCGGCAAAATTCATCCCATGGTCCTGACCCGCCGATATGGTCGTTGAAATCGCCGAGGATCGCGATTTTCGAGTCTTTGCGGGCCAGCAGGCCCGCGATCTTCTCGAGGGTCCGCCACTGGTCCTTGCGAACACCGCCGCAAGGACCGGCCTTGAGATGCACCACAACCGCAAGAAATGTGAAATCCGTGCCGACGACGCGCAAGCGGCACGCGAACGCGGGCCGGAGATTGCCCAGGTATTTGATGCAGAAAGAAGGATGTTCCTCGGGTCGGAGATCGTTGATCAGCCCGCGAAAAACCCTTTTTTCCAAGATCTCGAACACGGACGTATCGTAAAGGAGCCCTACCTTCTGAGGCCCCCCAGGCCGTGCATAAACGAACCGCCATTGGGGGCCGAGTTTTTCACGTGCAAACCGGGCGAAACGTCTGGTATTCAGTATTTCGTTGACGGCGAGCAGGGAAGTCCCCGTCTTGCGTATTTCCATGGCCAGTCGTGTCAGGTCGGTTCCTGGAGAGTCCGCGGCCCGGCAAACTCTGAACCCGTAGGATCTGATGCAGCGGCAGTTGTTGCCGCACGGGAACATTCTGATATTGAACGTGCCGATTCTGAGGGGTGGGCTAATGGTGGGAGCCCTGCCGGAGGCGCCGGTGTCCGAACCCGCGGCATATACAAACACAGGCCGCAAGACTGGAGGCTCTACTGCGGTCTCAGCCCCTAAGCGAAGAGGACCCGAGGATAGGAGAATCACAGACAAGAGAATGACTAACTTCCGTTTGTCAAAGGGCGTAGCCAAGTGTCAGAATCCTCGTGATGCCCGACCGGCCGGCGCGCATCGGACGAGAGAAGATGGCGAATGCAAGATTCTCCCCTACTCAAGCCGACAATGCCTTCAACCGACAAACTTAACCGGCAGGACACAACGCGTCAAGGAGAAATAGTTATGAGACCGAACAAATGATTATTGCGCATGATTTTATCTTTGAAACCGTTCGGCAGATCTGCCTGATTGCGCGGCAGACTCTTCTGGACCAAGGTTCCCACCTTCCCACTGCGGTCCTCCATACCATGGAGGGGATGCATGCCATAGTGCTTCCCTTCAAGGATGCAGGACAGAAGAGGGCTCTGGTGGATTTCGTCAAAGAACAGGCCTTGATGAGGCACGCGTACGCGGTGACCACGGTCACATGCGCCCGCGTTGTTGATTCCAGAACCGGCGAAGAAGAGGAATCGCTGGTAGTAGCCACGTCGATTCAGGGCGGACGCCCTCATTTCGTGGTCCAGCGCTACTTGCGTGGGCCGGACCGCCACGTGATAGCCTTTGACGAAGTAGAGGAAGGAGACCTTGCAGCCATGCCCGGACAAATGATGATAGTTCCCCCATGGCAAGATGAGGTCCGCCATTGACCTGCCTGCGGGAAAATCCTTGCATCTTTTTCGGAGAAACAACATCATTAGGATTAGGGAAGCAAGTATCAGGAGGACAATTCAAGCATGCCCATTTATGAATTCAGGTGTGAGAAGTGCGGTGATTTCGAGAAGCTTGTGTTAGGAAACGATGAGGTCGTGTGCCCGTCCTGCGGATGCGCGGTACAGCGCATTATGTCGGCCTGCAATTTCAAGAGCGCTGCGGGAGATTTCAAGACATCCGGGTCGGGGGGCGCATCGTGCAGCGGATGTACCTCAACCTCATGCGCCACTTGCCATTAGCCCTTCACACCGCTCCTCACACGAGGAGGTTTGAAGATGATCGATGTGGAAAGTCCGCATTTGAGACTACAGCAGCAGATTGACTGCCAGTTGGAAACAAAGGCGAGAGCCGTCCTGGAACAGTGGGACAAGAACGGCTGGAAAGAAATTCCCGGGACTGACGCGGATGAAGCGCCGTTGAAGTACCTGGCGCTGGTCATTCTGGACGCGGTGGAAGAACGGGCCACAAGGGTGTCTCTCCATAAGGACCTCGGGGTCACCGTGTATGGAGATACCACATACAGCCTGCCGAAGGCCCCTTCGTTCATCATTGCGCGAGCACTGGAAATACTTCGGGAAATCATAGGGCTGGACGGCGCCGTCGGTCGGGGAAAGCTCGCCCTGGGCATTCGCAACGACAGCCTGGAGTTGATCGTACAAAAGGAAGCAGGACTTCACATAATCAACATCCCCGGCATCGGAGAACTATCCGGGTAGGGGCATCCGGGCTGGTGGGACGGGCAGCTTGCCCGTCATTTCCGTCGGGGTCCAATCCCGCGTGGAACGCGGGACTGGATTCCGGGGCCTGTACCTAACCGTCATTCCTCCAGGAGTTCATCGATAGCGGCCAGGAGTTCCTTCCTTTTTACCGGTTTTGAGAAGATCCTGTCTGCTCCTAGTCGCTTTGCCATCATCAGATAGCTGTATGGTCCTATCTTGGCTCCTCCGGACAGGGCGATTATCTTCACATGGGGAAAGTCGGACTTGAGTTCCATAATGGTTTCCATGCCGTCCTTCTCCGGCATGACCATGTCAGTAATGATGAGGTCGATCTTTTCCTGACGAAACAGCCTGGTTCCGGCCTCCCCGTCCGGCGCCGTGACGGGATCATGGCCCCCGCGCTCCAGCATTTGGGAGAGCATTTCCAACATCTCAGGGTCATCGTCAATGATTAGAATTCGAGCCATAACAGGATCTCCGCGCGTGGATTTCTCAGTCCAGGACTCTTCGGATGGCGGCGGCTATTTCCGATTTCCGGATGGGCTTCACGATAAAATCTCGGATGCCGATGGACTTGGCCCGCTCCTCTGTCATGGTCTCCGCAAATCCCGAACATAGAATTATAGGAACTTCCGGCCGTATGGACAGAAGCTCGGAGGCTAGTTCCATGCCGGTCATTTTGGGCATGGCCATGTCGGTAATCACCAGGTCGAACCGGCCCGGATCCGCCTTGAACATGTCCAAAGCTTCAGTGCTGCTTGTGCTCACAACCACCTTGTATCCGAGCCGTTGCAGCATTTGACTGATCATTGTCGCCATTTCCAGCTCGTCGTCAACCCAGAGAATCCGCTCGTTGCCTGTGAGCGCCGATTTGACGGTTGTGATCTCGGCATGGGCCTCTTCGTGGACCACCGGCAAGTAGATGCAGAAGGTTGAGCCCTTATCCACTTCGCTTTCCACGGTGATCGTGCCGCCATGACTCTTGACTATCCCGTGGACCACGGCAAGACCCAGGCCGGTTCCTTCTCCTTGCTTCTTCGTAGTGAAATAGGGCTCAAAGATCCTTTGCCTGACCTTGGGGGGAATACCGTGGCCCGTATCCTTGACGGTAAGTTTCAGGTAAGGCCCTGGACTCAGATCTGCATGTTGAGCGATGAAATCCTTTCCCAGTTCGACCCCTTCAACCGAAATTCGCAGGATGCCGCCTTTTTCGCGCATTGCATGGGCCGCATTGGTGCAGAGATTCATGATAACCTGATGAATCTGTGTCGGCACTGCAAGTACTTGCCCCAGGTCAGCAGCGATGGAGTAGTGAATCTCAATGGTCGCCGGTATGGAGGCACGGAGGAACTTTATTATCTCCTTCACGAGCGGAGTAACCGGAATAGGTTTTTTCTCCTGTTCTCCCTTGCGGCTCAACGCGAGGATCTGTTTCACAAGATCGGCAGCACGGTCGGACGCTGCCTGAACTCTTTGAAGATAGGATTCCAGACCGCTTCCCTTGTCCACATCCTCAAGGGCGATATCCATATAGCCGGTTATGACCGAGAGGATGTTGTTGAAGTCGTGAGCTATTCCACTGGCCAGGGTTCCTATTGCCTCCATCTTCTGGGCCTGGAGGAGTTGAGCCCTGAGAGCGTTCTGCTCGCTTACGTCCACGATGAATCCGATCAGGGAAGGCTCATCTAGGAACTCCATCGTGGCCTGCCAGAACGAGACCTCAAAAGATTCCTCGTTACGCTTCAGCCCCCTGAGTTCGCCGTATTGGGTTGTTTGCACGCCGCTCAAGCCGGCCTTCCGTTTCATCTTGACGAAGTCCCGGTCTTCGGGAACATACAGGGCTTCCACCGGCAGTCCAATGATTTCGCCGGCATCGTCATATCCGAACATCTTGACAAAGGCCGGGTTTACATACTGGTACGCCCCGTCGCGAACTATCTGAATCCCGACGGGGGAGGTCTCAATCACCAGACGCATTCTCGCTTCCGATTCTTTCAGGGCCTCTTCCGCGCGCCTGCGCTCAGCAATTTCCTGACGGAGTTTCTCGTTGGTAAAAAGCAATTCAGCGGTCCGCTCTTTGACACGGATCTCCAGTTCATCGTGAGCGCGCTTGAGCGCTTCTTCGGCCCGCTGTTTCTCCTCCACAAGCCGATGGTGTCTCAGGACCCGATCTATCAGGGACGGCATCAGCTTGAGATATCCGCCTTCAGCATCCTTGATGATATAGTCGCCCGCGCCCATCTTCATAGCTTCCACTGCGACGGTCTCACTGCCTGCGCCCGTCAACATGATCGTGGGCGGCAACTTTCTTTGCTCGGACAAATGCTTGATTACGTCAAGCCCGTTCATTCCGGGCATCTTCTGGTCCACCACCACCACATCGTATGATCCGGCCTCAAACATGGCCAGCCCTTTGTCGCCGTCGGCAGCGAGGTCAACGCTGTAACCGGCTGCTTTCAGGCTCCTCTGAAAAAGCATGGCCAAGCCGACATCGTCTTCCATATACAGGACGTGAACAGGCCCGGAAGTGTTCATCAATCTACTCCGACTCTCAAAGACCGTGGCTTGAACCGGACGGCTCTCAATGGTGAATCAGATGCTTGCTCGGCCGCCAATGTTTGCCATCGGAAGATCGCGGGCTGCAAAGTAGCTCCCAACGCACATTAACGATGGAGGATTCATTCATCAAGCTCTTTCATCACTTCGCCCATATCCACAACAACCGTGTCGTCGTATTCGGCGGGCCGCCAATCAAACTCGGCCTGAGTAATGGCCTTGGCTTGGAGGAGCTTCTCCATAACGCTCTTGAGACCTTTGGATGAAAGCTGGTATTTCTTCATCAGTTCGAAATCAGTCAGCCCGGCCCGGATATCCCTCACGATCTCGCTGGCTTTGATCTTCCTTTTCTGTGACATGATCCGATCATCCTTGGACATGGACCAAACCGAAGGGTCTGAAATACATCAATTGACCGTCCGCCCCTCGGCGAAAGGATCAAAGAGCGTGATGTCCTTCATCGCGCCGAATGGACAGGCAAGACCGCACATTCCGCAGGCTACGCACTTGTTCACGTCGAAAACGACCTCCATCTTCGGTCGCACCAGGCTCAGGGCTCCCGTCGGGCAGAGGCCGGTGCAGGCCCCGCAATGGACGCACAGGTCTTCTTCCCTCCAGACCTTGTCCGAGAGGTGTTCCACCACCACGCGGTTTTCTTCCAGGAATGTGACGCCCTTGAGCAGTTGGTCTTCTTCACCGCGAAGCTCAAGGAGTATGCGACCTTCACGTCGAGGCAGGATCTTCGCCTCAAGGATGTTGAATATTATGTCAAAATCCTTGGAAAGCCGATAGATCAAAGGCTTGTACATGATATTGGACCTGAATATGAGAAGCACGTTTTCCGATTTCATTTTCCCACCTCTCTCTCGGTATCTTGCAGAGGCACAAGTTCTATGTGTCCAAGCAGAGCGATTTTGTCTCCAAGCACGGCCAGGGCGCCCCGTACGCCTGGGATTTCCATCGCCCATTCCACTGCGTCTTTCAGATCCCCGGGCCTTTGAATGCGGTTTCCCATGCCGGTTGCCACAGCGTCTGCCAATGCCGCGTCCGTGGAGATTATCGTGGCGGCATCGGCCCTACCAAGGCTAAGAGAATGACCGAAGGTTCCCGAGGAAGTGCAAATGCCCAACGGAATCAGCGTGGGCTCAACTTTCAGTCCGACATGGCCGGTGAATGCCGAATTCCTGGCGTGTATTCCCGCCACGATCGGATAATCCACCTTCAGAAACAGGTCTCCACCGTTTTCGATGATCACCTCATGGGATAAGGGCAACAGTCCGCGACCAACGAATTCAGCCACAGCTCCGGCAACTGCGGCCATTGGACCCGTCCCGGCCTTTTTCCCTGCCCTGATCATCTGTTGCACAATGGGAGAATCCTCCGGCTGCGCTCCAATGGGGACCAAGGTCTTGAGGAACTCCGGCCTGCGGCCAATTGCGTCCACGATCTGTGCCCGGCATTCCTTAACAAGCCCCTCAGTTTCCTTCTCCAGTGACCGAAGGGCCTTCACATAAAGATCCGAGGTCTCCACTACGACTCGGAAGACCTTGAAGCGCGCGTCCGGCCCGAAATCCCGATAAGTTCTGGCTTCGCGCAAGTATACCACAGGAACATTCCTTAATCGCCGAAGCCCTCAAACGCAATGGACGGGAGCGTCTCCTGGGCCTCTCCCAGGAGGAATTTGCCGGATCGTATCCAATCCTTGAGCGTTTCGGCGATCTCCAACGCAGCCGAATAACTGGACAGCGGCGCGGTGGTCACCTTCTTCCCGTCGATTGTGACTTCGCCGGTCTTCAATTGACCGTATGTGACGTGAGTCAAGGGGCCCCCTGAGCCTTCGGGATAGTCGTAACCATAGTCTGCCACCGGAACGAAAATCTCGTCATCGGAGATCCCTGTAAATCGCGCCATCTCTTCGTCCAGTATGGGAATGGGAATGCCGATGCCAACATTCAAAGAGCATCCGTAACCCGTTATGGATGCCCCCCTGAGAAACTTGGACGACATGCCTTTGAGATTCCCCATCACCGCTATGGTTCCTGCGCCTCCCATGACCACTCCGTTTTCGGACCGTTTCACGCCAGGGTCATGTTGGGTTCCGGGACCCACGACGTAACCTATGCCGCCTCCAAGGAAGATTCGCGTGCCTATGCCGATGGTCCTGTAAAAGGGGTCGTTGAGCAGGGGGCTCAACTGACCCGAGGTGGAATAGTTTGCATTGGAGCAATCCGGTCTCAGAATACCCATGTAGGTGTATATGGTTTTTTTCGACAGATTTACCGCGCAGTTGTAGTTCTGATACCCATTGCGGGGATTGAAGAGAAACCCGTCACGAAAATCCTTGAGCTTCATTCTCGCCTCATGGGATCGGGACGGGTAGCAGTCCGTTCCATACGCCGTAGCCTCAAGATGAACCTCACGGCCTGCCACGAGGTCTTCAATTACATGGCCGCCTCCATACCGAAATCTTCCGGGAAACACCTTGTTCAGGGGGTCATCTTCCCGGGGTTGGGCGGCGCCGATATAGCAATCGACCGCTGCAACGCCGGCATAGGCCTCGACCCTGTTAAGATAGACTCTGGATGCCTTGATTCTGGGTTTGGCATGCCCAAAATTCAGAAAAGCGCCCGACGAGCACATGATTCCGAACGTTCCCGTGGTGACCACGTCCACTTTCCGAGCCGCTTGCACGGGCCCAAGTTCCTTGGTAATGCCGATCATCTCCTCGGCCGTCACCACGACGGCTTGTCCCTGTTTGATCTTCTCATTGATTTCAGCCACAGTCTTCTTTACCTTGAATTGGGACATCATGAACCTCCACCCAGGGGTTTTCCGAATTTTTGACAATGAACACGATACTCACCTAAACTGTTCGACTCTTTAGGTCAAGAATGTTTGCAACGGCTTAGTACTCCGTTGCGGAAATGCGGTCGCGTATTTATCAAATCAATCTCAAGGCGCGGGCTCCGGTTGATTGCAGGGGCGATCGGCCGGTCGCTCCTACACTGCGACCCACCGACCAAGTAATCTGGGCGCAAGAACGTCGCGTATCGGGTGGGACCGGCCTCCGTGCCGGTCCTTGGGTCAACGACCGGCAGACACGCCGGTCGCTGCCAATCCGTAGCCTTAAGAACAGCGCCCCTTGGGGACATCCGGACTCCTAGGGCCGGCTCTGCCCGCCGCTTTGGAGCCAATCCGATCCGGTTTGACAGACACGACGAATTCCTATACTGAACAACATTGCAATTCGCTGCACGTCACGCACGCCCCTGCTCCCTGCAATCGATTCACCTGATCAGGCAGGATGACGGGGATTTCCACGCGGCGACGCTTGCGCCGAATTCTACGCAGGTCACCATAACAGAATCGAGCTGATCGTGCCAATCCCAAGAGGATGAGATGGAAGCCGAGAAAATCGTACTGGAATCCGTGGGCCGGGCCGTTGAGGCAATCGATGCCGTGGGCTCCAGCAACAGCGAGATGATGGCCACCCGCGCGGTGCACATAAACGTGATGGTCAGGCAGGTCCCGGGAAGCGACGCGCTTGCTCTGAAAAGGGCTTACAACGACGTGGGAGCCGAAGCGGCGGTGAGTCACGACGCGTATTACGAAAAGGAGGGAGCTGTCACGGATATGATCGTTATGGGCAGTGTTTACCACCACCGTGAAGTGCGACGAATACTCGCGGATAATCCTGTGCTGCAACCTCTGCTGAACCTCGTCGCCCAAGTGGTCGAAAACGCGCCCGAGACGGGAGCTTGAAGCGGCCGGCTTCCTGCGATTGTTTCCTCGTCCCCAGGCTCCAGCGCGGGAACCGGTAAAATCATAGTATGCCGGCAACCAAACAGGTCCGGGTAGCCCGGACGTTATACGCCCGGGCCGCGAAGCGGCAAGAGGCATCTTGCCCGGCATTCGCGGACGCCTGGCAAAATGACCGGCAAGATGCCGGTCCTACTGTCGGCGGCCGTAGGCCGGGCGCCCCCGACCGATCAGAATAGGTCAGGGTGTTTGCAAAGAGGCGGACTTGGTCTCTTGATGCACAGACGTCAAGCCTAACCTGAGGAGTGATGGTTCCGAGGAAAAGACCCGCGGTTTTCCCCCTGATCCTGCTTCAATGGCAACGATTGCGAGCTGTTCCCGGCGCCGGGGCACAATCATGTCACCGGGAGAATCCAACTCATCGGGAAGCTTCGGCGGACCGGGTTGTGGATGACGGCGCCTTCTTGATGATGAGCCTGTTGCCCGCTACCTCTATGCGGCGGTCCCCTTCGGTTGTGCCCTTCGCGGGGGAGATTTGCAGGCCGTGCAGGCTGTTGAAGATCTCCAGCACCCTGTCCCTGCCCAATATCTCGCGCATTTCCAAGTCGATCTCGATGAGCGCGCCTTCAGGGTTGAAAACATAGGTTGCATATCTGAACAATTCGTCTCCGCGAATTATCTGGCCTAATCGGCCGTCCTCGTCCTCGACGGGAAATGCCGAGGATTCTCCCTGGAGGATTCTTACTACCTCAGTCTTGGGCATGCCGAGCCTTACCTCCCCGTAGCCCTCGGGGACCTTGGCCAAGGCAGGTGCGGCCATAATTGCGATCAGCACGGCACAGAACAGAACTCGTGCCCTCGTACATCCGATTCGGTTCATAACTTGTCGCTCCAAGTCGGGGATATAATATAATATACACCCATTCGCTGCAAAATGGAAGATCATGGGGAAACGTGATCACACG
>DYLG01000059.1 GCA_020722215.1 Desulfomonile tiedjei
CGCCCGAGACTCCCGGCGGGGCGCCTTTGTGCCCGGTTGGCCCTTTCCCTTTGCTCCGGGAAGGCCCGGAGGGCTCTTGGGCAGGCGCGTCCTCCTCGGATGCATCAGCGTCCCCGTCGTCAAACTCCGGCTGCTCTTCTTCCGGATCCTCGGGAAGCCCCGCTGCGGCATCGGACTCGGCCAGTTCCTCCCTTTGAACCGGTGTGGGCACACTGGCAGGATCCACAGGCGCCACTCCGGTGTTGTCCTCAAGAACATTGCCGAACCGGTCTTGCACGGTCTTGACGAGCACCGGTTCAACCCACGCTCCCTGGTTGGCAAAGACCGTGTATGCGCCGGTGAGTTCAAAGAGAGTCACCTCCGAGGTTCCCAGACTCAGAGATATGTTCCGCCCCAGTTCTGACTTGATTCCCATGCCTCGGGCAAGTTCGAGCACCGGGTCCAAACCCACATCTATGAGCAACTTGGCGGTGCAGATGTTTCGTGACAGCTCCAAGGCGCGTCTCAGGCTTATGGGGCCAAGGAAGTTGCCGGCGGCGTTCCTCGGTTCCCACTCCTGGCCTCTGGCCTCCAGTTCGATGACCACCGGCTCGTCCACGATGATGGTAGCGGGACTGTAGCCCTTCTTTTCCAGCGCAGCAGCATAGATTATGGGCTTGAACGCGCTTCCCGGCTGGCGTTTAGCCTGGGTGGCTCTGTTGAACTTGAAATGTTCCCCCGAGGCGCCACCCACCAGCGCGCGCACGTACCCCGTGCGATTCTCGATGGCAACCAGAGCCCCCTGGATCTCCGGCTTGTCGTCCAGGGTGAAGAAAGGAGTCTCGCCTGAGAAGCGTTCAAAGCGTACGGCCAACAGGTGGCCGACCCTGAAGTCCGAGGCCGCGTAGTCCAGTTTCACCTGGCCTTTGACTTTTTCGTTCAAGGAAACGTGGATTATTGTTTCGTTTTTCTTTCGAGTTACATTGGTTACCGCCGCCTGGTAGAATTTCCCTTTCTTGAGTGGCCCAATGGATCGGTCGCGGAGGAACTCTGCGATGCCTCGGGACGGCGTCCGTCCGATGATCGCGAAATGCTTGTGCCTGGCTTTGAGTTCTTCGAGGCCTTTCCGTAAGGCCTCAATCGCGCGTCTCTGATATTCAATGTTGACCGTGGTGAACACCTTGAGCCCTTCGTTGTACAAGCGCTCAGCGCCGTATTTCTCGACGATGTATCGCCGCACTTCCTCTGCGAAATCCGGCGCCACGTCAAACGGTCTGGAAACTTCCTCCTCCTTACGGAAGTCCGGTTTCTCCCTTCTTGCTGCCTCGTACTGTTCCGGCGTGATGAACCCTACACGGAGCATGTTGTCCAGCACGGTCCTCTGCCGCGCCGTGGCAAGGTCAACGCTCTTGAACGGATTGTACCGGACCGGGCTGGGAACGAGGCCCGCCAGAACGGCCGCCTCGGCTATGGTGAGACGCGCCACGGGCTTGTTGAAGTAGTTCCTTGCGGCTGCTTCGACTCCGTAGCAAGCTTCGCCAAGATAGATTTCATTGAGGTACACGTTGAGGATTCTTTTCTTGCCCCAGAGTTCCTCCAAACGTGTGGCAAGGAGAATTTCCTTGATCTTGCGGGGGATCGACTTCTCCGAGGTGAGCAGAAACGCCCGGGTTACCTGCATGGTGATGGTACTGCCACCCTCGACAAATCTCAGGGCTTTGAGGTTTCGGACAAGGGCCCGGCCCATTGCGCGCCAGTCCACGCCGTTGTGGTCATAAAACCGCGCGTCTTCGGACGCGATGAACGCGTTGACCACGTGAGGCGGAATCTCGTCAAGATCAACCACGAATCTTCTTTCTTTGTAGAATATCCCGATCACCGTTCCGTCGTCGGCATAAAATACGGAAACTGTCTTAGGCTGATACTGCTTGAGTTCCGGAATCTTCGGCAGATCTCGCGAATAGAACGCAAAAGCCCCCAGCAACGCCCCCGCGCAAAAGATCGGGATCTCTACAACCAAGAAAACGGGGATCACAAAGAAGATCGTGAAAAGGGTCTTTCCGATAGTCCGCTTTCCCGAGTTCTTCATAATCGTCTGATCCTGTCTCCCTGGAATAGCCCACATCGCCGGTGCGGGTCACGGGAACTCCACGCCGCCTGTTTCTGCCGGTGCTACGCTTATTTGAGCAGCGGCAGCGCGAGAATTCCCGCTCACACCTGGGCGGAACTCTTCAATTATACCGCGATTACCATCAGATCTGCACCCTTTACTATTTCGCCGGGAAACTCCTCGGCTGCTTGAGCCGCCACGTCCACTTCGTCACAGGGAGGGTAAAAATGCGTCAGTACCAGCTTGCCCGCATTGGCCAGCGACGCGATTCTCCCAGCTTCCGACGGCATCAGGTGACCGGGCGCCTTCCAGCCCTCGGGCATCGAGCATTCGCTTATCAGAACGGCAGCTCCCTGTGCGAGTTCCACCAGTGCGTCGGAATAGTCCGTGTCGCCGGTGACCACAACGGAAGTGCCGTCGGCTTCCAACCTGTATGAGAGGGATGGAAAAGAGTGGGGCGCCGGCGCCGAGAGGACTCGGACGTTCCCCAGGACCAGCGTGTCGTGTGTGTCCACGCTCATTTCCCTCTTCATAAGTCGTTGACCCTTGGGCACAATCCATCTATTGTAAACTTCGACCAACTTGCTGAAGAATTGTTCCAATCCGGCGGGACCTACCAGATGAAAGGGCTCTTCTCGCACCGGCCCGAAAGCATAGTTCGACGCGAAGAGGAAAGGAACCAGGTCGGACACGTGATCCGGATGAAAATGCGTAATCAATATGGCGTCAACGAGCCGATAGTCCAATCCAGCCTCGCACATCCGCCGGAGAGTGCCCGGCCCCATGTCCACGAGAACCAGCAGGTCCTGAGTACGAATCGCCAGGCCTGAAGCGTTTCGGCTCAAGCTCGGCGTGGCAGTTCCGCTTCCAAGAATGATTACTTCCATGGCTTGCCTCGCGCGCTCGTCTTCCCGGCCGGAGCGACCATAGCCGGAACGGGGGTCCAGGCGGTAGTATCGCGTGCGGGCGATGGGTCCATTGAAGTAGGGGCGACCGGCCGGTCGCCCCGGCGACGCGATGACAGCATGGGCGCTGGGTTCATGTTGCAGCGGAGCCCTCAGTGCTGCTTGGCACAAATACGGTGACGTATTCTGATCGGTTAGGGCGCCCGGTCAATGGCCGTCCTACCAAATCCTGCACGCGACGGCAGGGTTTTCCGGAAATGCGGCATCGTCGCCCAATATGGCAACGTATTTCCGCAACAGAGTACTTAGCTTCCTCCCACCAGTCGGGTGAACAGGTCCGTGTATGTATCTATCCTGCGCTCCCACGAATGCTTTTGGGCCATGAACCGCATCACCTCGCTGCGTTTGCGGTCCAACGGATTCTCCAGGATTTCCAGGGAGTTCTTTACCAGGTCGCTGAGGCTGTCGTACCTGAAGGTCTTGCCAAGGCCTGTGAGACCGATCAGTCCATTGTTGACGATAGGCTGCTCGGAAAGGACCGGCAGTCCTCCCCGCAAGTAGTTGAGGATCTTGGACACGTCGTTGTCAAAAGGATACGGTCCGGTGGCGAGGGCAAGGCCTATATCGGCGTGGCGGATATAGTCCCAAACTGCGTCTTGAGGGATCTCCCCGTGATCCACAATAAGGGGGCCCAACGGACAGGGAGCTTCGCTGCCGTACATACGCGCCTTGTTCAGTCCCACGAAATGCACGGTACATCGGCCCTTCAGCCGTTTCGCCGCTCGATTTAGCAGAACCACCATTCTCTCGGCCGCCAGGCTTCCCAGAAAAAGCATGACCCGCTCTCCGGGGTCGTACGGACGTTTTCCGAGCAGGGGGATCTCTGAGGGGCATCCGGTGGGAGTAAGAACAATCCGAGGTCTTTGGCCGTAGATGTGCCGCCATCGGCGCTCGTTTTCACGGTTGTTGAGGGCCAGAGCAGCGGAGCGTTCCCTGATCATCTCCTGACAGCGGAGAAGCCTTTGCCTGAAAGGTTCGTCGCGTTCGGGCAGCTTCTCGTCAACCACTCTGACGATTCTGGAGACTACGGGTCCGTCGTACCGGGCTATCAGCTCCATCGAGTAATGGTAGCACGTTTTCACGAGATGGTAGCGGCCCTTCTCAGCCAGGACATCAAGGGGATACACCGGTATGCAGCCGTCGATGACTCCTTCCACGCGGACAGGCGACACGACTTCCGCGGCTATTCCCCGACGGATGAGACCCAGCGCAATAGCTCTAAGCCGAACAAGATCAATGCCCGAAGGAGGAGCGTACGGGTCCTTGTGAAAAACTATTCCGATTCTCATGGGGTCTGCCCGAGAGGGGGCACAGCGGGGAAGGGCGGACACGGAGGTCCGCCCGTACGGGAATACGCCCACATAGTTTCAGGACTAATCCTCATTTTCGGGCAGGCCCATCGCGCCGACATTGCATTCCTGACAAGGCCTTTTTGAGCGGTTGACTCACCTTATTCCTGCAGATTACCCGCTGTTTATTGCGCTTGCCGGAATTTCCTTCCGCACGGGGTTTCTCGGACGGGCGGGTTTGAAACCCGCTCCTACCAAGAAATCGGAAATTTCTCTTGGCAACGACCACAGGATCATCGCTGCAATTCGGGGATATCGGCGAACTGATCCAGGGCCTGGGGATTGGCCAGAGCGTCCCTGTTCGTCACAGGTTTGCCCTCGATCATGTTCCTTACCGCGATTTCCACCTTCTTGCCGTTAAGGGTCACGGGAATGTCCGTTGCGGTAAGAATCAGAGAAGGCACGTGCCTCGGGGTGGTATTCTCCCTGATGTTGCGCTTGATCCTCTTGACGAGATCATCATCCAGAGTCACTCCCGGAGCAAGCCTGACGAACAGTATCACCCGCACGTCGTTCTCCCATGACTGGCCTACGACAATGCTGTCCGCAATTTCGTCCATGGATTCTACGACCCGGTAAATCTCGGCCGTGCCTATGCGGACTCCCGCCGGATTCAACGTCGCGTCGGAACGGCCGTAGATCTTGACCCCTCTGTGCGCGGTAATCTCAATAAAGTCTCCGTGGGCCCACACGTTGGGGAAAACGTCGAAGTAGGCTGCCTTATACTTCGACCAGTCGGGGTCGTTCCAGAAGTAAATGGGCATAGATGGGAACGAGGCCGTGCAGACGAGTTCTCCCTGCCTGCCGACAATTGAGTTGCCGTCTGAATCGAAAGCTTCCACTTTCATGCCCAGACCGCGGCATTGCAGTTCTCCTTCGTAAACCGGAATAATCGGACACCCGAGTGCAAAGCATGAGATGATATCAGTCCCGCCGGAAATGGAAGCAAGATCAAGGTCCTGTTTGATCTCCCGGTACACGAACCGGAAGCTCTCCTCTGAGAGCGGAGAGCCTGTGGAACACATGGTCTTGAGCGCAGAAAGGTCGTACTGCGATCCCGGCTTCAGACCCTCTTTTTCCACGCCGGCTATATACCTTGCGCTGGTACCGAGGATCGTCATCTTCTCGTCCTGGGCGAGCTTGAAAATCACTCCGGGGTCGGGATAGAACGGAGACCCGTCGTACAGTATTAGGGTGGCGCCCACAGCCAGGCCGCTGACCAGCCAGTTCCACATCATCCATCCGCACGTTGTGAAGTAATAGAGCTTGTCCTCCCTTTTCAAATCGCAGTGGAGCATCAGCTCCTTGAGGTGCTGAACAAGTGTTCCCCCAGCGCCGTGCACCATGCACTTGGGCAACCCGGTGGTCCCCGAAGAATACATGATATAAACCGGGTGATCGAAGGGCAACTGCTCGAAGGTGATCCTCAGCCCTTTTTCCTTGGAGATGAAGTCGCCATAATGAACTGCGTTGGGAATGGCGCTGATATCGGTGCGTTCCTCGGTGTACGGAATGACCACGACTTTTCTGATGCTGGGAAGTTCCTTAATAATTCCGCCTATTTTGCCCAGAGAGTCGTGGCTCTTGCCGTTGTAGTAGTATCCGTTGGCTGTGAACAGAATTTTGGGCTCAATCTGGCCGAACCTGTCCAGCACACCCTTTATCCCGAAATCCGGCGAGCACGAGGACCAGATTGCTCCTATGCTGGTTGCGGCCAGCATGGCAATCACGGACTGGGGCATGTTGGGGACATAGCCCGCGACGCGATCTCCGGTGACAACGCCGGCATCACGCAGGGATTGGGCCATGCGAGCCACTTCGTCGTACAGTTGGGCGTACGTCATACGCCGAGTTTCTTGCCCCTCTCCTTTGAAGACGAGCGCGTCCTGGTCATCCTTGAAGCGCAGGAGATTTTCGGCGAAATTCAGCCTAGATCCGAGAAACCATTTGGCTCCCATCATCGTGGGGGAATCCTGCAGGACCTTGTCGTAAGACTTGGAATGAACAACGCCGCAGAAGTCCCATATCGCAGCCCAGAAATCTTCCCGCTTTGCAACAGACCAATCATACAGAGCATGAAAGCCGTCAATCCCGAGATTGTGCTTCTTGTTCACATGCTCGATGAAGCGGGTCATGTTGGCGTTTTTCTTTCGCTCCTCCGATGGTTGCCAAAGAGGTTCCATAATTCTGCCTCCCTTCCGGATTCTTCGTTATACACGATCTCAGTCGGTGAATCATTGCCGTATGCTTTGAAATTCGCTCCAGGAGACGTCGGGCTGGGCCTGGGCCGCCGGAAAAGGCGGACACATAGGTCCGTCTTTGACAAGGATGCCAACATTGTTCCGGTACGCACCGTTGGGTCTGCCTCATATTCTCACTTGGCCTGGAAGGCGTACGTGGACTTCTCAGGCCAGTCTTTGGGGAATTTTTGTCCAGGCTGCTCGCCCAGCTTCTCCTTGAGGTCCTTGAGTCCTTTGCGCTTGAATTCTTGCCGTGGTTGCTTGGGAATCCGGCCGTTGAGAATCGCTTCGGACCTGAGTCTTCTTCCGATGGTCTTCTCCATTTTCTTGCCCAGGACGAGTAAGCGATCCACGTCGATTCCCGTGTCGATCCCCATCTCGTCGAACATCACCACAAGGTCCTCAGTGCACTGGAGACCTACAACATTGGGGTCCACATAGTAGTACTCGCCGGTTCCCGGCACAGGGGTCCGGTCCATGAAGTTGGCAGGCTGTCCTCCGAGCCCTCCCACTGTGGACTCAAAGATCTGAATGCCCGCCTGGAGCGCTGCCAGGCAGTTTGCCGTGCCCCAGCCGCGAGTGACGTGGAAATGAGCTACGTGAAGCTTCGGGTCGGGCATTTGGTCCATCACCATGGAAAAGTACTTGTACACCTGGTTCGGGGGAGCACTTCCATCGTGGTCGGCATGCTCGATGTCCGCGGCTCCGATCTCGAGCCAGCGTTTGGTGAATTCAACCGCTTCTTCGAGAGGGGTTGGCCCTGAGATGGGCGATCCCCAGATGGTCGAAACGGTTCCGCACATCTTCATGCCCACGTCCGCGGCCTTTTCAATGCACCTCTTGGACTCTTCCCAGTATACGGGAAGCGTGGCGCCGGAGTTGGCAAAATGGTGCTCTTCATCTGTGGAGACCATCATGAGGATGCGATCCGGGCCGTACCCGTCCTTTTTCGCCTGTATGGCCCGATCCACGGCCTTTTCCCTAATAGTGATGGCCGTGAGAGAAACATCGCTCCAGTTGATCCCTGCCCGAGAGACTCTTTTCGAGTCCCTCAACTTCCTGAGCAGTTCGTCGGCGTCCTTGAACTGGGGCATTGCTGCCGGATTGCCGAAATTGGTCACTTCCACGTGCCGAATTCCGCACAGGAGAAGCTCTTCGAGGTAATAGAGCTTCGCTTCGGTAGGAATCCAAATCTCCTCGTGCTGGAATCCGTCCCTGACGGTGATATCGTTGATCTGGACTTTCCCGGGATAAGAAAGTTCATGATGCGACATACGCCGGTTCCTCCTATTCTCCTACATATTCGGGCTTGCGTTTTTCTCTGAAGGCGGTTAGTCCCTCGATCCTGTCCTTTGTTGGGATTGTCACTGCATACGCGTTGGACTCTATGGCAAGTCCCACAGGCAGACTCACCTCAGATCCCTTGTTGATCGCGTACTTGGCCTGAGCCAAAGCTACCGGTCCGTTGGCTGCGATCTCCAGCGCGATCTCCACAGCGCGGTCCATGAGCCGTTCGGGTTGGACCACTTCCAGGAACAGGCCTATATCGAGTCCGTCCTGCGCGTTGATTCGACGCGCCCTGAGTATCATCTCCTTGGCTCTGGGTATACCTACGATCCTGGGCAGCCTTTGGGTCCCGCCGGCTCCGGGAATCACTGCCAGGCTGGTCTCGGTCAGACCCACCACCGCGTTGGCGGACGCGATCCTGATATCGCAGGCCAGGGCAAGCTCAAGTCCGCCGCCGAATGCGTACCCGTTCACTGCGGCAATAACCGGCTTGGGTAGTTCCTCCACCGCGGTGAATAGATTCCTTATGGACTGTATGTAAAGCCGCACCTGATCGGGAGTCATCCCGGCCCTTTCCTTGAGGTCCGCGCCGGTACTGAATGCGTTCTTGTTTTCGGTGGATCCGGTGACGATTACCACTCGGACCTCCCTGTCAAATGCGATCTCGGACAGGGTTTTTCCGAAAAGCTCCAGAAGCGGCATGTTGAAACAGTTCAGAGCTTCTGGACGGTTGATGGTCAATATCATCACACGATCGCGTTGTTCTTTCAGCAGAGCACTTTCTTCACTCATCCGGAGACTCCTAACCTTATCTCATTTGAGAACCTGAAGACCCGCCATAGGTGTACGGCTGCTCTAAAGCTTTCAACTGTAGAGAGGCAGAACGAGCTATGGAGCGTGGTCCTTTGGATTCCCCGCAGGCGAGTCAAACCCGCGTATGACCCGTGTGGGGGCGCCGGGGGGCGCCCGTTCAGAGGCTTCCAAGCCTGCCCAACGTGCCGGCCGCGGGGTTTGGACCAGCTCGTTGACGAAGAACGCCATTGGGGAGAAATGATCGCGGTCAAGACTCCTGACAGCCTCCAAGGACCAGCGCATCGCCGGGAATGCCGCTGAACCGGAGCGGGCGCGGTCACGCCGACGCGAAACGGGCACTCATGGTCTCCCCGACAGGAGATCGGTGAATCCGATCCGAGGGCTGGGACATCTGTAGCATTTTTGCCTTGACTTTTCAATACGAAATTATTCATGATCAAAATGAGGTGGGTTGTGTTAGTTTGACGATTCCCAGCTTTCGGGCGGTGAGTTTTGGCTCTGAAGAGGAGCGGTAAGTGCCGCAAAAGGCGGGGTACGCGGCACGCGGCAGCAGTGGAGTTGGCGAAGTGGCCTCGCCGAATGGCGCGATAAGCGCCAGTGCTTCGGTTGACCCACGGGAGCGTTCGTTTTTTTGCAGATCGACTCCCCAAGACAAGAGCCGGACCAAGATTAGCGGTTGACCTGGGAGCCCGCGTCTGTTATTGTAGGGCCTCCCCGGTAGGCATTCACTGAAAACATCTTCAGAGAACGGGATTGTCATTCCTTTGCTCCGATCCAAGAACCACGTGCCGGCAGGGCAAAGCCCAAGGGTGCAACTCCAGTCGTAGACCGCGCGGAAAGGGATGCTGAATGTCGGAAGTCATACTTGAGGCCAGGAACATCTTTCTTTCGTTCCATGGGGTCGCGGCGCTGACCGATGTCAGCTTTCGCGTGAACAAGGGAGAGATATTTTCGATCATCGGCCCCAACGGTGCAGGCAAGACCTGCATGATGAACTGCATCAACGGATTGTACAAACCGCAGAAGGGTAAGCTGTTCTTCAAAGGCAAGGACATAACGGGAATGCCTCCGCACAGACGGGCAACCCTTGGGCTTTCCCGCACCTTCCAGAAAATCGAGCTTTTCGGGGGGATGACGGTGCTGGACAATATCAGACTCGGCCGTCACATGCACATCAGGACTGGACTTCTGGCCTCCTCCGTTTATTGGGGAAGGAACAGCCGCGAAGAGATCACGCACCGCAAGTTCATCGAAGAGGAGATCATCGACCTACTTGAGATCGAGGCCGTCCGGGGCGAGGTTACGGGCATGCTCCCCTACGGTCTGCAGAAGCGCATTGAGTTAGCACGGGCTCTTGCACTCCAACCGGATGTGATCCTTCTGGACGAGCCGCTGGCAGGCCTGAACCTCGAGGAAGTCGAAGACATGGCTCGTTTCATCATCGACATCAACGAAGACCAGCGCTGGAAGGTCACCTGCGTGCTGGTGGAACACGACATGGGAGTCGTGATGGACCTTTCTGATCGCGTGATGACTCTGAATTTCGGAGTGAAGATCGCCGAGGGCACTCCTCAGGAAGTCCAGGAAAACCCGGAGGTGATAAAAGCCTATCTGGGTGAGGAGGAGGATCTCTATGCCACCCGCCGCTGAACTGAGTTACCTAAGCGAGATTGAGATCACCAAGGAACTGACCCTCCCAAAGCTATTGGTCCGGCAAGCGAAGAAATTCGGCTCGGACAAGGTGGCTATGCGCGAAAAGGAATTCGGCATTTGGCGCCCCGTCACCTGGGCGGAATATCTGGAGAACGTCAAACTCATATCTCTGGGCATGATCAGTCTTGGGCTTAAGAAGGGCGACAAGGTCATCATGATCGGAGATAATCGGCCCGAGGCCTTGTGGACCGAAATGGCGGCCATGGGCGCGGGCGGAGTGGGTGTGTGGCTTTTTCAGGACTGCCTCATGGAAGAGGTCCAGTACATCGTGGACCATTCCGATTCGACCTTCTACGTGGCAGAGGGCCAGGAAGAGGTGGACAAGGCGCTTGCCATAAAGGATCGGTGCCCGAAATTGAGAAAGGTGATCTGGGACGATCCCAAGGGATTGCGCGGGTACCATGACCCGATGCTCATCAGCCTCAAGGAGGTCATGGAGCTTGGTCGCCGCAAGAACGCCGAAGATCCCGGGCTCTTTGAGAGAATCGTGAACGAGGGTCATGGTGACGAGGTGTGCCTGCTCTTCTATACGTCGGGCACCACGGCGAAACCCAAGGGCGCGTTGCTCACCCACTACAATATGCTCGCCATGGGCCGCAACCTGATGACCGTTGACCCCTGCATGCCCTCTGACGACTTCGTATCTTATCTGCCTTTTGCCTGGATCGGTGAGCAGATGATGTCCATATCCTGCGGATTGCAGGTGGGTTTTACGCTGAATTTCCCGGAGGAACCGGAGACGGCCCTTCCCAATGTCCGCGAGATCGGGCCCCACGTGATGTTTGCTCCTCCGAGGATGTACGAGCAGTTCACAAGAGAGGTGCAAGTCAAGCACCTTGACGCGACGTGGATCAAGCGCAAAATCTACGACTGGGCATTCAACATCGGTTACAGGAACGCGGATGCGAAGTTCGAGAAGCGCTCCGTTTCCGTATGGAACAAGTTCGTCGGGTGGATTGCGGACATCCTTTGCTTCGAAAAGATCCGCGATCATCTGGGCCTGAGTCGAGTTCGTCATGCATACACGGGCGGCGCTGCAATGGGTCCGGATCACTTCCGTTTCTTCCACGCCATCGGCGTCAATCTGAAGCAGATCTACGGCCAAACGGAAATCGCCGGCATTTCAGTGGTACACAGGGACGGCGACGTCAAGTTCGACACTGTGGGCACTCCCATCCCCCAAACCGAAGTGGCGATAACCGAGGCCGGAGAAATCATTTCAAAGAGTCCTTCCGTGTTCCTCGGGTACTACAAGATGCCCGAAGAGACGGAGAAAACACTGAAGGACGGGTGGCTCCATTCCGGTGATACGGGCTTCATCGACGCTGACGGGCACCTGGTGGTTTTCGATCGCTCGAAGGACATCATGATATTGAGCGACGGCTCCAAGTCATCCCCACAGTTCGTGGAGGCCCGCCTCAAGTACAGCCCTTACCTGAAGGATGCCCTTATTGTGGGGCATGATAAGCCCTTTGTGACCGCCATAGTGTGCATCGACTACAACACGGTGGGCAAGTGGGCCGAAGATCACGGCATCAATTACACGAGCTATCCGGAGCTTTCCCAACTGCCCGAGGTTTACGATCTGGTGAAAAAACCTCTCCAAGAGGTGAACCGCACGCTTCCCGGACCTGCCAAGATCAAGAGATTTGCAAACCTCTTCAAGGAATTCGATGCGGACGACGACGAGCTGACCAGGACGAGAAAGATCCGGCGGGCATTCGTGGAGAACAGGTACAAGCAAATCATAGACGCACTCTACGCGGGAGCCAAAGACCTTCACGTGGACATGAACATAACTTATGAAGACGGAAGGGTGGCGGTGATCAAGCAGGACATCAAACTTGAGGACGTGGAAGACGGAGGAACCAAGTAATGGAAAACCTGCTGCAACTGATCGTAACAGGCATCATGCTGGGTTCGATTTACGCTCTGGTGGCTCTGGGATGGGTTCTCATCTACAAGTGCTCCGGCGTGTTGAATCTGGCCATGGGCGAGCTGACCATGATCGGGGGGTACGTGTGCCTGTCGATCTACACTCTATTGGCGGCCCGAATGTCCGTAACGCCCGCGTTCCTTGTGGCCCTCGGAGGCTCTCTCGTGGTGGGCGTGCTCCTGGGACTCATGACTGAGCGGCTGTTTCTGCGAAAGATGATCGGAGAGCCGATCCTGTCGGTGATCATGGTAACGGTAGGGCTGTCATTCTTCTTCAAGGGCATAGTGTTCATAATATGGAACCCGGACACTGTTCAGTTTGCTCCCAGGGTTTTTGACGTTCAGAATATCCATATTGCAGGCCTGGCCATCGAGAGAGTCCAGCTCTGGAGCTTTTTTGCCTCCATTGTGCTCATGGTGATCTTTGTCTCCTTCTTCAAATATACCCGCTGGGGCCTGGCAATGCAGGCCTGCGCGGACGACGAAATGGCAGCCCTTTCGTTGGGGGTGAGCGCCAAGTTCGTGTACGCTTTGGCGTGGGCCATAGCGTTCATGTCTGCGGGCGTGGGAGGGACTCTTCTGGGCAATATAAACGGGCTGAACCTGTCCATATCAGGGTTTGGGCTTCTGGTTCTCCCTGTGGTCGTGTTCGGAGGACTCAATTCCATACCGGGCGCGATTGTAGGCGGGATAACCATAGGGCTGTTGCAGAACCTGTGCGGAGGATACCTGGACATTTATTTTCCCGGCGGTATCAAGGAGATTGCCCCGTTTGTGTTCATGGTGTTTTTCCTCCTTTTCAAGCCCTTCGGGCTCTGGGGCTGGGAGAGAATAGAAAGGGTTTAGCCGATGAGTTACCTTCCATGCGGCACGTATTTTGAGTCTTACCTGGAAGAGCAGAAGTGGTGGCGAACCCCCTTCATCAAGGGGAAGATGATTCTGATGCTGGTGCTGCTCGTTGCTTTGCCCTGGCTGATCCCAAAGGACTGGGTCAGCGTTGTGTGCAACGTGAACTACTACATTCTAGCCGCGCTTGGAGTTCAGCTTCTCATCGGGTATTGCGGGCAGATCACCTTGGGGCATGCGGCATTCGTAGCGGTTGGGGCTTACTGCAGCGCCATGATGGTGCTTTTTCTGCCCTGGCCCGGGTTCATGGTGGAAAATGGACTGGCATATCCTTTGAGCGTGCTGTGCGCAGGGTTCATGGCCGGGTTCTGGTCGGTTCTTTTCGGGCTTCCTTCGGCGAGGGTGAAGGGCTTCTACCTGATCATGACCACCATGGCGGCTCAGTTCATCACGGTTCCTTTGGTCATTACGCAGTATGTTAGCCGCATTGGAGGAAGAGGGCACTATTTTCAGTTGCCTCCGGGCACAATCAAGATAGGTCCCGTTGAGATCGGCACCGATTCCGCACTTGACTTGGGAAGGCTCGGCATCTGGGATTTCGATGCGGACACCAAGGTTTATTACTGGTCTCTCTTCTTGGTCTTGCTCTGCCTGCTTGCCATGGGCAATCTGGTCAGGTCCAAGGTTGGCCGAGCGTGGGTCGCCATCAGAGATAACGACATAGCCGCTGAGACCATGGGCGTGGACATCATTTGGTACAAGCTCCTCGCCTTCTTCGTTGCAGGCTTCTTTGCAGGGATTGCAGGGGCTTTCTACGCATCGAGCATCGCCTTCGTCAGTCCGGAGCACTACGGTTGGGAGTTCTCGCTGATTTGGGTGGGCGTAATTCTCATCGGCGGAGTAGGTAGCATACAGGGGCTGGTCTTTGGATCGGCCTTTTTTGTTATAATTATTGAGGTTCTTCAGAGACTGCTGGGTTACCTGTCGGAAGGCTTTGAGCAATCATTTCCCACTCTGGGGGTTGTGCTGATGAAATTCGTCTTTTTCCGGGATACCGCGTTCGGCTTGGCGATTATACTGTTCCTTATTTACGAGCCCAATGGTCTGGCGTACAGATACTGGCAGCTCAAGAACTACTTCAATTTGTGGCCGTTCTCCTACACGGGCAAGGGGCACTAACCGATGTGGATGAACCCGAAAGGGGGTGGTTGGGACCAAGCACATAGTCGAATCCTTTGGGATCAACCTTTTGTCGCAACATCCAAGAGGGAGGTAGAATATGGGTAAAAGAATCCTGCTGTTAGGCATTTCTTTTCTGTTTCTCTGCTCCACCGGTTTTGCAGCGAACGATATTCCGGTGGGCTCCATCAACGACCTTACCGGCGCCACTTCCGACGTGGGCAAGGACGCGGCCCTGGGAATCAAGGAAGCCGTGCAGTACGTCAACGACCACGGAGGCATCAACGGAAAGAAGATTCAGTTGCGACTCTTCGACTACGGGTACCGGGTCCCCGAGGCCATCACATTGTACAAGCGGTTAAAAAACCAGTATAAAATCAAGATGCTGCTCCAGTGGGGGACCGGCGACACCGAGGCTCTTTCGCCCACGGTAAACAAGGACCGAATGCCCACCATTTCCGACTCGTTCTCGGGCCATCTGTGCGATCCCAAGAAGACCCCGTACAATTTCGTCTATTCCACCGACTATTCTACCAATGCCAGAGCCTGCCTGACCGTTTGGTTCGAGGAAATATGGAAGAAGAGCGACAAGTGGAAAAAGGCGCGTGAAGAAGGCAAGAAGCCCAAGCTGGTGTGCTTCTACATGTTCTCCTCACCGTACGCCAGTGCCCCGATAAAGGCGATCAAGGATCATGCCAAACTGCTGGGCATCGAAGTGGGCAATGACCAGGACGTTTCGCTGCTGGCCCTGGACGCCAAGAGTCAGGTCCTCGCGGCAAAGAAGGAAGGGCCCACGGTTATTTGGCACGGCAATACCACCATGTCCGTGGCCACGGCCATCAGGGACTCGGCCGCGGTTGAGCTGGGGGCCGACCATATAGTGAACAACTGGGGCTTTGACCAGAACCTCCGGAGAATGACCGGCCCCACGGGCGAGGGCGTTATTGGCGCTGCTGCATCGGCGTTCTTCGGCGACGACGTGCCGTACATGAAGGAAGTGATGGAATACGCCAAGAAGGTAAACCCCGGCGAGCCTACGGAGAAGAGGGATATCAGAACACCTCAGGCTTGGCTCAAAGTTGCCATGGCCAGCGGCGCCCTCAAAGTCGCGGATAAGAAGGGTAAGCTTGACGGTCCTTCCATCAAGGCTGTACTCGAGTCTTTCAAGGACTGGTCGCCCTTCGATACCCCCGGTGCGCTGGGAAGACCTCCGTACACCATCACCGCTACGGACCATAGGCCCAGCCCGGTTTCTTTGATCTACTGGATCAAGGGCGGCAAGATCCAGTTGCTCAAGAAGATGGACATGCAACGAGCCTTCCCGAAGGAATGGCCCACGTGGCTGGGCTGGTAGGAACAGCGGGAACGGGGGCGTAGTTGGACGCTCCCTTTGCCGCGCCTGCGGCGCCAAGGTTCATACGGCATAGAAGGAGAAGGTTGTGGCCGAGAGCGAAAAGATCCTGAAGATCAATAATATCGAAGTCCGCTATCACGAGGTCATCCTCGTTCTCAAAGGGGTTTCGATCGAGGTTCCCGAAGGAGCTATTGTTGCGCTCCTGGGCGCCAACGGAGCCGGAAAGAGTACCACGCTCAAAGCCGTCTCCGGTCTGCTTAAACATGAAGACGGCGAAGTTACGGACGGCAGCATCGAGTTCAAGGGGGAACGGATCCACAAGTTGGAGGCCGAAACCATATCCAAGCGGGGCATCTTCCAGATCATCGAAGGAAGGCGGGTGTTTGATCATCTCACCGTAGAAGAGAACCTCATAGTTGGGGGACACCTGCGTCCTACAGGACTGAAGGACCGACTGGATATGGTGTACCACTATTTCCCGCGACTCAGAGAGCGCCGTAACGTGCTGGCCGGCTTCGTCAGCGGCGGGGAGCAACAGATGAGCGTGATAGGGCGCGCGATGATGGCTCAGCCCAAGCTGATGCTCCTGGACGAACCATCCATGGGACTGGCTCCGCTGCTAATCAAGGAGATCTTCGAGATCATTCTTCGACTCAACCAACAGGAGAGGATTCCGATCCTCCTGGTCGAGCAGAACGTCAAGCTTGCTCTGACCGTGGCTCCTTATGCCCATGTTATGGAAAACGGCCGCATCGTGATGGACGGCACTTCCGAGACGCTCAAGGAAAACCCCGATATCAGGGATTTCTATCTCGGGCTCACAGATGTGGGCGGCAGAAAGAGCTTCAGGGACGTGAAACATTACAAGCGGCGTAAACGATGGCTAACCTAAGACCCTGTGGAGGGTGAAGGAGGCGAAGATGAACAAGGCATTGACTGTTTTCTCAGTCTTACTGGTCACTGTAGCGTTTGTTGCCGGATCCGCTCTGGCGATTCAACCGCCGGTCATCACCTTGGAAACGGTGGAGGTGGCCAGCATTCAGCCGTTCTTCGTGAAACCCAAGGTTGAGGTCCCCGACCCCAAGGACCCCACAAAGAAGATTGAAAAAGTAGAGACTTTCGGATACAGCTCAACTCTTAGCACTGCTTACATCTTTAACATCAAGAACCCCAACAAAGAAGCCCTCATGCTCGATGAGTTATCTTTTACCATCACGTTTGACGGCTTCGAAGTGAACACGGTAACCGTTTACGATGATATGTGGATTCCCGGAGGTAAAACCAACCAGGTCCGGGTCACGGCCACCAACGAGGCCTTTCCTCTGATCGTCAGCCTTGGCCTCGGCGTAGACAACGTTAAGCGACTTCAAGAACGCAAGCTGAGCGGAGGTGCCGTTGTCGGTAAGTGGTGGAGCACCATCGGTGACTTTGCCTTTCCCATCGAGATCAAGAACGGCTCGGCAATCTTCGTTCCCGAAAAGGGTAAGCCTCTGACCGTATTTTTCAAAGGTAAATTCGGAGGGGCTCCGGCAGAGAAGAAGTAATCCCTGACCGCGAGGCTGCAAAACCCCACCGCTAAAATCCTGAGGTTCTCGCTCTCGGGACCGCGCAAATCAAAGGGCGGCGTCGCAAAACGCCGCCCTTTGTATCAGAATTACCTAGGAGCCTATCAACCCTTGCAGAGGCTCGAACCGTGGCACGCCGGCAATCAAAGAGGTTCGGGTAGCCTGGACGTTACACGTCCAGGCCGCGAAGCGGCAGGAGGCATAT
>DYLG01000060.1 GCA_020722215.1 Desulfomonile tiedjei
CGACATGCGGCATCGCCGCCCAATATGGCGTCGTATTTCCGCCGGAGTGTACTAGCGTGTCAGCTTCATTCCCCCCCTGATGAACGGTTCCCTCACATTCGCCACAGTCAGCATGCAGATTCTCTTGAAGGTCTCCTTGACGCCGTCTCCCACGAGCGCGCTTGCAGGAAAAGCCTCATACCCGCCATCTCCGTTGAGATCCTCCTCAAGATCGTCTAATGACAGAATGGGAATCCTTCCCCCTTCCAGATCTCGTTTGTTGTACTGGAGAACCATGGGAATCTTGGAAACATCCTTGCCCTGCTCGGAAAGATTATCGCGAAGGTTCCGGAGGCTCTCTATGTTTCGTTCTCTTCTGATCGCCAGAGAGTCGGCCACGAACACAATTCCGTCCACGCCCTTGAGCACAAGCTTCCTGGTATCGTTGTACCTGACCTGGCCAGGCACCGTGTACAGAGACAGCTTCACTCGGAAATTGCCTATCTGACCCAGATCCATCGGAAGAAAATCGAAGAGCAACGTTCGGTCTCCACTGGTGTCTATGGACAGCAGTTCGCCCTTTGCCTGACTTCCGAGAAACCTGTGGATGGTTACCAGATTCGTGGTCTTGCCGCCTCGGCCAGGTCCGTAGTAAACGATTTTGCCGCAAATCTCGTTGGATCTGAAGTCTATTATGGCCATCTAGCGGGCTCCCTCATTCGCTCCGGCTCCGTTTGACGGCCGTCTCGTCATCGGGATCGCCGGTTTGCACGCCGCCGAACATCCTTTTAGCCCATTCATCTCCTGTTGTAAAGACGCCGGTCGCTACCGATCCGGGCGTCCGGTGGGGCCGGCAGACCGGCAGGGAGGGCTGGGCCCATGAACTCAGTCGGGAGCAGCCCGAAGGACGCCTAGTGACGGGGAACTTGGCTGACGCAGCGAAATACGCGTAGGTGTTTGTGAAAGGCAAACCCGGGAGGCTGTTGCGTAACCCGATTGACGCGCCGGTGTCGATTGGGTTCTGCTACAGGCTCCCCCGGGGGAAGGTTCCCAGGAATTGCTGCCTACGCGGCCCGTCCGACCGCCTCGTCTTCTTCGGGAGGTCGTCGCGTCTTCTCCAGATGAGCCAGCACGCGCACACCGATTTCAAATAGCAGGATCATGGGTAAGGCCATGAGCGATTGATTGAGAGGATCAGGGGTTGGGGTAAGCAACGCCGCGATCACAAAAGCCAGCACAATGAAATACCTCCTGAACTTCTTGATCTGGGAGCTGTTCCGGACTCCCGCCAGGCCGACGAGCACTATCACCAACGGGGTCTCAAATGCCAGCCCGAATGCCAGGATCAGAGTAAGGAATAGCGATACGTACTCCGTAATAGCCAGCATGGGTTCGAGTTCAGCGGACTGGAACCCAATGAAGAAGGCAAAAGCGGCCGGAAATACGATGAAATAGCAGAAAACGGCTCCCAGGTAGAACAGCAGTGTGCCGAACGTGATCAAGGGCGCGGTCAGCGATCGGTCCTGCGAACGAACAAATGACCTCAGGAAAAGCCAAGCTTGGTACAACACATAAGGAACACAGACAAAAACTCCTGCCGCAAAGCTGACCTTGATGTACATGAAGAACGGGTCCGGCAAATTCGTGAAGACCAGCGTAGATCCCTCAGGGAGGGCCCTGATCACAGGGGCTTCCACCAGTCCTAAGAGATGCTTGGACACGATCAGGCAGCAGGCAAACCCGCATGCCACGGCCATACATGCCCGAATCACTCGAGACCGCAGTTCCGCAAGGTGTTCCATCATTTCAGCAGCCTTTTCAGGCTTCGGTGCTTCCTTCGCAGGGAGCGGAGTCGGCATCGAGCGACCTTATCGGAAAGAACCAACGTATGGGACCACCAAGCTTATACCGGTTCTTGCTCGTCGGCAAGACGGCAGCCGATCCGGATGCACGGCCCTGTTTCCGTGAGGTGGTGCTTTCAGGCGTCCGGGGGGGCAGGCCGGGAGATTCTGGGCTTGACAAGCAGGCGCCCCTGTGGCAGTATCGGCGGAAAATACGCACAGGGAAACCAATGCGAACGAAAGTCCTTATCATAACCATTTGCGTTGTTGTGACCGCGGTCCCTGTTCTTTGCCCGGCGTATTCCACGGAATGTCAAGAGTCGGCCTATTACTCCAAAATGATCAACGAAGAGAACTCAATTCGGGCAAGCTTGCTTTTCATCCCGTATCTCGTATTCCAGGCGCCTGCACGCATTATCGAAGGCATCTGGTACCCCAAGCCCGTCACTCAGGGAACCGTTCCTCCCGCTGCTCACAAGGTCTCTCACTGAGGACTTCATTGCCCTCTTGGCAGCTTCCCCTGTTTTGATCCAGGCAGACACCGTTGTCTGAGTGCGGTTTTAACTCTGGCAGTCTCGCGAACGGCGCTTTCCAGTTCTTCTGCTTCCTCTGCTGAGAGACGTGAGAACATGGAATGTTCCCGTCTCTTGAGGGCATTGATTCTCATGAGCAGCCTGATGAGCGTCTGTTTCAGTTCTCCGCAGCTCATGTCAGAAGAGATCCCTGTGTCGCTCTTGGCTGGGCTCACTTCATCCTGAGGGGGGAAAATCCGCACGTGGGGACACGCTCCTTGCTTTTCGGCCTTTCTCATTTCCTCAACGATCCGGCCGATCTCGTGATTGAATATTGCCATCAATCTCAGATCGCCCTTTTCGTGTGAGACCCTGAGGGCTTCCACGTATTCCGCCAGTTTCTCCTTCTTGAGTTCCATCTCCAATCTGAAGCTCTCGCAGTCCGCTCCTGCCGCACGGCAGCATCTCGCGTCAAGGAGGGCCGAGTAAGCGGCAATTATCGCAATTAAGCCGATGCAGCTTTTCCAACACATAGCCTGAGTCCAGGGTTCTTCAGCGGGCACTCTATCCGAAACGCCTGCGTCTCCGTCTTCGATTGCGGACCAAAGGACAAAGGATGCAGCCGGTCTCTTGTGCGCTTCTGCCGATTCCACTCGTGGCCGACAGGGGTAGCAAGACCGCTCAACTTGAGGACGAATCCCAGACAATGCCGGTCTTGGCCCTCTCCTCGACCGTCTCCACAGAGTGCAGTCTAATACACTCAGGGCTGATCGTAAAGCCTTTTGCCGGCGCTCGGGCATGGCGGTCGGTATTTGAAGAAGCCACTATTTTGATTGAGTGTCGAGGCTTTTGGGGGAGTCGGCGAGGCTGGGAAAGAGATGCACGCAAGCGTTCTCGCGGAAAATAAGTTACATGCAATGTTTTGTGTAATCATTAGATAAAACTTGACTTTTGATGAGCACTCATGACATACTACAGCGTCAGCGAAAACTGCGGTGGCAGAGTGTTAATGCGATTGGTGGCTCCGGCAAAGGTCGTGTCGCCACGCGGCAAACCCGCCAGAAACGTAGTTGCGTGCCGCCGGCCGAACCTGAAGCGACTGAGAGGATTCCGGCGGTCGGAAGGCATGAATTGCCCTTTCGCAGTCGCTCCCGCTGAGGAAGGGATCCGAGTGCCAATGTTTGATCCGAGGCAGGCTGTCTCGGCTGTGGGTGTTTCCAGGCAGAACGGAGGGGATACCCGGCCCTGACAACCGGGCTGATCTGTCGGAATTGGGTAAGGACGGTCGTTGGTTTGACAACTTTTGCCCCAAAGCGTTCTCTATTGCCTTGGACTGTGATAGCTTGTTTACTTGCGTCGCTTGTGGGCGGGTGCATCGGGCTGGTTCCTTCTCCTTTCCGGCCTTCTCCCGGACCTCGGAAGGCCCCCGCGATTCACGATCTGGCCGAGGCGTTCGACATCGTGTGCCGCAACTACCGGTTGGGGCCGGATGACACGCTGGGATTCGTGGTTTATCCCGACTGGCGCGCTCCTGAGGGGCCTTACAAACTCGACGTCCTTGACAGACTGAGAATCAAGTTCCTGCTGGATCCCGAACTCAACGAAGACGTGATAGTTCGCCCCGACGGCATGATAACCATTCAGGGAATCGGAGACATCAAGGCTGCCGGCCTGACGCCACCGCAACTTGCCAAACGCATAGAAGAGAAATTCGACGAACTGGGCATATTCCACGACCGTGCCAAGTTGGAACTCAAGAATCAGCAAGTAGTCACCGTGCATGTTCAGGCATTCAATCAGAAACTCGACACGGTCACCAAGTCAATCACCACCATCGCAGGCGGACAGCAAAGGGTCGTGGTGGTCAAGCCCGACGGGACTATAGACCTCCCCTTGCTCGATGAGAGGATACTCGCCGCCGGACACACGGTCAGCGATGTGGAGAAGACGGTAAACAGGGCCTACCAGCGCGGCGTTCTCCCCGACGCGCGTATATCGTTGTCTCTGTCCGAGGCCCGTTCACGCAAGTTCTACATATTCGGCGAGGTTTCAACCCCCGGCGCGTATGAGATCAGACAGCCGATCACCGTGGCTCAAGCCATAGCTCTGGCCGGCGGTCATTTCTCCGTTAGCGCGGATCTCACCAGCGTGATTCTCATTTCCAAGAATATCTACGGCAAGCCCATAGGCAGACGGATCGACGTCAAAAGGATGCTGGATATCGGAGATATGTCGGGGAGCATTCTTGTGAAACCATACGACGTGATCTATGTGCCGAAGACCTACATCAGAGATCTCCGGGTATTCATGGAAGAATACCTCAACACCATCAGCGGCATAGCCGGCTTCTACAACACCTTGGTATCGGTTACCCGAAACACCAGGTGACGATAGTCAACTACGTCGAGACTTGCGCAATCGCAATTCCGTCGGGGGTGCGCGGCGGCAGGCCGCGGGTGTGAGCCCGTTGGCCGAGTCTGCCAAAGGGAAGCCGACGCATCACCGAGGGAGTTGGGTTCGCACTTCCGGCGCCCTATTTCCGTTGTTTGAAGCTTCTCTTTCGGAGAGGGGATCATGATGGCCGGTCAGGTGTCTAAACAAAGAAATCGTATTTTTTCCGGGTAGCCGATTGAGTTATTGACAAATACTGGTCAGATGTTGTATAATTATGTCTAACCCATTCTTATTAAAGAGGTATAACCATGAGGGTGATCCGGATGGCGTTACTCGGCGCTCTGGTTCTGTGGGTGGCCATCGGCGCCGCAAGTGCTGCGGAACCGAAACAGAACGTTGCCAAGTTAATGGTGGAGGGCGTAAAAGCGGTTGAGGAATCCAACCCGGTCGTTGCCAAAGAGAACTTCAAGGCTGTCCTCAAGCAGGATCCCACCAACTACCATGCCCTCGTGCTGATGGGACAACTGGAGATGGACGACCTGGGCGGACCGGACAGGGTTGCCCGCATGCTCTCCGCGGAACACTATTTTCTGTTGGCCTCCATGGCTCAGCCGCACAGACCGGAGGCCTATCTCGGGTTGGCCCAGCTTTACTTCGACACAGGCTATGTCGATAGAGGCGACCGGTACGCGCGGCTGGCCCAACAGGTGGAGCCGGAGTCGTACGAGGGGTTCGCCCTGATTGGCCAGCGGTTCGAGGACAGCGGCAATTTCGCCGGGGCGTTGGACCAGTACCTCCGGGCCCTGGAGGAATTTCCTTTTGACGTGTACTTGGCGGACAAGCGCTATGTTGCCGCGTCCCGGGGAGGCCTTCAGCCGTACGAGCTGGTTTTCTATGGACTGAAGGGCAAGGTTGCCCTACACTTTCTGCAGCCAAGGCAACCGGACTTTGATAGGCTCAATTCCTTTCGCAGGGAATCCACTCATGGGGCCCAGAGCAGGGAAAGATACCACCTGCCCAAATTCACATTCAAATTCTGCCCTTCGGAGAAGCGACCCGAACGCCGATACAAGGATCTGTATGAGGCTTTTATCAGAGCTTCCACCTCGGATCCCGCCCAATACCGGGAGCTGAGAGCCAAATTGGACGAGATCCGCAAAGCCGCGCTCCAGGCCATCGCCGGGGTAGAAGGTGACAGGGCGAAAGCCAAGGCGCTGTACATGTGGCTCAAGAACAATGTACTGAAGAAATATCATCTAAAGGAAGGGGTGCTGGCTCAAGACGTTCTCACTCGCCAAGAGTACGTCTGCCTGAACGCCGCTATTCTCTTTACCCTCATCGGGCAGGAAGCCGGACTTCCAGTCCACGGAATGATAACGGACGGCCACGCTTTTGCCGCTATGGACCACGGTAAACGCAAGATCCAGATCGAGATGACCGCGGAACCGCTTTTAGGGATGAAACCCGAAGACGGGTTCGACGTGGCCTGGTGGGATCAGTTTCAGCAGCTCAACAGGGTCGACGTGTACGGAGGTCTGAGGACCGGTTCCAGCAGTCGAAACATTGGAGAAGTCTCCCCCGATGAACTCACCGCGTATCAATTCTACAACGCGATGGTCTTGGGCGTGGACAAGATTCAGCAACGGCATGCGGCTGACCTTAAACACAAGGCGACGCTGCTTGACCTGCAAAGGCAAACCAAAAGGGAGAGCGCTGCAAGGCAGAGGGAACTGGCCGGCCAGTTCCGGGGAGACGCCCGTGAACTCTACAGGCGGGTGCTGAAATTGAGGGACAAGTATGAAGGGAAGATCAGAGATCACCAGAGGGAAATAGACCGAATTGACGGCGAGTTCCTCAAGGATCTCGTCGAATACCGGTCCACCACCGGACGAGACCTCATTCGGGATGCCAGGGCTCTAGCGCCGGGGAATGAAGAGCTGACGGATCTGGAGCAGAGCATCTTCATAGCCATGGCCGAACAGGATCTGCGGCCTGCGCTACTGGCGCTCCGTGAAAGAGCTGAAAGACGCGAAGGACTCGTTACGAGATTGGCGGCAGCTCGAAAAATGCGGAAGATCAGCGAGAACATCTCGGGGAAACAATCCCCAATCGCGGTCGAATACCGGGAGAGGGAAGGCAGCATCGAAAAGGATATCAAGGCACTAAACGAAGCCGAGAAGAAAGCCTGGAGCGATGAGAAAACCGCCTGGCTCACCGCCCTCAAGAGGCTGGAAAAGGGCTTGGACGAGTTTCCCTGCAGTACCAGGCTGAGGAGAGTGCTCGAAGCTTACTGCTGGCAGATCGCTAGGTTAGCTGAATCGTTCGACGATTCGGTCTCCCTATCGGAAGTGGTCCGACTGGGAGCCACCCGCCTCCCTGAGAGCGAATTTGCGAAACATTACCAGCCCCAGCAGCTTGGGAGTCTGTGATTGCGGGATCGTTGCGGGCTCACCAAAGACTGCCCGCAAGCATACAATGAATTGGCGTGACCCGATGAGACCAATGCGCATTCAGATCGGTAAGTCGGAAGATGTGCCTCCTCCGAAGCTAAGCTGGATTGCAGTGGGGTGGCCTCCACGCCCGTCATTCCAAGCGGACGACGCACACTTCCCCGTGACGAAAGCTGCCCGTTTGAAGCCGCATGGTATGAGGCGATCGCGTTGATGGTGTGCAAGCGGGATTTCCGAAGGAGATAGGATTATGAGAATGAAAGCCCATTGCGCGGTATGGGTATTGTCCATTCTTCTGGCTGCGGGCCTTGCCCCGGACACCGGCGCGCAAGCTCCTCCTGTCCAGGAGGAAGTTGCGGACGGAGTCTTCGAACTCACTTTGAAGACACCTGACAGAAAAACAATAGTTGTGGACAAGCTCGTCAGAGACCAGGATCTGGATCCTCAGTCTCTTTTTAGGGTGAAAACCAGCGGCTATTTGGGTTTCACCGAATCTGAATGGGTTGACAGTGTTCAGTTCAAGGTCTTTGATATCCCTGTCACGGAAATGCCCGATTACAAGGAATTTGCCGAGTTGCTCGTGCGAATCAATAAGAAAATCTGGGACATTAGGGGCATGCTTCAGCAATACAATCAACGGGCGCTTCGCTTGATGCGCATTTGTGAGCAAAGCGAATTCTCCAACCTCAAGGACATTGACAGCCACATCGTCCCGCAGTTGGCGATTTACAGGGAATTGATGCTGTTGCGCGCCCTGGTAGTGAACTCCATGGACAGATTCGTTGCTCAGCGCTCCTGTGTCGACAGGTTCAATCAGTACAAGACTGATCTGAAGATGTATACTCAAAGGCTGACCGGCCTTTGCCAAGAGTTCGACCGACTGAAAAAGAAGGCACTCGAGGCCGCAGAGCGCGAACCCCCCGCGACTCAAGAAGGTCAGTCGTCCACGAAAAAGCCCCAAGAATGATGCAGTGACACTCTTCTTGACGGACTTCACGGGGTTCGCAGCTAGCATCGACATTCAGCCGCTGTCGGCTTGCATGAACCGGAAACCGAAAAACGGAACAATACTCTCCTATGTCTGAAACGGGCCGTTCGCGCAACTGCGGAGCGGCCACGTTCGTCTCGGGAATTGTGCTGGCCGGAGGCGAGTCCCGCCGAATGGGACGGCGGAACAAGGCCCTTCTGGAAATCGGCGGCCGCCCAATAGTGTCGCTGATCGTGCAAACCCTCTCGGAAGTCTTTCTCGACGTAATCATCGTAACAAATTCTCCTGACCAATTTAAGTTTCTCGGACTGCCCATGTTCCAGGACCTTCGTCGGGGGTTTGGGGCGCTGGGCGGCATTTACACCGGCCTTAGTTGCTGCAAGGGGGACTACGGGTTCCTGGTTGCCTGCGACATGCCGTTTATTCGGCGGTCGGTGATCGAGCACATGCTCTCCAGGCTTCAAGGCCAAGATGTGGTGATCCCGAGGATCAGGGGCAGATTGGAACCCCTGCATGCCATCTATTCCCGTGCTTGCGTTCCGTACATGAGAGAACTCATTGCCCGAGGAGACCGGAAAATCCTCAACCTCTTCGACCAGGTGAACGTACTGGAGATCCCGGAGACAGAGCTTGCGCCCCTGGATCCTGACCTGCAATTCGTCGCCAATCTTAACACCCTTGAAGACCTGGAGAAGGCGCGGAGAGCCGGGAAGCGGCAACCGGAGGAGTGAACTGCGCCCAGGGGCAAGCATGTGTGGGGGAGGGGGGGAGCGGTTTCTTTTTTGACGTGGCCACTGGAGTTCACGTGTTTTTTGAGTATGAGGGAAGTCAACTTATCACTGCGACATGACTGGATAAACCACGTCCTCCCGGCCAAGCCCGGTATTTTTTTCGTCGGAAACACTTGACACCGCAAATTTCCTGGGTAAAAAGGTGGATTGTAGTTTTGCCGAGAGAGTGGAAGTCTTTGAACGGGTGTAGGTCAGGACACCCCAATAGTAGGCCTTTAATAGTGGTGCAGTTGCTGACATTCTTCAAAATGAAACGATTCGAGAGACTGCACATGCCCTACAAAGAGCAACGACCTACGGACATGACATGATTTTGGAGCGGTTGGAGCGGAACAAATTCAGCCCGTGCGGGTCGTATCTACCTGAATGTCCGCGGCCGGCTTTGGCGAGCGGTTGGTTCAATGCACGTTCGGGTCGGGAAGGCCGCGATAGGGTCGGGATGATTTCGTTTAGAATAATGTCGGCCAATGGCCGGTATTAGTACCTCCTCCTTCTGAAATGGACGAAGAGGAGGGTATTTGTCCGAGGTGAAAGGAGAAACCATGAAGAAAATCGTCGTGCTGGTAACCCTTTTGGCTTTCGTCTGCGTAGGCTCAGTGGCATTGGCTGCCGCGGCCAAAGACCAGGTCTGCTGCAAAGACGGCAAGGTCCTCACGGTTAAGGATCCGGCCGATTGCGCTAAGCAAATGGGAAAGATGGTCCCGAAGGACGCGTGCAAGCCTGCGCCTGCCAAAAAGTAGCAGCCTGAGCCGCTGTGCAACGTGCACGAGTAAATAGGCAAGAGTTGTGGAACGCGCTGGTGTTCCCGATCTTGCCTTAATTGCTCATGCACCCTAACCATTTCAGTTTTGGATCGACAAGCAGGCCGGGGCACACCAACAAAAGGTGGCCTCGGCCTGCTTCCTTTTCCTTACGATTTTGCTTGCTGCGACCGCGATCCATGCGCTGGGACACGCCTGAGCACGCGGAATCCCGCCGCGATAAGCACTACCCCAGGAGGGGTTGCCATGTCCGTTTGCATTGAAACCAAGGACCGCGTTGCCACAATTACACTCGATCGTCCCGATGCCAAGAACGCTGTGGATGGGCCCACTGCCGCTGCGCTGGCCAGGACCTTTCGTGATTTCGATTCGGACCCCGCCGCGTACGTTGCCGTACTTTACGGTCTGGGGGGCGCCTTTTGCGCGGGCGCTGACCTGAAGTCCTTTGCCCGACCCGAAGAAGGCCGCGCTCTTCGCCTTCAAAGCCATGGGGACGGTCCCATGGGATTCAGCCGGATTCTCCTGAGCAAACCCGTTATTGCCGCGATCTCGGGGTACGCGGTAGCAGGCGGCCTGGAACTGGCCCTTTGGTGCGACATGAGAGTCATGGAGGAAACCGCTGTGCTGGGCGTGTTCTGCCGGCGGTTCGGAGTTCCGTTGATGGATGGCGGCACGATTCGCCTTCCCCGACTTATCGGCATGAGCCGGGCACTGGACCTGATCCTCACCGGCAGACCAGTGAAGGCGGACGAAGCTCTGGCGTTCGGTCTGGTCAACAGAGTGGTCCCGGAAGGCAAAGCCCTCCAGGCAGCGCAAGAACTCGCCGCCGAGATCGCCCGCCTCCCCCAGACGTGCATGAAAAGCGACAGACTCAGCGCGCATGAACAGTGGGACCTCCCTATGGCACTGGCCATCAAGAATGAGTTCCATCGCGGAATGGAAGTGATCAACAGCGGCGAGACCGCTGACGGGGTCGCGGGGTTTCTTCAAGGAAAAGGGCGCCACGGCTCTTTCGAAGAGTCTTAGGCCGGCAGTTTCTCCGTGGTTATATCCGCCTTATCCAATTCCTGCCGTTGCGTTTGCTCACCGTCCCACTCAAACGGGCCGGCACGCTCGAAGTCCGGGATTCCTGTTTCCTGGGAGGAAAGATCCTGCACGAATACGTTCTCCAGGCCAATATCCCATGACAGGTCCATTGCTGCTTCGTATTCCTCGGCAAGGAGCCTTCGATCAAGCGGCGGGAATTCGGCCGCCCTGTTCAGTGGAGAGTATTGGGCCATCAGCGAGACGGTCACGGTTGTGGGGAAATTGTCTCGGATCCAGAAAAGGGTCTCCCTTGAGCCTGAGATCCCTTCGGGCAGCACAAGATGCCTGATAATCAAACCCCTCATTGCGCGCCCCTGCAAGTCCACAACCAGATTCCCCACCTGGGAGTACATCTCGAGGATTGCAGCGCGGGCCGTCTGAACGTAGTCGCCTACGTGGGAGTATCGCAGGGCCGCGTCGTCGGACGCGTACTTCAAGTCGGGCAGATACACGTCCACAATACCGTCGAGCAGTTCAAGGGCGTCAAGTGTCTCGTATCCGTTGGTATTGTAGACCACCGGCACATTCAAACCTTGTTCTACTGCGGTTGAAAGAGCCTCAAGGAAGCCGGGCAGGTGGTGGGTGGGAGATACGGGTTCCACGTTTGCGCAGCCTTTGGCATTGAGTTCGAGCATTGCCCGGGCCAGGCTTTCAGGAGGCATTGCTGATCCCGCCCTTCCCTGGCTGATCTGGTGGTTCTGGCAGTAAACGCACCGAAGATTGCAGCGCGTGAAAAAGATCGTGCCTGCTCCCCCATTCCCCGACAGAGGAGGCTCCTCTCCGAAATGGGGCAGAACCGCTGCAACCGAAGGCTGAGGCCCAGCCCCGCAATAGCCCTTTTCCCCTGCCGGTCGGTCCGCGCGGCACCGCCTGGGGCACAAACCGCAAGGACTTGACAGACGGCGTGCCAGCCTCGCTCTTTCACGGATCTCAGAGGCGTTTATCATTGGCGACATGGCGTCTCACTGAGCAGCCGCACGCGGTGTTCGTCGCGATAGCAGGCCCGGACGAAATCGCATCGGCTGCACATCGACGCGCTGGGGGTCCTGGGAAAATTTCCTGCTCTGATGTTGGTGTCTATATTGCGGATGTTGTTGCGCACCCCATCCAAGTCGCCGGCTGACATGCTCCAAACGCTACGCATCCCTTGCGGCACAATTTGCGGCGCGATGCCCGCGGTGAAAATGACTGCTTTCCTGGGATCGGTCTCCTTCATGCGCAGTTCCAGGAAACACGCGCCCGCTTTTGGCGATGACGATCGGGCCAGAGACTCGATCGCGGCAAGAAGGTACACGGCCAACTGGAGATCTTTCCCGTTTTTCACGTCCGCTGTGGTCGGACAAACGCCGGTCTTGTAGTCAAAAATCCAAAGACTCTGATCCGAGGAATCGCCGGCTGGGCCATGCACGTCTATTCTGTCGATCTTTCCGCGGATGCGTATCGGCCTGGAAGACACTCCGGAGATCACGAGAGGCGGGTTTCCGTCAAACCCGAAAGGGAATTCCACATAGGTGGGATGAAGAGGCAGGTCCAGCCCGGCCTCGTGATCCACGAGAATCCTCAGCAGTCCGCGCCTGTTGCGCGGCAGGTCCAAGCCCTGCTCGACCCGCGCTCGAAAGGAACTCTCATTCAGCCTCTCCTCGGAATACAACCCTGTGAGGATCCTACGCCTTGCCGCCCAAGAATCGATCCCTTGCCCGGTTCCCAGGGCGCCGGCATCCAGGATCTCCGTGGCAGTTTCGAACATCTCGCCCAGCGCTTCGACTCTGTTGCCTGGCGTGATCCGCCCTTTCCCCGATTTCCGCCGTGAATCGTAGAACCGGGCCAGCACGGCATGGACCAGGCTCCCGACCTCGGCGGCCTCCGGCTCTTCGGGGATTTCCCTGAGCGGTTCCAGGCCCAGGATTCTCTTGAACAAGAAAAGCATGGGGCAGCGCAGATAATCGTTGAACATGGAAACCGAGTAGTAGAAACGCGGGTTATCAAGCACGGCTCCGATAGTCGCCAAAGCCCTGGCCTCCCGGATCATCCCGTCGTACGGACCGTTTCGGTCGGGCAGCCCCATCCGGAGCGATGCCGCGAGCGCTGAGCGGAACTCCTCCTGGAAGTGTTCGGCAAGACCGGGCCGGGATCTTGAGTGGCGAGCTGTCAAGTCGGTTATGAATTGCCATGGGACCGGCGCGGCCTCTCTCCATGACCGTCCTGCAGCCACCAGTATTTCGTGATCGCAAAACGGTTCTGCCTCGTCGGCATCCCATGCGTGTTCCAGGAGCTTGCCTTCGCCCCTCATATCTTCGATGAACGGAGAAGGCTCCAAAGGTTCTTCACCGGCCGACACAGGGTAGGACAAGATCACCCTGCCACAGTTCTCCACTACGTGCCGGAGCATGAATCGGCTTTCGTCAAGTGCCCTGGCAAACGCCGGCGATTCAGGGCCATGGGACAGAATGAAGTTCGCCGGAGGAGTCATGGGGAAATCATCTGCGGTCAGACCCGCAAGGAACACCACGGGACGCGTGATGTTACGCATTTCCAGCACCTGGGAAATGCTCACTCCGGCAAGGTCCCCTGCTTCCTGGATCATTTCTTTCCTGCACCGATCGCTGAAGATGTCATGAATCGTCTCGATTCGGGTCGTGTGCTCGCCGGCCACTCGCAAGTGATGTTCGATTTCTCTCAGCACTGCCAGGGATCGGTTGAATCCTCCGGAGTTCTTTTCCAAGACTATCCTTCCGCCTCGGCCAAGCTCGGAGGCTGCCTCGGTCAACGACTTTATGAGGTTCTTCCTTATCCCATAGCGGTCAATCATCGACTCCAGAAGGGCCGCAACGCCGCCCAGGGGCAATTCGCCTTGGAGCTTGTCAAATTCATGAAATTCCCTTTGCAGTATCCACAACCTGAGCAAGGCCCTGTGAAATTCTTGCCGGATCACCTCCACCCTGTCCGGACCGTAACTAACCCCGGCTTCGACCATGAGCCCCCCAAAGTACTCCATCGTGGGGACCAGCCAATCCCCGCTGAAATCGCGTCCGCCCATCACGGCCGCGCTTCGACACAGGCGGTCCACAGCGCCTATGTCCAGGCTGAGGTTTTCGCTTTCCGGCAGAGTCGAGAAATCCGCAACCGAAATGTCTTCGCTCTGCAAGGCTGGCTTTATGCAATCCCAGTGGGCTTCCAAAAAGGTATGGAACTCCCCCGGATCGCCCGGGACCGGAACCGTCACCAGACCGGACGAGAAGAACTTGAACAAAGCAGGATGGTCCCGCACAATCACCGCATCCAACAAGGAAAAGATCAGCCCGACTACCGGAATGGAAGAGAGCGGAATACCGCGGGTTATATTGAACGGAATCCCGTACCTGGGAAAGATCTCGATAAACAGACGATAGTACGGATCTATGCGAGGCACCGCCACATGGAACTCCTCGGGCGCCGGCGTTTCCCGACTATCCGGGGCAAAGAACAGACTCTTGATGGTGCGCGCGATGCCCTTCACTTCCGAAATGCGGTCCGGGTACTTCACCAGCACCGGTGTCGAGGCACTCAGGCCAACTGCGGCTGAAGAATCGCCATGAAACTTCACCGCTGCGTTCTTTCTCAGGCCAAGGGCCTCGAAAAATGCACGAGCATGCCCGAAAATCCTAAGATCCGGCGGGAGGCCGGCCCATCCGTTTGACTGCACGTGCACGGCCAAATGGCAAGGTACGCCAACAATGATCTTCCGGTGGGCAAACGTACGGGCCACAGCAAGCACGAATTCGGATTCAACCTTGTCCGGGGCAATGAACCCATCGAGAACCAGCAGGTCGGCTGTGTCGGCGATCCGAACCCGGCCTTGGATCAGTGCTTCGGCAGCCAGGCCTGCAATGTCCCATTCGTCGCACAGCCCGTGCGTTCGCGCAATGTCACGGTATTCCCGCGACAAATGATCCAGGTCTGCGGCCACAGCCGGATTCAAGTCAGCCTCGGCGTCCGGAGGGGCAAGACCCCGGCGTCCCAGCGCCTCCAGTGCTTCCGCGATGTGACGCGCCACGCCCACCGGAGTCCTGAAATCCTTGAACCGCAATGTTTCGAGCGGCCGACCCTTATCGGGGGGCCGCTGAAGGATCTTGTGGATCAGAAGCATCTTCAGCTCCGGGTCGATGGGCAGGTCGTGCTCATTGGACAACGGATCCAGCACTCTCTCCGCTAGGCGCATCGGCGTCAGAAACTGCGGCCTCCAGCTCACACGTCTTTGCTGAAGCCTTGAAGCCATCTCCCGGTTCTTCCTTCTGGTGGGGGAGAGGTACAAGAATCGGGGGATTCCACTGGAGTCTATGGACGCCTCGAGTAAGTCGAGCAGCATCCCGTCGAGTCGTTCCCGACTCGGAGCGGCGAGCAACTCGCAATTGGACAGGAATGGAGTCTCGTTCATTTCATAGGCCTCGATGGGCGCGTTGGCGGCCGGATATGTTCTACGAAAGAGTCTTCACCACCAAGACACAAGGTCACCAAGAAGAAATCAATACGCAATTTGCTTGGCGCCTTGGTGGTCAAATGTCTTCTTGCTTGCTTCGGTGGCGTAGGCCTCCGTGCCGGCGCGTACCCGTAATCTTCGGCGAGCTGTGGAGGCTCCGCTCCGGGTACCAGGTCGCGTCGACGGAGGCGATATCAGACTATGATGAGGGGCTGCTGTTCTCCGCGCACGATCTTGTCACCTACGGATGTGCCGCAGCGGGCGCACAGGTATTCGTACTTGTCGCCCTCGGGAAGAACCAGGAGCAGTCTCTCAGTGACAGGCATTGCCCGTCCACACTTGGGACAGTAAAGCTCGGTCGCATGAAATCCTTTGAACTGCCTCTGTCGGTTGGTGTGTTTTCTTGGAATCCCGCCGCCAAATCGAGGCTTGCCGTAGTTCCGCATGACAACTCCCGCGTGCGGCCCGGCGGCCGCTGTATTCTATTAAGAGTGTACCGGGGAGGCCCCTTCTTATAAATAACTTTTGATTTCTTCGTTTCTCGCGAAGAAAAGGTGGAAAATGTGCATGAAATCCCAACGATTCCCTTTCCTTAAGGGCGACCGCCGGTCGCCCCTACAAAATCCTTGGCGCCTTGGTGGTGAACTCTTCTCTTTGGTTGCGGCCGGAGGCCGCTTCGTGCAAGAAGGGGCCTCCCGTACCGAATTTATGAAACCCTACACCGGTTTTTTTTGTCACCTTCGCCGCGAAATCCCCAACTATATAGAGTAAAGGGCCGGATGCTCAAAGACGCCGCAGCACCGGAGATACCAAGGTCGGCAGAAAGGAGTGAAACTTGTTGAAGTCCGAAAAAACGAATTCAGGATCATCTTTGGGGGAAACCCTCCTCCAGCCCCGCCCAATGTCCCGCCGAAATACCTCCTACTGACTTGTGCTGACCCAGCATACCCCATCCCTCAAAAATGATCCTGGATCGCTATTGTGCATGCCCCACCCAATTCCATCGGAATCAAAACCGAGCCCATTTGCAGGGCTTAGGACCCTCCGTCGAGAGTCGGTCCGGACTCACCGATACTATTGGACCGGGTCTTCCGACGGACGTGAAATCGCCTCGCCCAGCACGTTCCACTCGGTAAGCGCGCCTGGAGAGAATCCTTTCTCCTGTGCCAGCATATCCAAATAAATCAAGCCCAGCGGAGCCACTTCCAGCAACACGTCGTCACTGCGGTCCCTGAGATCCAGAGCTACTACATACTTCTTGCATTTGTGACAAACCTCAACCCTCTCATGGTTCCTGTCCTCCGAATAGAAGTACTCCAAAGACTCGTGGTCCACATTTTCGCAAAAGGGACAGGCGGTCCGCATGAACCGGTATTCGTGACCGCAGAAGGAGCACTTGAGCCGCCGTTGTCCTCCCTGGCCAAGGAGGAAACTGAGAGAGGGCCACGATCCGCATATGGGGCAATAGCCCTTCAGCCATTGGAGGCTTTCCGGCAGCGGCATAAGAGACCGCGCGCATCTTTCCACATAGGGCTTGAGCGCCTGACCAAGCATGAACGAGGCCAGCCCCGCATCGAGCTTGGCTTCGTCGGCCATCACTGCAAGTTTATCGAAATCGCCGGCCAGCAAGAGTTTTGCCGCCTTGTCGAGTTCCAAGGCGCCGTCGAGCACCGCGGCTTTCACTGCGGCAAGAGAGTCCTTCACCTTCGGGAAGCTCCGTTCCATAATCGGAGCAAGGCGCTCCACGGCCCCTCTGAGATGTTCAGTGGAGACAGGGAAGCTTTCCGGTCCCGCTATAGGGACTCCCTGACGGAATTGATCCGGGTCAATATCGGGCATAGTGAAGTCCCAATCTGCGGGGAGTTCCTCTCTCAGCAGAGTCCTTTCAGAGAGAAGATCCTCGAACGCGTCGGCCAGGCCGGCGATGGCAGGCAGTTCCTCACGGATGCGCCCGAGCGCGTCGCGAACTCTTTGGGCTGCTTCTTTTGCTGACGGTTCCATTTCGGCCATGCGGCATTTCTCCGTTTCTTGGTGCTTCTTGGCAAAAATACGGTGACGTATTGGTGTAGGATGCACTGAGCGGAGCGCATCGATCGAGAGAAGACCTCGATCCCGCGTTCCGCGGGACGGTTCCCGTCGGTCACCGCACCCTACGGGACCTCTAATCATGGCGTGCCGCCAACCAAACAGGTCTGGGTAGCCCGGACGTTATACGTCCGGGCCGCGAAGCGGCAAGAGGCATCTTGCCCGGCATTCGCGGA
>DYLG01000061.1 GCA_020722215.1 Desulfomonile tiedjei
CTCCCATAGTTCCCGAGAGATCAAACTGAACCATTTCTCATAGTACTGCCTTTCCGGTCCATCAAGAAGAGGCGGTTTTCCTTCAACCGGGTCGCCGTACAGCATTCTGCACACGGAGCGAGAGAAGCACCTGCCCTTTCTGGGACAGACCTTCGCCTGCCATGAAAACGGGGCCGATGCATCCGGATCGAGATAGGACCGTCTCAGGGCGATGGCTCGGTTGCGTCCCTGGACAATGCGCCAGTGTTCCGAGGACGCCAGAGGTTCCTCCGTGCCGTTTGCGGAATAGAGCAGATATCCGTCGGGCCGCACACCCGCGTCGATCTCGAACAGAAGTGAATACGCGCAGAGTTGTAGTTGGTGATCCTCGACGGGTACCCGGCCTGTCTTGAGCTCAAGTATTGTGAGGCCCTGCGGCCCGGCAAGGAGAGCGTCCGCCCGGCCTTTCAGTCCATAGCGTGTCGAGAGTCGGTCCACCTCCACTGAGACACGGTCCTCGCCCGGCCCGTTTTTCTCCAGCCATTGCAGCAAGTTGTCAAAATGCGTCCGAGCCTCATTTCCCAGGGATCGCTCGTCAACCGGCACTGCCGAACCAGGCAGGACTTCGGCAACCACCGCCCGGGCCCTGCGAAATGCCGTGTCGAACCTGTCGCGGTCATCCTGGCCGCAAGACTGGACGAGGCTGTCAAACAACGAATGAATCATTCGTCCCTTGGCCATCCGGAACGGTTCATCAGCGGGCACTCGGTTGCTCAAGTCCGCAGCCCGAACACATACCGCGGCCTGTACCGATTCGGTAACGCTCACGGGACGGAAGGGCTCGAGAATGAGGTCGCTCCGGGGGTCGGCCGCGTATATCAGGCTGCCGTCATCAAGGGTGTTGTTGAGGTCCAGTCCATAGGCTGCGATCTCGGCCCCTTCCCGGCAAAGGAGCGGAAACTCGTACAGATCCGGGCGTCCGAATTGTGCAAGGTATTCGGGAAAAATTATGAAGACACGACCACCGGAAGCCCCGGCCCCAAGCTCAAGCCCTCTGAACAGATAATCGCCGCTGCCGGCCTTTCTCGGCTCCGCGGCAACACGGAGTATGCGGCCCCTGATGCAATTCATGTTTGTTGAGGTCGGCATGGCAGGCAATCTAACATAGCAGGAAGCGAGCAGGAAGGATTTATGGTAACCCACGGTAAGCATTCATTTAATCAGGTCAAACCTTCATGCCGACGTGGCGGTGGCTTGCCGGCTTGCCGTCCGATACTTGACTATTCCCAGCAAGGCATTGATAAAGGGGATGTACTCCGAACCTGCGCCGCGTGTACGAGTCATATTGTACGAGGACGATGCCGCGTCTGCCATAGCCGAATAGTTGGGCGGACTTCCCGAAAAACCGGACGGAATGGTCCCCGGCGGATTGACCCGCGTGGGAATGAAAGACACGATGAGAACAATTCACATAGAATATCCGGAGTCCATACCGGCGGTGCTCAATCTGAGCCCCGAATCATTTGAGCAGGAAGCTCGCATGGCGTTGGCGACAAAGCTCTTCGAGATGGGGCGGCTCACATCCGGCCAGGCCGCTTCGTTGGCCGGGCTTTCCCGGGTGGAGTTCCTCCTGAGTTGCCGACGCTATGGGGCGTCAAGTGTCGAGTGGGACCGGGACGAAATCGAAGCCGAGTTCGGAAGGACCGGGCCGTGAACGGATCGGTTGTGGCCAATACCGGTCCGATAATTGCTCTGGCGATTATTGGGAGGCTGGAGGCGCTTCGCTCCATATTCCATGAGATTGCCGTCCCGCAGGCGGTTCATGGGGAGATCCTTGAAGGCGGGGATGCCGGTCCGGGAGTTTCCGCATATCTTGAAGCCTCGTGGATAAGCCGGAGAGAACTGCGCTGCCCGCCTGACCCGCTTGTCGAGTCCGTCCTGGACAAAGGGGAAGCTTCGGTCATTCAGCTCGCCCCCGAAATGGGCGCGGACCGGGTGTTGATCGACGAGCGCAAAGCAAGAAAGATAGCCCGAGACGTGTACGGGCTCAAAGTGGTCGGATCAGCGGGTATTCTGGTTGAAACGAAACGGCTGGGGCTCCTGGAGAGCGTGAAAGATGACATCGTCAGAATGAGGGATGCAGGATACCGCATTCACGATGATATCGTCTCGGCTGCAATGAGCGCCGCAGGAGAATCATGAACCTGCGGCTCCCGTACGCTCCTTCCCATGAAAGTGCGGGACGGCACAGCGCGTGCCTGCCTCTCCGCCGTCTTTGTCCCGGCACGAAAGGTTTCAACCGCCAAGACACAAAGGAATCCAGGTTGAGAAATCCGCATTGATCCTTTGTGCATAGTGGCGAGAATCAGGCGGAGGAGGGAGCCCCGATATCTTCCTTAATCCCGGTATTCGGCTACTTACGGAACTTGCGCATCCAGCACCATGCGCTGAACCACGCGCCTGGATTCCTCAAGCTGCTCGGGCTTAAGCTCTAGAGTGATCGTTCCGTCGTATCCCCGGCCGACAAGCTTTCCTATGATGGACGCGAAATCGACGATTCCCTGGCCAACGGGAAGGTGCAGGTCATCTCCCGGTCCGCTGCCCCCCCGGTTATCGTGAAGGTGAACGTGATGAATGAAATCACCCAGGTCGGCAATTATGTCGAATGAGCGGTTCCTGGTGGTGAGCAGTTCTGCGTGCCCCACATCAAGAGTGAGTCTCAGCCCGGGAGCAGCCTCCAGGGCTGCGGCCAGGTCCTCGGCCGATTCCGAGAGATTCTCCAGGCCTATGGTAACCCCCTTCTTGCCGGCGTACTCCACTATCTGCGCAAGCATTAGACGCTTTTCCTGCAGGACGCCATCTTCCAGGAAGCGATGGTCCATCCGGAAATGAACGGTGAGAAAACCGATTTCCATGGCCGCGGCTGTACCAATGACTGCTTCCAATATGGGAAGATATTTTTTTCGGAGATGCGCGGGGTCGTTTGGAGGGCCTTCGTTCGGCCCGTGCGCGACAAGGAAGAATCCGTCATCGAAGCGGTTTCTGATAGCGCTTTCTTGCCAGAAATCGCATGCCTTTCGATTGCGAAGAATCACCTCGCCGAAGTCGAAGGAAAGATCTCGGAGCAGCGCGATATGCTCGACCTCTTTGACATGTCCTCCATAGAGCATGCGCGTCAGCCCTGTTGATGAAATAGTTGCGGAAGAGTCGGCCCCGGAAAGGCAAACCACCAAGTCACCAAGAATCATTTTCTCTATGCCGTCCTTCACCAAGGGAACCCGGACCGAGTAGGGAATGAACGCTAAACGCCGAGTTCCGCAGAATGCGGTTCACGTTGATGACTGCATTGTGAGGTACTGCGGCACGACGTTGTCTTTTCCGCGCCCCTGTCCAATGACCGGCAGGGACGCCGGTCGCTACCGATCAGGCCCGATCTCTTCATCGGTGAGGTAACACGCAGGATCCGGGGCCCACACATCTCCGGAGACCGCTTCCGCGCGCACCCTGAAGTTCCCCCCGCATATGTCAAGCCACCGGCACCTTGAACATCGACCCTTGACGTGTTGCTTCTTGTCCTTCAGTTTCATGAGGAACTCGTTGCTCGGGTCGGTCCAGATGCTGCTGAAGGGCCGTTGCCGCACATTGCCCAAAGTGAGATGTCTCCAGAACTGGTCCGGATGAACCGCGCCGTCCCACGAGACACAGCCTATTCCGCGGCCGGAATTGTTCCCTTCGTTCATCTTGAGCAGTTCGAGCACTTCTGCTGCGCGCACAGGGTCTTCCCGTGTGAGACGAAGATACGTGTGCGGGCCGTCCGCATGATTGTCCACAGTGAGAACCTCGACCGGAAGCCCATGCTCGTGGAGCGCCTTAGTGCGGTCGAGAATAAGGTCCACCACCTGCCTGGTTTGAGCGTGATCAAGGTCCTCGTTCACCAAATTGGTTCCACGACCTGCGTACACGAGGTGATAGAAGCAAATCCTTGGGATCTTTTCCCTTTCCACGAGATCGAAAACGCCGGGAATGTCCTGATGGTTTCTCCGGTTGATGGTGAACCTCAGCCCGACCTTCAGACCAGCGTCCTTGCAGTGATTGATCGCGGCCATGACTCGGGCGAACGAGCCTGCGACTCCGCGAAACGCATCATGGACTTCCTCGAGGCCGTCGAGACTGATCCCCACATACGACAGGCCAAGGTCCCTGAGGCTTGCCGCGAGCCGGCGCGTGATGAGCGTGCCGTTCGTAGAGAGCACCGCTCGCATTCCCCGGGCCGCTGCATACTCGATGAGATCAAGTATATCGCGGCGGATGAGCGGCTCGCCACCGGAAAAGAGAACCACGGGGGAGCCGAACTCGGCGAGGTCGTCCAGCAACGCCCTGCCCTCTTCAAGGGAAAGTTCGTTGCCGTATTCCCTATCCTCGGACTGGGAATAGCAATGCACGCACTTCAGATTGCACCGCCGAGTCACGTTCCATACCACAACAGGCTTCTTGTCCTTGGAAAACTGGAGAAGATGGGAAGGCAGGTCTTTCGAGCGACGCCCGTAACGAAGCGGATCCGACGCCTCTACCGCGCCGCAATAAAGCTTGGAAATACCTATCATATTGTGAACCTCGAGTCGGGTCTCCTCGATGCAAGATAGCGCGGCCCGGCAAGAGTTGCAACGGGGATGCCCAACATTGGCAGGTTTCCGCGGGCGAAGTCACCCGGGCCGCCCCTGTTGCCGGGCCCGGGCTGCGGCCTTTCCGGAGGCTTCTTCCAGGTCGAAATAATCCTCCAGAATCCTCGCGTGATCGAACGCAATAGGAGACGGCAATGCCTCCCGAGTGAACACACCTATCTCCGCGGCGTCATCTTTGGCCAGAGGATTCCCATGGCCGGTGGCAGTGAAAACCACAGTGAGGGTGTGGTGTCTGGGGTCCCTGTCAGGATCCGAGTACACCCGAAACTGCCGGAGGTCGCTTACCACAAGGGCCGTTTCTTCCTGAGCCTCGCGCCGCGCTGCTTGTTCGGCACTCTCTCCATAGTCAATGAAACCTCCTGGGATTGCCCACCCATGGGGCGGGTTCTTTCGTTTGATGAGGATCACCCCGGCGTTGATCCGGATGATCACGTCCACCGTCGGGATGGGGTTTCGATAGACAGTGATCATGGTCCCGCAGTTTGGGCATGGCACTTGGTGCTTCATCCGACCTCTCCGAGTTGTATTTGTTGCATGTGAGACCAGCATAAGTGAAAAGTGGGCGGAAATGGAAAAAATTTCATCCAGGGGGCTTGACAATTGAGGAGGTTATTGGCACTCACTTCAATAGAGTGCTAGCAGAAGCGCGCTCCCCATACCATGTCATCATTACCAGGAGGTAGGCACATGAAGTTTCGTCCTCTCCATGATCGTGTACTGGTAGAGAGGGTCGAGTCCGAGGAGAAAACCGCTGGAGGCCTCTATCTTCCCGACACCGCAAAAGAGAAACCTCAGCAGGGCAAGGTTATTGCCGTGGGGCCCGGAAAGAAGACCGAGGATGGAAAGCTTGTTCCCACAGAGGTCAAAGCAGGCGACAGAATCCTGTTCGGAAAATATTCGGGCACCGAAATCAAAATCGAAGGTCAAGAATACCTCATCATGAGGGAAGAAGACGTGCTGGGATTGATCGAAGGCTGATTCGTTCCGGCGGAAGCCTCAACAAACACTCAAGAAACCAATCCAGATACGAAAACTTGTAAAAGGAGCGAATAAATGGCTGCAAAGATAATTCTGTTCGAGCAACAGGCTCGGGACAAGATCCTCAAGGGTGTGAACATCATGGCGGATGCGGTGAAGTCTACGCTCGGTCCCCGCGGCCGCAACGCAATCTTGGAAAAATCCTGGGGCTCTCCGAACGTGACAAAGGACGGCGTCACCGTTGCCAAGGAAATCGAGCTTGAGGACAAATTCGAGAACCTCGGCGCCCAGATGCTCAAGGAGGTTGCATCCAAGACTTCCGACGTTGCCGGTGACGGGACCACCACCGCGACAGTGCTTGCTCAGGCCATATATCGTGAGGGCATCAAGATGGTGGCTGCCGGCGCATCTCCCATGGATCTCAAGAGGGGGATCGACTCCGCGGTTGACGCTGTTGTCCGCGGACTCAAGGATCTGTCCACGCCGACCAAAGACAAGACAGAAATCGCTCAGGTGGGAACCATCTCGGCAAACAACGATTCCACAATCGGCAACATCATCGCGGAGGCCATGGAGAAAGTCGGCAAGGAAGGCGTCATAACCGTGGAAGAGGCCAAGGCCATGGAGACGTCTCTCGACGTGGTGGAGGGTATGCAGTTCGACAGAGGCTATCTGTCGCCGTACTTCGTGACCGACGCCGAGCGCATGGAAGTCTCCCTTGAAGACCCGTACATCCTGATCCATGAGAAGAAGATCTCCAATATGCGTGACATGCTTCCTCTCCTGGAACAGGTTGCCAAAATGGGCCGGCCGCTTCTTATCGTGGCCGAGGATGTGGAAGGCGAGGCCCTTGCCACGCTGGTGGTCAATAAACTGAGAGGCACCCTCACGGCCGCCGCAGTTAAAGCCCCCGGTTTCGGCGACCGCAGGAAGGCGATGCTGGAAGACATAGCGATCCTCACGGGCGGCCAGGTGATCTCCGAAGATCTTGGCCTGAAGCTGGAGAACGTGAGCCTCAACGATCTTGGCCGCTGCAAGCGCGTTACCGTAGACAAAGACAACACCACCATAGTGGACGGCGCCGGCGCCAAGGAGAAGATCGAAGGCAGAGTCAGACAGATCCGCACCCAAATCGAGGAAACCACCTCGGACTACGATCGTGAAAAGCTCCAGGAACGCCTGGCCAAGCTGGTCGGAGGCGTGGCGGTCATCAATGTGGGCGCAGCCACCGAGACCGAAATGAAGGAAAAGAAGGCCCGCGTGGAGGACGCCCTTAACGCGACGAGAGCAGCGGTTGAAGAAGGCGTTGTTCCCGGTGGCGGCGTCGCTTATCTGAGGTGTCTTAAGGCCGTTGAGGGTCTGGCCTTGGAAGGCGACCAGGGCGTGGGAGCCAAGATAGTGCTGCGCGCTCTTGAAGAGCCTATCCGTCAAATCGCTACCAACGCAGGCCAGGACGGGTCCATCGTTGCCGACAAAGTGAAGGGCGGCCAGGGCGCTTTCGGATTCAACGCAGCCAATGAGACCTACGAAGACCTCATGACCGCAGGTGTCATCGACCCGGCCAAGGTTACCAGACTCGCACTTCAGAACGCAGCATCAGTCGCGGGACTTATGCTGACCACCGAAGTCATGGTTGCCGAGAAACCCAAAGAGAAAGAACCCCCAATGCCTGGAGGCGGTATGCCGCCTGGAGGAATGTACTAAGTACGGCGCCCCGTCGATTGTCGGGGCGACCGGCAGGTCGCCCCGACTGCGACCCAATGACAGGATCCGGGAGCCTGCTGCGAAACCTCCTCAATGTCCAAGATCGTGCCACGCGGGTAGCCCGGACGCTACTGCGTCCGGGTTCCGAGGGAACCCAAGGAACAGGAGGTCTGAGTCGGCAATCGAGTTGCTTCGGCAAGTTGGCTCTGACACATGGTCCTGCATAATATGCCTCCTGCCGCTTCGCGGCCTGGACGTAGAACGTCCAGGCTACCCGACCTGTTTGACCGCCATCCTCCCACGATTCCAGCATCTCCAACGGTTGTGCGACAGACTGGTACCAGCCCGGGAGAGCTTCACGCCACCGTAGCGGCGCCTTTCAGCCCCACGGGTTTGCCTGGCCTTGGATCAAACAAGCCGGCAAGTTTGTTCCACAAGACACAATGGTTGCGCCCAGGGCGACCTCTGACCCCGGTTCCTCTATTGCCGATCAACGTGACTGAACGGCATTCGTGCATTCTCGATAGTCCGGCTTGCACAGACTAATCAAGAGGTGCGATGATGGACCGGACGAAGCCCTGGCGCTCTGCCTCAGTCATAGATCGGAACGGCATGCATAAGGAAGATTTGCACGTGAACGCTTATCAAGCCTACAAGGATCTTGCAGCGCGAAGTCTGGAAATCGCTCATCTGGATTCGGCCATTGACTTGGCGTATTGGGATCAGCGAACCCATATCCCTGCGAAAGGGCACGCTCATCGGGTGCGCCATCTCGCGGCGCTGGCGAAGATGCGATATCGTCGATTCGCTGATCCTAGAATAGGTAATCTCCTGGAAATAGTTGAGGATTCGAGCCTAGTTGCCGACCCGATTTCCATCGAGGCAGTAAATGTGCGCGAATGGAGGCGAATCTACGACCGGCTCACAAGGGTGCCCGAAGCGCTCGCGGTGGAGATAGTTCGTGCGGCCATGGAAGGCGAGTCCGTATGGGAGAAAACCAGGGCCAAAAGTGATTGGCGTCGGTTCTCGCCCTACCTGAACCGCATCGTGGAGCTGAAGAGATCCGAGGCGTCGGCCATCGGATTCGACAATGAGCCGTATGACGCCCTTCTGGAAGAGTACGAGCCCGGAGAAACCGCCCAAAATGTGGTTCGTACCCTCGAACAGGTCAACAAACGACTGCTCAGGCTGTTGGCCAAGATCGACAGCATCAGCGGCCGACCTCATCTTGATCCGAGAAAGCTTTGCTGTTCCGTGGCGGACCAGGAGTCGTTTGCAAAGAGTGTTGCGCTGCAAATCGGATTTAGTCCGGAGAGGGGAAGGTTGGACACGTCCGTTCACCCCTTTTCCGCAAGGATAGGACCGGACGATGTGCGCATCACCGCCCGTTACGACGAGACCGACTTCCGGGAAGGGTTCTTTTCGGTCATTCATGAGGCAGGCCACGCCATGTACGCGCAGGGTCTTCCCCTTACTCACTGGGGCGAGCCGATCTGTCGCACCGCGTCACTGGGCATGGACGAGTGCCAGTCGCTGCTCTGGGAGAACTTCGTGGCGCGTTCAGCGGGATTCTGGAGGTTCTTCTTCCCCCTTGCCAGGGACACGTTTCCACCTTTGCGAAGCGTCTCGCAGGAGGATTTCCTCCTGGCAGTCAATGCGGTGTCCCTTGGCCTGGTGCGCCTCAACGCGGACGAAGTAACGTACAACCTCCACATCCTGGTGCGATTTGATCTGGAACGCGCTCTGATGAACGGGTCTCTCCAGGCGCCGGATCTGCCCGATGCGTGGCGTGAGAAGAGCCTTGAGCATCTCGGCCGACTGCCCTCGGACCACTCGGAAGGGGTTATGCAGGATGTGCACTGGGCCTCCGGACTTATCGGATATTTCCCGACGTATACCTTGGGTCATCTGTATGCAGCGCAGTTCTTCGCGCAGGCTGAAAAGGACCTCGGCTCCCTCGAAGACCAATTCCAACACGGAGAATTCACTCAACTCCGATCGTGGCTCCAACACAACATCCATTCACACGGCGCCCGATACAGGCCCCGAGATCTTGTGCAGGTGGTCACAGGCGAACCCCTCAACCCCGAGTATCTGCTCAGCTACCTGGAATCGAAGTACTCCTTGCTTTACCAGGGCGAGTGACGTGATGCCCGAGAACCTTCGGAGAAGTGAGTCCGCAAGCCGGGGCGAAGGTTCTTGTCAGGTCGCGGCATTTTTTCGTCCGAGAGGATCGATTATTGTAGACAAGGAATCCTATTTTTGAGAATAGAGTGTCACTACTTAACCGATACGGGGACCAACGGAAGCCATGAGCAAAATATCACCCGCAGGCGCCGTTCACCAGCGGAGCCGGAGATGTCACGCGAGACCGAGAACTCTCGGGCCGGTGCGCAACCTCGAGGAACACGTTCCTTCTGATTGGTGGCACCGGATTTTCAACGGATTGTATCTGAAGACCGATGCCGATGTTGTGGCGGATTCCCGGATTACGGCCGGCGAGGTGGATGTTGTGCTGCAATGTCTTGGCCTGAACATGCAGGAAAGGATCCTTGACCTGTGCTGTGGCCAGGGACGACACAGCCTCGAGCTGGCTCGCCGAGGTTGTCGCAACGTGGAAGGCCTGGATCGATCCCATTATCTTATTCAGAGGGCCAAAGAACGCGCCAAGGAACAGGGTCTAGGGATCAAGTTCAGAGAGGGGGATGCGAGAAAACTCCCCTTTGAGGCAGATGATTTTGACGTGGTGCTGGTCCTGGGCAACAGTTTCGGATACTTTGAAACACTTCAGGACGATCTGGGTGTCTTGAGGGAGATTTTCCGCGTCATCAAGCCTTGGGGCAAACTGCTCATCGACATTGCCGACGGACAGTTCCTTAAGGAGAACTTCCAAAGCAGATCGTGGGAGTGGATTGACAAGAATCTCTTCGTATGTCGGGAGAGGTCCCTCTCCTCGGACGGGGAGCGGCTGGTATCCAGAGAAGTGGTTACACACGTAGCCAAAGGTGTTATTGCAGATCAGTTCTATGCTGAACGACTCTATTCCAAGGAGAGCCTGTCGGAGGTGTTGCAGCAGGCAGGGTTCAGCGAGGTCATCTTTCCCACGGTTATCACGCCCGCGTCTCAACGAGCCCAGGATCTGGGCATGATGGAACGGCGTATCGTAGCGACCGCGCAGGTGAGAAAGGAATGGAGCCAACCCAGAAAAAAGGCCCACGCCGCGCACAAGAACGTTGTGGTGATTTTGGGGGATCCTCGTAGACCTGATCCGCTCAAGCCTCTGTGCGTGTTCGACGACGATGATTTCTACACCATAGACAAAATGAAGGAAGCCCTCCGAGAATTGGACGCCTACAAGTTCACATACCTGAGTAATCATGATACCCTCATGAGAGACCTGCTCAGAATGCGGACTCGGATACACCTCGTGGTGAACTTGTGCGACGAGGGGTTCGGAAATGACCCGAGGAGCGAATTGCACGTTCCTGCGCTCCTTGAGGCTCTTGGTTTTCCATATTCCGGCGCTGGTCCCCAGTGTCTGGCCTTCTGCTACGACAAATCCGTCGTTCGCGGAGCAGCCAAAGAGATGGGAATTCCTGTTCCCCAGGCCCATTTCATTAAACCCGAAGACTCCGCTTACGAATTGCCGTTCGATTTTCCCGTCCTGGTCAAACCCAATTTCGGGGATTCGAGTTTCGGAATAACCGCTAGAAGCGTGGCATACGATGCTGAGGGCCTGATTAACGCCATAACCGGAATTCGGAACAATCTTGGCTATGAAAAGCCTATTCTCGTGGAAGAGTTTCTCACCGGCAAGGACCTCACCGTGGGTATTATCGGCAACCCGCCTTCTTCCTACATGGTCCTTCCCATTTCCGAGGAAGACTATTCCGCGCTTCCCGAGGATTTGCCCAGGATCTGCGGTTACGAGGCAAAATGGTGCCCTGATTCACCCTATTGGAGCATTAGATCCGTTCCGGCTCGGCTGAATGACTCAACCGCGAGAGCCTTGATTGAATGGTCCACCATGCTTTCGGAACGGCTGGAGTGCCGGGACTACACACGGTTTGACTGGCGCCTCGATGCCGAGGGGAACCCCCGGCTCCTCGAAGTGAACCCCAACCCTGGATGGTGCTGGGACGGACATTTGGCGAAAATGGCCGCATTCACAGGCATGACGTACGCAGAGATGCTGGCCGCTATCCTCAGGGCCGCGGAGGATCGTCTGGGCATAGGCGGTTCCGAAGATTCTCCATCCAACGGATAAGGCTTGCGTAATTCACAGGGAGCAGCGGGCAATCCTGCCCTGCCCTATTCCGGGGCCAAGCCGGCGACTGCACGTGGAAGCATTTCCCTTTCTCGTTGCCCACCGCCGCGTTCAACTTCATCCGGGTTTCTCCATCGAGAGGTCTGAGCAGCTATGGAAAAGGGTTTGCAGTATCACAACCTCCACTGGGACGTAATCGACACCCACGAGGACCGCAGTTACGGACTGTTCTCGGTCCGGATCAACAGAAGCCGGTCTCCGAGAACCGGAAACATCCACGAATTCCAGGTACTCACGTCCCCAGACTGGGTATCCGTGATTCCTGTCACCCCGGACGACCAGGTGGTGATGGTTCGGCAGTATCGGCACGGCACGGCACGGCTGTCCCTTGAGCCGCCCGGCGGTCTGGTCAAGAATGGTCAGACCCCGGAACAGAGCGGCAGAGATGAACTCGAAGAAGAAACCGGTTACCGGGCTGGAGAAATGCGACTCCTTGCCAAGATGGAAAGCATGCCTGCGCTGTTCACCAATGACTTCTATGTGTACCTCGCGCCGAACGTCACCCTGACGGGGGCTCCGAACCCTGATGAAACCGAAGAGCTGGAAACGGTCTTGGTCCCGGTCCGGGACTTGAGAGATTACATCAGATCCGGGAAGATCACCTCGTCGGTGATGATCGCGGCCCTGTACCTCTTCCTCGACGAACGGGAGACCTGCCACGGCACTTGACACCGCACCACCGATCCCCCAATATCGCCGGCCGGCCGAACTCCAGCCTCCAAGATTTCCTTCCGAATGGGGTTCGCGGAAGGGCGGGTTTCAAAGCCGCCCCTATCAACAAATCGGAAATTTCTTCCGGCAACGGATATATACGGACAAATCGTAGTTTGTCTCGGCAACGACTGTAACTGTTCCCACACATCCTCCGTCAGGCCGGCCGCGGCTCCAGGCCGAGCACTCATCCCCAAGGTTATGGCAAATACATTGTACAGTTTCGATGTTTTTGCAACAACAGGCTTTACATACGGAATAAATTGCGATACAAGCGTATCCCACCACCGACGACGGCATTCTGAGCGGCTCAGTTCGGCCGCTAATCAGGAAGCCATGTTCCGGTGCAGTACAAGTGATTGAGGGAGGCCATGGATGCAGTCACGAGCCAAGAAGAGGAGAACTCCGAAAAACGAAATACAACGAGCCATGTCCATGCTGATGGACTGCGGTCTGCACGGTGCTCGCCTCACAACCACCCCGCCCGAAGACGAGATGATGTCCCAAGTGCTGCTGGACTTTGTCGAACCCTACCTACCGCTTGCCACCAACCGGAAGAAAGCCGAACGCCTTTTCGCGCTCGCGCTGGCCGCATGGAACGCAGCGCTGCTTCCCGCGAAGACTGCAAATTTGTTGATAAACTCCGTCTTGGGCTTGGCAGGTCCGGAGAATGAACACGATGTAAGACTCCTAATGAATGATTTGATGACACGGAAGAAGCAACACTTCCCCGACTGCAACCGGTTCATGCTCAACTTCGACGTCCAACGCGAAAGAGACGGTTTCAGTGTCACGGTGATGGCCACCGCGGGTGAGCGAAGGATGGCTGAGGCAGGCTTTGCATGCCCCTCGCAGGGCGAAGAAGTGGCGGCTGAACCGCATAGGTGCTCACGCGGCGGCCCCCAAGGTTCGGCTCCCGGTTCTCGCAGGGAAGACGAACCTGCGGCATGGTACGGATACTTTGCCGAGGGTGTTTGACACAACGACATCAGGGGCCTGGGAGCCTGTCGAATGCCGGCGTGCTACGATTCGAGCATGTTTATGGCTTGCCGGACACTCTCCCAGGTAATCTGTTTTGGCGGGAATTTTTTCCTGCGAAACTTTTTTGTTTGACTATTGACTCACAATTTGTATGCTAGAGACTTTAACTCCGAGAGGGGGAGGCTTCCCCCGCTCAAACGACCTCAGGAGGAAAGAACCATGCAGTGCGTCTCCATCAAGAAGGGCGTAGAGTGTGGATTCATGACCGCGAAAGGGTGCACTTTCAACGGCGGTCGGTGTCATCCGATCGTCGATCAATGCCAGGGTTGTTCCCGGACAGTGACCTTTGATTCAGGGACATTCTGCACCGTGGCCCCCGATCCGTCCAAGAAGTGGAACGGCAGACCCTGCAATTTCGCCACCCACGTCGAGCGCTCCAAATCCACTCAGACCCAAAAGCTCAATCCGCTGAAAGCTTCCAAACGAGCCGCGGCCAACAAAGGATGAGGTTATGCTGTCCGGAAGGGAACATTGCCCTTCCGGAGGCCCTCCCGGGTAAGTCGCGGCCTTGGGCAGGCCCCGGGGGCATCGGTCTGAAGCCCTCTGCGTTTCAATTGGGAGCTAGTCAGTCTCACCGCGCAGCACAGCCGCGCACCGCGCACACACATCCGGGTGAGTCGTATCACTCCCCACGTCAGTGGTCCACATCCAGCATCGCGGGCACTTGGAGCCCTCAGCACGAACCACCTGCACTACAACCGCCGACGCTGCCTCTTCAGTATTTTCGCCCGACGAATCGCCCGAGGTTGCCTCAATCTCCAATCCCGACACTATGAAGAATCCGTTGGGGTCCTGCATTCGGGCGATCCGGTCCACTATCCTCGCCGGCGCTTTGATCGACAGACATGCCTCAAGAGAGGACCCTATAATCCTGGCCGCTCTAGCCTCTTCCAATGCTTTGGACGCAACTTGCCGCACAGTCAGAATCTCTTCCCATCCGGCATTTTCCTCGGCGTTAAGGTCAACCCCACCAACAGGCTCAGGAAAAGATGCCGTATGAACGCTGCCGGCCATCTTGGCATCATTGTAAAGGTGCGACCAAACCTCCTCTGCCGTGAAGCCGAGGATGGGAGCCATAAGCCTCACAAGGGCTGACAGAATGTAGTACAAGGCGCTTTGAGCCGATCTGCGCAGGCGCCCGTCCCGTCTTTCGCAGTAGAGGCGGTCTTTGATTATATCGAGATAAAGCGCGGAAAGATCCACTACACAGTAGTTGTGAAGCGCTTGAAAAACCACGTGGAAATCGAAATCGTCATACGCTTTCAACACTCTGACAATCATTTTGTTGAGCCGGTCAAGGGCAAACCGGTCCAGATCGAGCATCTGCCGGGCGGGAACCATGTGCTCATCCGGGCTGAAATCGGCAAGGTTGCCCAGCAGGAACCTGCATGTATTCCTGATGCGCCTGTATGCTTCCGAAAGACGGTCGAGGATCTCGGGGGAAATCCTGATGTCATCCCTGTAGTCCTCCGCGGAAACCCAGAGCCGAAGGATGTCGGCGCCGAATTTGTCGATTATCTCCTCGGGCTGAATGACGTTTCCCAAGGACTTGGACATCTTCTTGCCGTTGCCGTCCACAACGAATCCGTGGGTGAGCACGCTTTCGTACGGGGCACGGTCTCTCGTCCCCACCGACGTCAGCAGTGCGCTATGGAACCATCCGCGATGCTGGTCGCTCCCCTCGAGGTACAGTTGACAAGGCCAAACGAGCCGGTCTCTTTGCTCGCAAACCGCTGCCCAACTCACACCGGAGTCGAACCATACGTCGAGAATGTCGGTCTCTTTCACAATGGAAGCGCTGTTGCAGGAGGGGCACCTCAGTCCCTCCGGCGCCAGGTCCTTGACTTCCGCATCGAACCAGATGTCTGCTCCATGCTGCTCGAACAGGTCCGCAGCGCGTGCGAAGAGTTCCGGGGGAGCTACGGTGTCATCGCAATCGGCGCATCTCATCGCAGTAATAGGCACGCCCCAGATCCTCTGCCGCGAGATGCACCAGTCCGGGCGGTGCTGTATCATCCCGTAGATCCTGTCCCTGCCCCATCGGGGAATCCATTTCACCGTGTCAATGGCAGCCAGAGCGCCGCTTCTTAGGTCGGTCTTTTCCATAGAGATGAACCACTGAGGAGTGGCCCTGTAAATGACAGGTTCCTTGCACCGCCAGCAGTGGGGATAGCTGTGCACCATGGTCTCCGAGAGCAATAACGCTCCGTTTTCCTTGAGTTTGGCGATCACGTCTTCGTTGGCGTCGAAAACGAACTTGCCTGCGAAGAATTCCACATCCTTCGTGAAACATCCGTAGTCGTCCAGCGGCGAGTACACCTCCAAGCCGTATTCCAGGCCCACCTCGTAGTCCTCTTGGCCATGACCGGGCGCGGTGTGCACGCATCCTGTGCCTGTATCCAACGTAACAAACGAAGCGAGAATGAGTCTCGACTCCCGGTCGTACAGCGGGTGGGTGCAGACCAGCCCCTCAACCTGACGCCCCGGGAAAGTGGTCAACACCTTATAATCGCGGATTCCGAAAGCGTCCATGTTTACCGCAACGAGCCTCTCGGCAAGGATGTACACGTCGTCACCGGCTTCGACGGCCGCGTACGACTCGTCAGGATGAAACATGATCCCCAGATTGGCCGGGATTGTCCAAGGCGTGGTGGTCCAGATGACCACGTAAACGTTCCTGCCCTTCAGCTCGGGGAGTCGCTTCGAGAAATCACCCCGAGCCGCGAATCGGACATAGATGGACGGTGTAGAGTGGTCCATGTACTCAACTTCAGCTTCCGCGAGCGCGGTCACGCACGAACGACACCAGTGAACGGGTTTCTTACCTCTGTACACCGCGCCGCGCTCGAAGAACTTCCCCAATTCGCGCACAATCGTCGCCTGGTACGCGTAGTTCATGGTCAGGTACGGATCTTCCCAATCGCCGAATACGCCGAGTCTCTTGAATTCTTCCCTCTGTACGTCGATATACTTTTCGGCGTAGGCGCGGCAGTAGCGCCGGATTTCCACTGCAGTCATGCCCTTCTTCTTGTCTCCAAGTTCCTTGTCCACGTTGTGCTCGATGGGCAGTCCGTGGCAGTCCCAGCCGGGAACGTATTCGGAATCGTATCCCGCCATGAACCTGGACTTGACGATCATGTCCTTGAGTATCTTGTTCAGCGCGGTTCCAAGGTGAATGTTGCCATTTGCGTACGGCGGACCGTCATGGAGTATGTACTTCCGTCTGCCTTGGCTGGCCTCCCTGATCTGGTGATAGATCTTGGACTCTTCCCACTTCTTAAGTATTTCAGGTTCCCGCTTGGGCAGGTTGGCCCTCATGGGGAATTTTGTCTGCGGCAGATTCAGCGTATCCTTGTAATCGTTTGAAGCCATTCGCTTTTACCTCTCAGCTTGTACCCTCCGGGAACGATTCGTGGCGGCCTGAGCGCCGGAGCGGGTCAGGCCTTAAAGGGAGCATCCCTTGACAGCGCCCAGGATCTTGCCTGCCCGGCGAGACTGTTTCACTCCGTTGAGGGCTCATCTCGTTGCCCTAAACGTTTGAGTCTAACCGCACCGGCCCGAAAGTCAACCGAAAATTCGCGCGGGCGGGGGACTTGGGCATCCGGACCATATAGGTTTCAATGAGAATGATTTGTATGACGTCCTGGATGATTTGGCAGACCGAAGATTGGAGATCGAATCGAAGCTGTTCAGGAAAAGAGGCAAGCAGTGCAATCAGCTCTTTCTGTATGATGTGACGTCTTCTTATCTCGAAGGCAAATGCAATGAATTCGGTCAATACGGGTTCAACCGTGATGGTAAAAAGGGAAAAAAGCAAATAGTCATCGGGCTTTTGACGGACAGGGAGGGAGATCCTGTCGCGGTTGATGTGTTCGAAGGAAACCTGAATTTTGCGAGCGTAGGCCGAAAAATTCGCCAAGTTTTGACAATTGATA
>DYLG01000062.1 GCA_020722215.1 Desulfomonile tiedjei
ATGGGGGCCGGTGTGAAACAGGTCACCGGCTCGACCACCCCGCTGGCGCCTAGGTATTGAATTTCATCAGGATTGCTTCAAGCACGCTGCCGCCGATTGCTCTGGCCTTTTCGGAGATGGTGTGGCAATAGGAAGGATCTCCGCGAGGGTCCACATCGCCGATTTTCAGGCCGGTCCAGACGCGGGTTCCAGGCCTGATGAGACCTCGGAGCACGCCGTCGAGCCCTGCGCGCACCTCGGCTCCGTCCACGTGTGCCACGACCCGGCCGCGCTCAACCATCACGCCGATACTCAGGTCTGAACGAAAAGCGCCATCCGTCGGGGCCCTCAGAACGCGGGTTGCGGTCTGGCCTGCTATGTCGCCGGGAACCCCGGTGTTGGGCGAAGCGGGTCCCTTCATGATGAGTCGCCCCAGGTTGTGGCCTCGATTGGTTTCGATTACGCAATGCACGTCGCTGCCCGCACTGAATCCGGGACCGAGGCCGATCACCAGAGCTGCATCGCGGATTGTTGTCCCCAGGTTCTCTTTGGCCAGGATCGCATCCACTACCACATCAGGTTCAAACTGTTCCCGGCAGCGGGCATCCGGATCAACCAAGACGGGTATGACGCGGTTGGCCCAGACTGCCGAAGCCTCTTGAAAGGAATCGGCACGGATGGCCTTTATGCCTTCGACAACCTGACTCCTGTCATGAACCGCCTCAGAGAAGCTTACCATCCTTCGAACTGCCAGGGGAAATTCCACTTCGGTCATGAGTATTCTGTTGAATCCGGCGCTATGCAGTCTGCATGCGGTTCCGGTGGCCATCTCTCCGGCGCCTTTGATCATGATCTTCAGTTGGGTCAGTCCTCTTTGCATTGGCCTCACGCTCCTTCACGTTCCGAATTCCATGAGCGCCTTCATCAGCTTCTCTTTCGGAACCACTCCGTAGAAAGCGTCCTTTATTTCGCCGTCCTTTATGATGAACAGAGCCGGGATCCTGTTCACTCCAAAACGCCGCCCGATCATGTTCCTGTCATGGTCGATCTTACCGATGACCGCTCTTGGCCCCAGGTCTCGTGCGACTTCCTCAAGAACCGGATCCAGCATGCGGCATGGGAAACACCAGTCTGCATAGAAGTCCACCAGAACGGGCCTGCTTCGGGAAGCCAGGACCACCTCCGTCTGGAAATTCTCATCAGTGAACGACTTGACTGCGCTTGCCTTTTCCTGGACAACCGGCTTGCGCGAGACCGACAATCCGATTATGACACCGCCGGCCACAAGGAATGTCAGAACTGTGATGATAACGACTGCAGCCTTTTTCATGAAGATTCTCTCCTGCGAGTCAAACCCGTGTTTCCAGTATACCCGACTCAGGCCCTAAAGAAAAGGGGGTTGGGCATGCCGATTCGGCGGACAAGCTGTTTGTGGAGTCCCAGCGCTCAATCCCGTTCGTCTTTTCCCTGCGATCGGCTCTGTTCACGGATTGATGCGGGGCTTCGGTTCACAGCATGTCTATGGGATCAACGTCCGCCACGATCTTCAACCCGTGACCCTTGAGATGACCTTCATCCATAAGAGAGCGGACAAGATTTCTCACCGCGTTTCGACTGGCGGATTTGAACAGAACCTGCCACCTGAAACGCCCCACCGCCTTTCGACGGGGTGCTGGAGCTGGCCCCAGGATCATGACCTCCCTCGAATCGCCTTTGATAAGCCTCGCAGCCCTGCCGATCCTTATGGCTTTCTCCTCGACTCGTTTTTCGCTGTTGCCTTCTATCCGAACGAGGATCAGGTGTCCGTAGGGCGGATAAAGAAGCTCCTTTCGCAATGACGAATCCCACTGAAAGAACGCCTCGTAAGCATGGGATGCGGAATGCCTGATCACCTCATGATCAGGGTCGAACGTCTGAAGTATGACTTTCCCCGAGTCGGTTGCTCTTCCGGTGCGGCCCGCGACCTGGGTGATCATCTGAAAGGTCCTCTCGGAAGCCCTGAAGTCCGGGAAGTGCAGAGACAGATCGCCGCAAAGGACTCCCACCAGCGAGATTCCCGGATAGTCGTGGCCTTTGACGATCATCTGGGTTCCTGCGAGTATGTCGATCTCCTTCTTCCTGAAGCGATCGAGAACTCCCTCAAGTGCAGCGGCGTTCCGAGTCGAGTCGCGATCCAGCCGTTCGATTCTTGCGTCAGGAAAAATCTCGGCGAGCCTTTCCTCGACCTTTTGTGTTCCCACCCCGCCGAAAAAGAGCTTCACTCCGCGGCACTGAGGACACACAGGCGGTGAGGCCTGGGAATACCCGCACATGTGGCATCTCAGGTCACGGGCTCTCTTATGGTGGGTGAGGCTCACATCGCAATTCGGGCACTTGAACACGTGACCGCACGAGCGACACTGGGCAAAGGTGTCGAACCCCCTTCTGTTAAGGAACAGGACCACCTGTTCTTTGCGGTCGAGGGCCTGTTTCATTGCTGCGGTCAACTGCGGAGTGATAAATGCTGCGGTTTTGTCCGATCCTTTGGTGTTTCTCAGATCCACGAGTTCCACTTTGGGCATTCCTCCGCCGTGATGCCTTGAAGGGAGATCCAGTCTGGTCAATCTGCCTGTCTGAGCGTTCACGAAGGTCTCAAAGGAAGGCGTCGCGCTTCCCAGAAGCACGCAGACCCCTTCGAGCTTGCCTCTGGCCAGTGCCATGTCTCTGGCGTTGTACGGACAACTGTCTTCCTGCTTGTACGAAGGATCGTGCTCTTCATCCACGATGATGATTCCAAGGCCCTCGAGGGGGGCGAATATCCCCGACCGCGCAGCGATCACCACATTGACCATGCCCGACCGTATTCGCCTCCATTCGTCGAGCCTCTGGGACGGAGTGAGTCCACTGTGAAAGAGGGCGAGTCCGCCTCCAAGGCGTCTGAGAAACCTCCGGGCCAACTGCGGGGTGAGCGCTATTTCAGGGACAAGCACCAGGGCCCGCTTCGACCTGGCTAGGACCTCGCCTATTGCCCGCAGATAGACCTCGGTCTTGCCTGATCCGGTCACGCCGTAAAGGAGAAACGGTTTGAAACCGCCTTCTTGCACGGCCCCCCTGACAACAGCGAAAACCGTTTCCTGATCCGGAACCAAAGGGGGCGGTTCTTCGATTGGTCCGTGGAAGGAACCTGCGGGATCAAGGAGTTCGGGAAGGGTCTGTTTCCGAAGACTTGTCCGCGGCCTCGCGATTCTTTCCTCGATGCGTACCCACCCTCGCTTTCGTGCGTCATCCAAAGACCTTGCACCGATTGCGTCTTCCATTTCCTTGCACAGCATCACTCCAGCCTTAAGGAACTTGGAAGGCAGAGTCAACCCGCTCTCATCCCCCATGCCTCCGAACCACCGTCGGCCGTCAGGCGTCAGCACGGCCCAAGGTTTGGATTTTCTGTCGGAACCCGGAGGCAGCGCGGTCTTCAGGACAAGGCCCACCGGCAGCAGGTAGTAATTTGCCGTCCAGCGGATGAATTCCCAAAGACCTGGCGTCAGGTATGGCGGTTCCTCGGGAACATCGACTACTTGCTTGATTTCTTTGCTGCTCGACGGTGTTGTTCCTACGCCAACGACGAAACCGGCCCTGATCTTGTTCCTGAACGGCACCAGGACCCTGCAGCCGAATGAGACACCGTGCCGGAGCGGCACAGGCACGCTGTACGTGAAAGGTCCCTCAATGGGCAACGGGATTGCTGCATCTATGAACTCATTGGAATTGTTCATCTATTCAATCACCGCGAATCAATGGCAGCTCTATCCACCCCGAGAGAGATAGCAGAGCACCCTCCCATTGACAAGGGTGATTCGTCAAGGCCACAATGGCAGGGTCTTAGGGGGCGTGCCAAGACGACGCCGGCCACGCTGTGCGGCTCCTCGTGCCGCCTTGGAGGGTTATATGACCGAAGAACAGCGGTCCGGAGGGGACTCGGTTTCCGCCATGCCGGAAAACGGATCTCCCGAGCGGCCCAAGAATCAACTAATGCGATTCGACAGCAAGCTGTCTCTCCTGATCATCCTTGCAGCGCTGCACATTGGCGTCACGTGGTTTGCTGTTTATCCGGGATACCTACTGGTGGATGAGGCATTCTATCATTGGATGGTCAGGGATTTCTCCGCAACAGGGGGGCTGGAAATATGGAACGGTTACAAGGAGTTGCCTTCACCGGAGTTAGGCCACAGGCACCTGCCGGTGCACGGTGGCCGACTGGTGGCCCAGTGGCCTTATTTATTCCCTGTGCTGGCACTCCCTTTCTATCGCATCTGGGGATATTACGGCCTGTTCCTGGCGAATTCACTATCTTTCCTGCTGATGGTGGTGTTGTGCTACGCGTCGGCACGGCAGATCTTCCGCGACAAGGATCTGGCCGCGAACTCATGTTTCATCTTTGTTCTTGCCACCTTTGCCTGGGAATACTCTCAGGCCGCATGGCCTCAGACCACCTCCGGGCTGTTCATCATGGCTGCGTTCTACTTTTCCGTGCGCAGCTTTCACGGGACTGCAAGCCGGGACATTCTCATTTCCGCGGCCGCCTCGGGTTTTATCGCGGGTTTTGCCCCCGGAGTGCGCATGGATGCTTTTCTGGCTTACCCTGCGTTTCTGTTCCCGTTCCTCTTCGCGAGGCCGTGGCGACCTCGTGAAGCTCTGGTTTGGACAGCGGCAGCCTTGCCGGGACTGGCCGTGTTGTCGGCCACCAATTACGCCAAGTTCGGAGACTTCAGCCCGTTTTCTTATGGCCACGGAGCTGGAACCGGCGTTCCTTACTATCTCATAACGGCCGGGGTCCTTTTCCTGTTTGCGGCATGGCTGTGGACGAGGCCGGTTTGCCGGGATTTTCTCAATAGCAGAAGGTGGATTGCCGCGCTGGCAGCACTGGGGATCGTTGTCGCCGTGGTTGTCACACCCCAAGGAAGGCAACTGGCCGGCAGAGTCGCGGTCAATGCATACGTTTCGGTAGTCGACGTGAGGGCCCTGGATTCCAAAGTGCAGTTGGCGTCAATGAGCAGAAGCGCGGGCGGGGCAGTAATCTACGTGGACTCATTGAAGAAATCCCTCATTCAGAGTCTCCCGTACCTTCCGCTGCTGCTCATCCCCGCTGTGGCATTGCTGAGGCGAAAGGAGGATTTCGCCGGCCTCTGTACGCTCTTCGCGGCGCCGGTCGCGGTGGCGGCCCACCAGTCGTACAATCCTCACGAATTCGGCGGATTGTGTCTGAATTTCCGCTATTTCATCCCGGCCTTGCCCTTCCTGAGCATCCTATGCGCTTATGCTTTGCGGGAGATCAAGGGCTCATGGCACGTCCTGCTTGGCCTTCCGGTGGATGCGGCAATCCTTACCGCGACCGCCATAGTGTTTTCGTTCTTGGTCTTGAGACCCATAGTAACCCTGGAAGCCCTCGAGATCCCTTTGCTGGTCGTGCCTCTAGTTATGGCCGGACTGCTGGCCGCGCTGATTGCGTCCGGCCTTCTCTTCCAGGCTCGGTGGACGGGGCCGGTGAGGCACGGGGTGTGGATTCTGGCGCTGGTGGGCTTCACCTGGGCGGGCCTGACCGCGTTCACGTATGACTACATCCGCCATTCCGACGTAAGAGAGAAAAACTACTTCATAGCAGACAAGGTGCTGGCTATGCTTCCACCGGATTCTCTTTTCTTCTCGTTCCCTTATCTTTCTCCTCGTCTCATAGACGGGCACAGAATCCGGATAGCCTTCCCGGCGAGAGATGCAGCGCGGGATTTGCCCAGACTGGTAAATTTCCACCTGAAAGCCGGTCGACGAGTATTCGGCGCGTTCCCTGGGCCTCTGTGGAAAGACCTCAAATCCAACAAGTTGAAGAGACACGCGATCAAGCCGGTCTGGATCTTCCCGGGCGGGTGGATTCTCTGCGAAATCAGTCTTGACGGGAGTCCCGGCAATACTACTCGGTGAGTCAGTTCACTCGGTAGCAAGGGATTGTCAAGAACCGGCATGGCATTCTTGGGTGGGGGCCGTGTTTCAAACCCGTTGGTCATTTCCGCCGTGATGTTGATTTCAGGGCCTCTTTGTGGTCAAATAAGTAATCAAACAAGAAGCAATGCGTCCGGCAGTGAGCCAATAAGGGACTGACGAGACAAGGGCGCGGAACTATTGCCCGCCATCGAGGAATGAAGATGTCTGAGACTAAACAGGACATAGAAGTTTCAGCAATCATGCCTTGCCTGAATGAACAAGACACCATCGAGAGATGTATCGAGAAAGCGATAAACACCTTTGCGGTCCTCGGGATCAGGGGTGAGGTCGTGGTAGGGGACAACGGGTCCACTGATCGGTCTGTGGAGATAGCAGAATCCCGTGGGGCCCGGGTAGTTCGTGAGCCGATGAGGGGCTACGGCTCCGCGTTGCAGGCCGCTATCAAGGCTTCCCGGGGCAAATACTGCATCATGGCCGATTGCGACGATTCCTATGATTGGAGCGCCATGGGTCCCTTTATCGAGAAGTTGCGCCAAGGATATGATCTTGTCATGGGAACCCGGCTCAAGGGCACCATTCTACCAGGCGCGATGCCGCCCCTGCACAGGTTCTTCGGCAATCCATTCCTCTCGGGAATCATGAACCTCTTTTTCCGGACCGGAGTGAGCGACGCATACTGCGGCATGAGAGGCTTTTCCAGAGAGGCGTACGACCAGCTTCAGTTGAGATCGCTCGGCATGGAATTCGCCATAGAAATGGTTGTCAAGGCGTCCAACAAGGACATGCGGATCACTGAGATCCCGGTCACTCTACATGTGGACGGACGCACCGGTCAACCTCACCTGAGAACGTTTCGAGACGGTTGGCGCACGTTGAAGCTTCTCTTGTTCTACGCTCCGGATTACTTGTACGCCATTCCCGGAAGTATATTGCTCATCTTGGGGGTAGTGCTTCAAGTATTGTTGGTCAAAGGGCCGTCAGTGATTTGGGGGTTTTACATGGGAATTCACTGGCTGGCTCTGGGGTGCCTCCTAGCACTGGTCGGCGTTCAGATTCTCTTCCTCGGCGCGTTTGCCAAAGCCTTCGCTATGAACGAAGCGTTTGAGATGCGGGGTCGTCTATTCACCAGGTTCTTCGATTGGTTTACCCTGGAAATCGGCATCGGCGTGGGGTTTTTCCTGATATGGGTCGGATTGATGATTGATGTGGCCATCCTGGCGACCTGGATCGCCAGAGACATGGGCCCGATGGGTACCACCCACGTTGTTTTTACCGCAACCACCGTGGTGGCAGTGGGGGTTCAGATCATCTTCTATTCCTTCTTCCTGGGCGTCTTGAAGATCGGCACGGCCGAGACACGCAAGGAAATGCTCGCATCAAATCCTGTTACCAATCGTTCAGCGAGTCATTCGATTGCGTCGTCCACCGGCGAGCGGGAGGCCATAAATCAATGAGAATCCACAGTTCGGCAGCGTGGTTAGGGACATCCGAGGTCTGATGTCTACAAAGGTGCTCCTGATAAACGAGCCTTATGTCAAGGGATTCAACAGGACCCAAAGGTGGGCTGCAAGAACCCGGGGACGGGTCCTCAGGGCCCCCGATTGGCTCGCGTACGCCACGGCGGTCCTGGAAAAGGCAGGAATTCGGGCCAGACTGCACGACTTCCCGGCAGAGAATCTGGGCAAGGAGGATTTGAGGCGCCTCGTCAACAGAGAACAGCCGGATTTCGTAGTGCTGGACTCCACAACTCCTTCAATTTACTCGGACATCGAGTGTGCCCGGCTCTGTAAGGAAGAATCAAACGCAACGGTGATCATGGTAGGCCCGCATGCCTCGGCTGTGCCCGAGGATACCCTGATGCTCGCCGACGGAGCAGTGGACGCGATTTGCATCGGAGAATACGACCTCACGGTCCTGGACGTTGTCGACAATTTCAGCAGCCTCTCCGATGTTCATGGCATCTGCCGCATGGAAAACGGCAGCCCGAAACGCACTGCTCCCCGCGCCCTCATCGAAGACCTCGATTCGCTTCCGTTCCCTGCGTGGCATCAGCTTGACCTGATGAAATACTTTGACGGCTCAAAGCTTTATCCTTACATCGACATATTTTCCGGCAGGGGCTGCCCGCACCGGTGTATTTTCTGTCTGTGGCCCCAGGTGATGCACGGGCGAAAGCTCAGGGTGCGCAGCCCTCAAAGCGTTGTGGACGAAATCGAGTACGACATCGCAGTGTGTCCACGCGTGCTTCGAGGTGAGTTCTTCTTCGAGGACGACACATTCACCATGGTCAAGTCCAATGCCATGGCCATCTGCGAGGAGATTCTCAAGAGGGGGCTGAAGATCACTTTTTCAGTCAATGCGCGTGCCGACACCGCTGACGAAGAAATGTTCCGCCTTCTCAAGCGGGCGGGCTGTCGTGAGCTGCTGGTCGGCTTTGAATCAGGCGATGAACATGTTCTCGAACAAATGAACAAGAAAGAAACCCCGGACGACGCGCGGCGTTTTATGGAACTCGGCCACAGGACAGGGCTGGATGTTCACGGCTGTTTCGTCTTGGGCCTGCCCGGTGAAACCCAAGAGACAATGGACAGAACGATCCGTTTTGCTCTGGAACTGGGGCTTCATACCGTGCAGTTCTCAGCCGCTGTGCCTTTCCCCGGCACGGATTACTTCGATTACTGCAACGAACACGGGCTTATCAAGACCGACCGTTGGGAAGCCTGGCTGGAAAACGGAGAGCAGGCCGCTGTGGTTGACTATCCCGGACTGACCAAGACCGCGGTTCAAGAAGCAGTTGATCGTGGACTGAAGCAGTTCTATTTTCGGCCCTCGTACATGGTCAAGTTCCTCTTTCAGACGAGAAGCCGCTCCGACCTTTATCGCAAGCTCCGCGGCGCAAAGAACTTCTTCTCCTATCTTCTTTCGGAACGCTTCGGGAAATGAGCGACTCATTTGTCACCTTTTCCGTTGTGGTCCCCGTTCACAATTCCCGGCGTACCATTGGCAAGTGCCTTGAATCACTGATTAACAATGACCATCCTTCGTACGAGGTAGTAGTGGTTGACGACGGTTCAACCGACGACACCGCGGACATCTGTCAATCCTTCGACTCGGTTAAGGTGATCCGTCTCTCCAAAGGCGGCCCGTCAAGAGCGAGAAACGTAGGCGTCGGCCATTCAAGGGGAAAATACGTCGCGTTTACCGACGGAGACTGCGTGGTTGACCGGCAGTGGCTTAGCGAGCTTGAAAAGGGGTTTACAGGCGAGGACATTGCAGGAGTGGGAGGCGACCAGAAGAGTCCGGACGATGAGTCCGAAACTGGAAGAACCGTCCAGGAGTTCATGAAAACCATCGGCTTCATCACGGACTACATCAAGACAGGCGAGACTCTCAGGGAAACGGAACACAATCCTAGTTGCTGTGCGGCTTATCGGAGAAGGGTGCTCGACGAGGTGGGAGGATTCGACGAGAACCTTTGGCCCGGCGAAGATGTTGACCTGGACAGGAAGATCCGCCTGAAAGGGTACGGGTTGGTCTATAACCCTGCGGCAGTGGTGGCGCATTACAGACCGGAAACGTATCGCGGGTTCGCCCGTATGATGCGTCGGTACGGCGCTTGCCAGTGGCCGCTGGTAAGGCGGTACGGACTGTTCAGAAAAATCCATTATGAACCTGTTGCTCTGATCTTCCTTCTGCTTCTTGCGGCCACATTGATATGGTGGGATTGGCGCCTCCGGTTTGCTCTGTTGTCGCCCTTGCCGGTGATCGTCGCCTGGTTCCTGGTCAAGACGGCAAGCATGCGAAAAGCTGTCTTGTTCTCCTTTCTCATGCTGCTGACTCTGGTGAACTGGAATTGGGGATTCTTCACCGGGCACTGGTATCGTCCGGGAGGCGGTTAAGGGCCTTTAACAGAATGACCGTTACCGGGCACGCGCCGGAGGTGAAGCCTTCATCTCGGGGAACTCCGCAACCGAGCCGTTGGCCCAAGATGCTTCGCCGTATTCGTGAAATGATCTGCTTGCGGACTACCCAGCAAACATTCCCTTGCGGCACCTGCTCGATTCGTGTACGATGCAAGCGGGAGACATGATGGTGAGCTTCAACGACTGAACCATCATTCAGCGACCAGTCACATCCGGACTTTTCTGCCAAGCGTTTCCTCCCTCCGAGCGTTCGGGACAAAACCTTGTCCGCGAAGGGGGAATGAATTGAGGAGGAAGATACATGGGTTTGTTCAGCTTTCTGTTCGGACCGAAGAATCGCAAGCCCGCCCTGCTGCTGCAACCGTTGGAATGTCGCATCGTTCTGGACGCGTCCGTTGACGCTGATCCTCAGCAACACACTGACCAGAACCAGGACGCGGATAGTACCGCAACCCTCGGCAGCGCCGGATCAGGCGATCCCGCAGGCTCTACCGAGCCCATGGCCGACTCGCTGCATCAGGTCTACGGTGACGACCTGAACGCTGTCCTTGGGGCCAGCCTTTCAGGAGACTCGGGGAATGGCTCGGATGATAGTGCCGACATCGGAGCCGCTGGCGTGCGCGTCCTGGTGATCAACTCCCTCGTTGCCGACCATGAAGATCTGGCGGCCGCTGCGCAGGACGGGGTGGTTACCATAGTTTATGACGGAGCAAACGACACTCCGTCAACCATAATCTCGCTCATCGAGACAGCGCTGGATGGCCGCAAGGCAGACAGCATCGCATTTGCCGCCCACGACCTGGGTGAGGCGCGGTTCCACCTCGCCGGTTCAAACACCGTAAGCCTGGGCAGTCTTCTGGGCAGTTTGGAAATGCAGAGCTTCTGGCAGGATGTGGGAGGCCTTCTCACTGAGGACGGCCGCATTGATCTCCTGGCTTGCAATCTTGCATCGACTGATACCGGCCAGTTGCTCGTTTCGCAACTGGAACAGATCACAGGCCACAATGTGGCTGCTTCGGACGACGCAACCGGCGATGCGGCCGCCGGCGGGGACTGGATATTGGAGACCGACGGTGTGGACGCGGCATCAATATACCTGGCTCAATCATACGGGGGGCTTTTCCAGGGGGAACCTTTTACGGAGTACAAGGTCACGGCTTCAGATGCAGCCGAGCTGGCCACATTCGGCAATGCGGTGGCAATTTGCGGAGACTATGCCGTAGTCGGAGCGGAGAATGCCACAGTGCGGTCCCTGAGTGAAGCGGGCGCAGCGTACGTGTTCCATTGGGACGGGGCTAACTGGGTTCAGACACAGGTGCTTACTGCGGTCGATGGTTTGTCGGGCGATCATTTTGGGGAATCGGTGGCCATTGACGGCAATGTCCTCGTGGTCGGCGCTTCCCAGGCAGACAAGGGGGTGGCCCTCAACACAGGCGCAGCCTATGTATTTGAGTTGGCCGGCGGAATCTGGGGGCAGACCGCGAAGATAAAGGCGTCCGACAGGGCCGATGGCGATGAATTCGGGTGGTCGGTGGACATTGACGGCTCATACGCGATTGTGGGGGCAAGATTTGATGACACCGACGCGGTGACTGATCACGGGTCAGATTACATATTCGAGGAAAGTGGCGGAACATGGTCTCAGGCGGACAAGCTCCTTGCCTCCGATGGAGACACAGGCACGGAACCTCGTCTCTGAGACTATTGGGGGCGCTCAACTGGATCAACGAAGCGCTCAAGGGGATGAGGTACACGCCGACCAGCAATTTCTCCGGTGATGGCCAGGTCAACGTCTGGGCAAATGACAGGGGCAACAACGGCGCAGGCGGAGCGCTCACCGATTCGGAATCCATAACGATAAAGGTCAAGGATGGCAAGATCTGGAACTGGCGTGAATGGTGGAGCCGCTTTGTAGGCTAGGCCGGGTTCATGTTCTCGGGAGGGATGAATAATACCAACTTGCTTTCAGACCGTTAACATCGGGAACCCCCATCCCCAACCCTCCCCGTGGACGGGGAGGGAGTTCTTGTCTCCCTGTTCACGGAGGGACAACAGGGGGGCTCTTCCGGCAGCCGTGAACCGGCATTACCCGTTTGATCGCTCATCGGTATAAGACCGAGTCGATGCCCATTTTCTGAACGGGTCGCTGTAGGGGCGACCGGCCGGGCGCCCGCATCCGAATCAACGATAACCCTCAAATACTTGTTTTGCTCCGGGCCCTTTGCAGGTAGAACCCGCCCTATCATGCCGGCCAAGCCTAGTCCAATCAACCATTTCCACGTTCAACTCTGGCCGGCAGCGCCCTCATCCAAGGGAACCCCGAAATGGGGTCGAAGTGCTCTATTCCTGTCAACTCGTTTGCATTGGCCTCGGTCCAGCCGTGGGTGATTCGGAGGCAATCCGGCCGGAGATCTTCGGAGATTTTGGCTTGTATCTTGATCCGCCCGAATTGCCTGAAGACCTCCGGGCGTAGATTCCAACCCCAGCCCGGCCTGCGACCAGCCGGGGAGATTCCGGAAGATCAGCGACGCTGCATCCTCAAACTTAGCCCGGCTGATGTCGGCTTGTTTGAGGAGTTCGCTATAGGACAGACCTCTTACCACGTCCGCCAGCTCTTCCCACCCTGTCGCAGTCCCTGGCGGCGGAGCCATGCCTGCGGATTCAGCGGCATATTTCGAGAAGGCGAGAGCCAGAAAGCCATCAGAGCCCGGCCTGACCTGAAGGTGCATATGCGCATGTTTTGCCGTCCCGGTGCAGGCCGGGTCAATGACCACAAGCTTCATGCCTTCACGCAGGGCTTTTCTCATTTCTCCGAACGTGCGCGGATAAGAAACTGCCGGGTTGGCCCCCCAAATCAGCGCTACCTTGATTCTCCGGAAATCCGGATGCGGCACGCCACCGTAAGTGAGAGTATGAGCCATCACCTGAGAATAGTGACAGAGACTCCCGATCGAAATGTAGTTCGGCGATCCGAAGCCGTTTGCCAGATGCCGCATGTATAGGGCTACTTCCAGGTGCTTTACAGCCTCTCCCTTGAAGAACACAGCGCTTTGAGCGCCGTAATTCTCTTTGACCCGCAGGAAGTTCGCGGCAAGTACATCCAGTGCATCGTCAAACGAGATCTCCTTCCAGTCGGAGCCTTGTCGAAGCAAAGGACGAGTGAGCCGCTCAGGCGAATTGTGAACTTGCCCGAAATTCTTCCCCCTGAAGCAGACGAAGCCTTTGCTTATCGAATGCGCGGGATTTCCGGCAATTCTGACCTCATGTCCCGCATCGGACACCAGAATTCCGCAGTGTTCATCACATATACGGCAAATGGTGGGGGTAGCTGCAGCAGGCATGGCATTTCATCTGTTATCGCAGTATCAAAGTCACGGGACGTGCAAGGTCCACGTACGTGCCATTTGGCGACGTACCTCTGTATGTGACCCCTGCGTAGAGCTTGAGGTTGTGGGCCAATTCAGCCACGCTCTTGTTGAGCATTCTCACACATCCGTGGGACTGGTTTCCCCCGACGCTCCAAGGGGAATTGGTGCCGTGAATGCGATACATGCCGGCGTCCACCATCTTCATGCGCGGCGCGACCTTGTCCGGACCGTCATCAGCTTCGGCCCCAGAAGTTCCTCTCACCGGATATTTCTTGAAAAAGGGCATCATGTGTCCGCCGTATACATCGTGGCTGGGTGACTCACCCCATGCCCACCAGCGGTCCTGAGGCGGAATCCACAAAGGATTGTCGTCGAATATCCGGCAAATGACGTATTTGCCCGTCGGCGTCGGGAAATCGGGCGACCCGAGGCCCACTCTGGTCTCATAGATCAGTTTGGCCTTGCCCTTTCTGTATCCAAGGAGCCTGAGCGTGAACTTGGTCTTGTCCACGAGGATCTCCAGCCGGGAATAGACACTCATCGTGTTTGCCACCATGTCGCCTGCCGACGCGATCAGATCCGGAGGATCAATCAGCACGCTCTCCTGAGCCCTGGACGTCCGTATGACCGGGATATCGTGCCAAAGGGCCGGCAACTGACCGGGAAGGCTGCCCCAAGGCGCTGCCGGCAAAGGCAAGGCGATCGCGGCTTGATGGGGCAGGCCGTCGTTGCTGTCATGCTGCTCTGTCAAGCCAGGGTTGCGACTGTGGCCCTCATCAGGGTAAACAAGGGGCCTGATTCTCTGAGTGCCGTCAGTCTCGCGTACAGCATCGGCGAGCAAGTTCTCAATGCTTCCCATCTCCGTCTGCTGCCGCCCCGAGGTGGGCCGCGGTTGGGCGAGCGTAAGCACCTTCTCGGCAAGCGGCTGCTCTTGAGCCCATGCCGCTCCGCAGAAACAAACCCCGACTGCAACGAGCAAACTCAACCATATCCCAATGCAATTACAACCGCGCATGGCACCAGAATCCCTAATCAGAAACCAATTCACTGCGGTCAGTGTTCGGGGTATCCTTCGCACTGCCATAGCACAATTCAGTTCCACAGCATAATATATCGGAACAACGAGTCAAGTTCTAGCGAGGCAAACAACCGTTCTGGACGCGACTCGTCATGACGATCAACGTCAAGAGCGCTCCCGCTCAAGGAGGCAGTGGCGCCGGCTTGCGAAACCGTCCCCTCCTCACCTCCACCAGTGTACGGGATGGGCGCAGATTGCTCTCCGGATGCCGTGCGAGCCGGCCTCCCGGCTCTTCCACGGATGTCAGAGGGTTTACCGAAAAATCACGTACGGGTTCCTTGCGTAGGACACTCCATGGCAAGGAAGCGGCAATGACGGGCAAGCAGTCTCGAAAGCGCACGGGACCGCCTGGGGTTGCAGGCCCGGCGGACGGCACGGAACCGCGCAAGGGCTCGGCACGGGAGGAAATACACATGGCGCCGGAAACATGGCGTCGGTGCAGTCAGCGTCGCGGTTACAGCAGGACGGGATGCAGCACTTCAAGGACGGAAGGATCTGCCACGCTTGGGCGCCGACAGGGACGATCGATATTGTGACCAACACGGCAAACAAGAGCCGAACCCGTTTCATGAGAACTCCTCCGACACGGATCGCCCAGCGATCCATGCAGATTGATCAGGTACTTTATTTTGGCCTGAATAATAGCAGATTAAGCCGCAAAATGTCAAGTTGAGTCTCGATATTGACGCTAGGAAGTCCTTGATGCGCCGGGGCCGCACGGCTGAAGCCTGTGCCCGTCTACGAAACAGGCCCTCCATTGCGGATTGCCTTCCAGCACTTCATCTTGACGTTTCTGAAGCGATTCGATATCTTTGTTTGAATGCGCCGTTTGTTTCGGGACGTACGCCAAGTCAAGGGGGCTGACATGAAGTATCCTGACATCGAGTTCGAATCGTTTTTCACGTGGTCCAACAGACCGAGGATCATCTATTCCCCAGGGGCACGCGCCGAAATTGCCTACGAGTTGCGGGAGCTGGGGGGGCGCAGGGTCGCCATGTTCACCGACAAAGGCCTGGTGGAAGCCGGGGTGGCGGAAATGGTTGCAGCGGAGCTGCGGTCGTCGGATGTTGAACTGGTTGGCATCTTCGACAACATTGTGCAGGATGCGAGAATAGGCAACATCAACGAAGGCGCTCAGTTCTACCGCTCGAGGGGAGCGGACTCCATGGTGGCCGTGGGCGGCGGCAGCGTCATGGACACTGCCAAGGCCATCAACATCTTGATAGGTGACGGCGGGGAGGATTTCCAGCCGCTGGCGGAGCAGGCAGCCCTATGGGAAGGTGCGACGCCGTTGCCGCCTCATGTTGCAGTTCCCACAACTGCCGGGACAGGCAGCGAGGTCACCACGGCCATAGTGGTTCTGGACGCCAAAGCAAGAGTGAAGTTGCAGATTACGCATCCTTACAATGCGGACGTGGCCATGCTGGATCCGGAACTCACGGTAAAGCTCCCGGCCAAGATTACCGCGTTCACCGGCATGGACGCTTTGACCCACGCAATCGAAGGAGTTGCCTCCACAGGAGCAAGCCCCATCGGGGACGCTCTTGGCCTCCATGCCATCAGGTTGATATTCAAGTATCTTCCCATGGCGGTGAGAGAACCCCACGACATTGAAGCAAGAGGCAACATGCTCATCGCGAGCACGCTCGCGGGTATGTGTTTCGGAAACGCCATGACGGGCGGAGTCCACGCGACCGCACATGCTCTGGGCGCGCATTACGGCATTCCTCACGGCCTGGCCAACGCTATCATGCTTCCTCATGTGATGAGGTTCAATGCCGAGGAACGCCCTCTTCGCTATATGATGGTTGCCGACGCGGCAGGGGTCAATGTGAACGACATGGATCCCCTGGAGGCGGCGCAAGCGGCGGTTGAGGCGGTGAAGGACTTGAAGTCCGAGATAGGTCTTACGGAGACGCTCAGGGATTTCAAGGTGCCAAATGACGTGGAGAAACTCGGGGAAACCGTGGGGCTGGCCGCAAGCGACTCCCAGGTGAGTTACAATCCTCGATATCTGGAGGAGGAAGACATCCTCAACCTTTACTTGAGCGCGTTCTAGCACGGAGGAGAACACATGGAGTACTGGAAGGATGAGACCGAGCCCATTAAGGCGTTTCTTACGCTGTTCGAGAAGGCAAGGGACGACGCAGAGCTGTCCAACGGCCTGAAGAAGGTTAACCAGCTCATCTGGTTCGATTACACCGAGGACGGACCCAACTGCTCCTTTTGGGTGGACTGCAGGGATGGCAAGCTCGAGATGGGACAGGGTAAGCCCGCGCAAGACCCGGACCTGACCATGAGCCTGTCCGCGGACGACGCCCACAGATCATGGTCCAATAAGCTCAATCCCGTCATGGCCATAACCCGACGCAAGATACGAGTGAAAGGGTCTGCCACGGCCTTGCTGAAGCTGGCCCCCAAGCTGAAGAAGGTCGCCGTTATCTACGCGCAGGCGCTGAAGGACCTTGGCTGGGAAGACAAGATAATGAAGTAGTCGCTCACAGGAGGCCGACATACCATGCGGGGCAACACCGGAAAGATCATTGACGTTGATCTCACCCGAGGCGCTGTTGATTTGTCCGCTCTTCCCGAAGACTACTTCCTCAAGTACATCGGGGGCAGCGGTCTTGCCGCAAAGGTATTCCGGGAGAGAGCAAATTGGGGTGCGGACGCGCTTTCGCCAGAGGCTCTGCTGATCTTCATGAACGGCCCCTTTGCAGGACTCAAGCTCTCCGGAACAAGCAGAAACTGCGTTGCGGGCCGCTCTCCCCTGACCGGCAACTGGGGCGACTCCTCGTGCGGAGGCTACTTCGCGCCCGAGTTGAGATACGCAGGCTTCGACGGAATCGTGATAACAGGCCGTGCCGAGAAGCCGTCCATGCTCGTTATCGAGGATGACAACATCCGTATCATGGACGCTTCAGAATACTGGGGGAAAGAAATCCAAGAGACCAGTTCCGCGCTCAAGGCCA
>DYLG01000063.1:0-9918 GCA_020722215.1 Desulfomonile tiedjei
GAATCGAGACGCCAGTTAGGGGACTCCATGGGCCACAGCGGTGACAAGAGGCCGGGGGGACTCCTTGGGGAAGCGGAACAACTGCGCAGGCAGATCGGCAGTTTGGAGTCGTCTCCCGCCCGGCAACTGGAGCGTGAAGCCGGATTGATCGATATTGTCAATTCCCTCCTCAATCTTACTCAAGATCCTCCGGAGAACATCAATCGGCTCCTTAGGGTGGCCGGCACATTCACCGGAGCAAGTTGCGGAATTTACACCCGGCTTGATCAAGGACGCCTTCGAGTGTGCACACGATGGAACGTCTCCGAGGAGGACATGAGTTTCCGGGCGCTGCAAGAGCACGCGTGCCGAAAGTTGTTGGCATTGTTTGATGGGGAGTCCGTTGTCACTTGCGATCTTCAGAACCACGAGTTCAGTTCAGGGGCCCCCGGTGAGGGCTCCAAACATTTGCGGACCGCCTTGGGCCTGGCAGTGAAGCTGGAGGACACAACCGCCGGCGCCCTTTGTCTGTTCTATGAATCCCGCGTCGACCTGAGCGAAAAGGATTGGTTTCTGCTGGAGCTGGTGGGATCGGCAATCGCGGCGGAGGAGAAACGCAAACAGAGTCTCGATCTTCAGCAGCAGAGCGAAGTGGGTTTTCGCGCCGTTTTTGAGACATCGTCCGACGCGATTTTCATTAAGGACCGGAACTTCCGTTACATTCTTGCGAATCCCTCGGCAACCAAGCTGTTTCTAAAGCCGGTATCGGAATTGCTTGGCAAGACCGACCTGGAATTATTCGGGCCGAAGCTTGCTTCGGAAACGAGAGCCACAGACGTCCGTGTTCTTGAAGGTGAAATCGTCGAACATGAGAGAGACAGACCGGACGCGGGCAGCGACGCGATCTTCCATGTGATCAAGGCGCCTATTCGGGATAGTTCCGGGGAAATCGTCGGGCTCTACGGAATTGCCAGGGACATAACCGTCCACAAGAAGACGGAGGAAGCCCTTCGCCGCAGCGAGACGATGCTTAGCAAGATTCTGTCCTCGTCCCCTGCTGCGATAAGTTATGTTGAACAAGGTAAGCTGCTTTGGACTAACCCGGCAATGGTGGACATGTTCGGGTACGAGAGCCAGGACGACTACCTTGGAATGGACGTTCCTCTGTTCTATTCGTCGCGACAAGAATACAAACGAGTCGTCCGCCTGTTTTTCCAATCCCTGAAGAGAGGTGAATCAGCCGAGACCGTGGCTGAATTCCGACGCAGGGACGGATCGGTCTTCTTTGGCCGGATCAAGATCACGGCCCTGGACTCGACGGATCCAGGGAGAGGCGCCATTGCCACCGTTTCGGACATTTCCGTCAGCAAGAAGGCCGAGGAAGAACTGCGGGCAAGCGAGGAGCGCTATCGACTTCTTGCTCAGAATTCGCTTACCGGAATCTATATCCACCAGGACGGCCGCTTCGTCTACGTAAACGACCGGATGGCTGCCATACTGGGCTACGACAGAGATCAAGTTATGGGCAGGCCTTTCTGGGAGTTCGTACATCCGGACGATCGGGAATTCGTAAGACAGGTTCATACGACCGGATCCGGCCCGCAAGAGGCTCCGTCCAGTTTCGTTATTCGAGTGCTTTGCAGGAGCGGCGAAGAAAAGCACGTGGAAGTCCTGGCCTCGCATATTGTTCATGAGGGCCGCCCGGCAAACATGGGCAACCTGGCTGACATAACGGAGCGGAAACGCGCGGAGCAGGCGCTCAGGGAAAGCCAAGACCGCTACAGAACTTTGGTGGAAGAAAGCTTTGACGGAATCTTTGTTCAGAAAGCCGCCAAGATAGTATTCGCCAATTCGCGTCTTTGTGAGATGCTGGGTTACGACAAAGGCGAACTTGAAGGTAAAGATCACTGGGTGGTTTACCATCCAAGCTATCAAGAGCTGACCCGAGAGAGAGCGCAAGCCAGGATGCGAGGAGAATATGTGCCGTCCCGCTATGAGGTCAAGCTGCTGCGGAAGGACGGGACCTCGTTCGACGGCGAGATTAGTGCCCGAGCCATCAGATTCGGTACTGAACCGGGCATCCAGGTCTGGGTGAGGGATATCACCGAGAGAAAACGGGCTGCTGAAAACCTGCTGCGAATAGAAAAGCTCGAATCCACTGGAATTCTTGCCGGAGGAATCGCTCATGATTTCAACAATATACTAACAGGGATTCTCGGCAACATCTCTTTGGCCAAGCTGTACGCAGGGTCCGGTGACAAGGTCAGCGAGCGTCTCGCCGGCGCGGAAAAGGCTCTCAGAAGGGCCAGAGGATTGACGCAGCAATTGCTGGCCTTTGCCAAGGGAGGCACGCCTATCAAGCGGGTGCTCTCCATCGCAGATCTGGTGAGGGATTCGTGCGAATTTGCATTGGGCGGATCCAATGTGCGTTGCGAATTCTTCATCGAGAAGAATCTATGGCCCGTGGAAGTTGATGCCGGGCAGATAAGCCAGGTGGTGAACAATCTGGTTATCAACGCTGATCAGGCTATGCCCGATGGAGGAATCATCCGGGTTTACTGCGAGAACAAGATCGTTACCCACGAAGATGGGCTGCCGCTGGAACACGGCCAATACGTGAAGATCTCCATACGAGATTATGGCATAGGGATTCAGCCGGAGCATCTCCCCAAGGTTTTTGACCCGTATTTTACCACCAAGGACAGGGGAAGCGGGCTCGGCCTGGCCACCGCGTTCGCTGTGGTCAAGAATCACCGGGGCTTCATCACTGTGGACTCCGAGCCCCGAAAAGGCGCCACTTTCGCCGTCTATCTGCCCGCCTCCCCAAAGCCCCAGCGGAGGCTCGAGGACTCGGAAGGGCAGCTCCTGAGAGGGACCGGCAAGGTTCTGCTCATGGACGACGAAGACAGCATACGTGAGGTGGCAGGTGAGTTGCTTCACATGCTAGGATATGAGGTGCACTTCGCCAGAGACGGCGTGGAAGCCATTAACATCTATGCACAGGCGCTGAATTCCGAAGCGCCGTTCGACGCGGTGATCATGGATCTGACGGTGCCCGGAGGCGTTGGGGGCAAGGAAGCCATAGAAAAATTGCGGAGCATGGACCCGAATATCAAGGCCATTGTTTCCAGCGGGTACTCCGATGACCCGGTCATGGCAAATTTTGCCGACTACGGCTTCGGCGGTGTAGTTGCCAAACCATACAGCGCCCAGGAAATCAGCATGGCTTTGCGAAAGCTCCTGGACGCTGAACCCAACCTGCCGTCGTGATCCACTAATCATCTCTTAACCCTGGTCATTTGCGCGGATGACAGGTCGGCTCCCGCAAGACCTGCCCCGACGAGCGAAGCTTCGGTCAGGTCCGCGCCTGACAGATTTGCCTCGGATAAGTCTGCGCCTGACAGATCACACGCGGTCAGGGTTGCGTCTCTGAGGTCGGCCTTGACCAGACAGGACCTGCGCAGGTTCGCCACCGTCAAGGAGGCCCTGCGCGCATCGGCCATGGTAAGATTCGCCTGGGAAAGGTCTGCCCAGAACAGTTCCGCGCCCGAAAGGTTGGCCATCGTCAGGTTTGCTTTCGAGAGATTGGCCTCCGACAGGTCGGCGGAACTCAAGTTGGCCCCCGTCAGCGTCGCCCAATAAAGATTTGCATTGACCAATGTCGCGCCGGAGAGGCCGGCCGTGGTGAGGTCTGTGCCGGTGAGGTTCGCGTCCGTCAGATCGGCGCCTCGCAGATCTGCTCCGGTAAGATTGGCCCTTGTGAGGTTGCAGCCGGAGAGATTGGTCCCCTTCAATTTCGCCCCTGTCAGGTTGGCTCCTGCAAGGTTGGAACCCGACAAGTCTATCCCGGCCAGGTTCACGGCCACAAGATTGGCGGAAGAAAGCTCGCAAAGAGACAAATCCGTGTCGGGCTCAAGAGATTCTCGCAAAAGAGCCCTCAGTGACTCCGCTTCACCGCCCAGAATGACGTCCCGCGTGAACCGGTGTCTTATCTCGATCTTCACTTTTTCACCGCAGACGCGAGGATTTCCTGGAAGGATCACTTGACAAAGCGATACCGGTCGACGCGGTCTTTGCCGGAGCGGCCACGGTCCGTCCGGGAGCCTCTTGCGTCGGGAACAAGCTCCGGCGACGCGGTAAGCTCGAACCACGACATCCTCTGGGCCGCGCTCAACCCTTCGCTCGGCTGAGAGGCCTCTGCTATGGCTCTAGCCCGCGCCGAGATAGCAGAGGCCTCTGCAATGGCGTTGTTCAGAGCACTCTTTATGCGTTGCTTGCGTTCCGCCTCAGCAGCTCGGATGTATTCGACATTGGACGCTTCCAGTGCAGCAAGGGACTCTCTCAGAGACTGATTCTGAGGCTGAAGGGCCAGAGCTTTCTTGAAGCTCTCCGTTGCCGCGAATCGGTTCCCGGCGAGGAATTCCGCCTTGCCCTGGCCGATAAGAGCCGACACATTCGTCGGATCATCGCTCACAATCTGTGCGAAGAGGTTCTTTGATTGTTCGACCGATCCCCGGTTGAGCAACGAATGCGCAAGATACAACCTGGCAGAGCGGTTGCCGGGGTAAAAGCTCAAAAGATCCTCGAATTTCTCCGTCGCGGTGGCGTAATCCTCAAGAGCATAGTATGCCAGACCGCTTGCAAGCATGGCGTTAAAATGGCGTATATCGACCTTCAAAGCCTTGTCGTACCACTCGACAGCCTCTTTGATCTTTCCGGACCTATGCAGATCACGCCCCTTTGCGAAAAGATCGTCGGCGCTTTCACTGCCCAAAGCAACGCAGCACCACGCGAGTACAAGCGCCATGCCCACTGAAAGCCCAAGTAGTCTATCCTTGCTCTTCATTTGATCCTCCCAAGATTCCGTTGCGGCAGCCGCAGGACCTTCACTTACCTTCGCATACCCGATCTGCCATGTTATCATACGGATCATGCTCCGAAAAGCGATCAGAGACGGTCCCGTCCGTTTGGGACCTGGCCGGGACCTTGACAAACGAATGGGTTCTTCGGAAAGTGTACAGTAATTGGCTCTTGTTGAATAGAGCATTCCCCGGAAACCCGGCCCGTTGGGAAAACTCGGACATGGGCCGTCGGTCCCCGGTTCGGTGGGACTTACATATTCCGGGAGACCGGAGAGCACAACGCGGAGGCGCCATGGAAAACATAAGGGTATTTCTGAATCATCTTTATTTTTCACTGGTTATCATGGTGTTAGTTCTCATCGGCATCCACATCGTGGCCCTCGCTGTGAACAACATCGTCTCCACCATCAGCGGGGAAGGCACGTTTTACGAGGAATTCAGCGTTAAGCAAAACCTGCTTTGGATCGGCCTCTTCTGGGCGGTTGCATCCGTCGGCCTGGCAAGTTTTCTCACGTGGCAAACAATCAAGAATCGGCCGGTGGATGACATCGTGTACACCCGCAGGGTTCGATAGCGAGGCAGCCCGGGTCGATCGGTTCGCAATCGGGGATTGTCGGGAGACAACGTTGCCATTCCACGGTACGGCAGGGCTCGTCTGTCCGCCGTTCCGGTTTGTCCGGATTCACGAAAAGCTCATTAACACTATCAAGGCGGAAACGGATGGATCAAGGCAGAGACTTTGAAATTTCGGCAAGCCGAGCAGCCGAGTTTGCACGGAGGTACATTGAACATCTTGGCGAAGTACTGAAACGTTTGGACTTCGAGGCCGTGGCTGAAGTGATCGACCTCTTTCTCAGGACCAGGGCCGGCGGCGGGACCATATTCCTGCTGGGCAACGGCGGCAGCGCGGCGACTGCGAATCATTTTGCAAATGATCTTAGCTTCGGCGCGTCGCCCGATGGGCACAAGCCGTTCAGGGCTGTGAGCCTCGCAGCAAACAATGCGCTGCTAACCTGTCTTGCCAACGACATCGGATACGAGAACGTGTTCTCATGGCAGCTCCGCAACCTCATGCGGTCGGGCGATGTTGTGGTAGGCATTTCGGCTAGCGGCAATTCGCCCAACGCGGTCAATGCGCTCGAGTATGCGGCCTCCAACGGCGGCATTCCGGTGGCCATAGTGGGCTTCGACGGCGGACGGATGAAGCAAATCGCCCGGTACGTCATCCATGTACGAACCGAAAAGGGGGAATACGGCCCTGTGGAGGATGTCCACATGGTCCTGGATCACCTGATTTCCAACTGCCTGGCTCAGGTAAGGGAATGATTCCGCCCCGAAAACGCCCTCTCACAATAATTTTTCGATCAACCGGTAGGCTGCCGGAGCAAGATCGCCATCGATTACGTGCCCTTCCAGGGAGCCGTCGCTGAGCAGTTGTTCAATGGCCCGGCCTGTGACCAGCTTGTCGTGTGTCCACGGCCGCAGCACTGACCCGAAGGTCAGGCGGAGTTCGGCAATAATGATTCTTGCCGCTTCTTCGCCTCCGGCGGATTTGGTCTCCACTTCGACCTCGTAGTGTCTTACAGGTCCTTGCCGGAAATGGTAGGTTACCGAATCAAGAGCCATCTCCGCGAGAGGGGGGATGTTCGAGCCGGCGCGTAAGACATTTTTGAGGATTCGCACCGTGCTGCGTTGCTGCACCTTCTTCAATGCCCGACCGGTCATCGGATCTTCCGTTTGGGACAGGGCGTTCACCACCTCGCCATATTCCACTACGATTCCGTATGGCTCAAGTGCTTCCGCCAGCGCCTCGACCGCGTCCGGAGAGAATTCCCGCTCTATTTCAATGCGCTGGGAAGCTCCCCACGTGGTAACCCTTGCCTGGCCTTTCAGAGTGATCCATTTCTTCGAGGCTATCTCGCGGACCCTCAGAGCCCACCTATGGGTTCGCAGCGCGCCATCGGGCGTATCCAGATAGACGTCACGCATCTGCAACTTCCCTGCATCCGCGAGCTCATACGGCCCTATCGCCGGGACGCGGGCTATTCTCTCCAACACCTTCCAAGGCGCGTCCGAACAGACGATCAGGGTGGCCTCTTGCTCAATGGGCGGTCTGGCGCGCGATTGCGATTTATCCGAAGATGCTTTCGGTGAGAAAGGTTTCATTCCGCAATATTACCCTCTTGAAAGCGTGTCCATGCTGTTGCCGATTGAGACGTTTCGTCGGCTCTATCCGAAGGTCACAGGTGAACGCCCTCGAGCTGCAAGAGCAGCCGCTTTGTCGCGGTTCCGGACGCGTACCCGCCGAGGCTGCCATCCGATCGGATCACACGGTGGCATGGAATTACTATGGGCAACCTGTTGCTTCCGTTGGCCAATCCGACAGCTCTTGAAGCCTTTGGATTTCCTATTGCGGCTGCAACCCGGGAATATGATCTGGTCTCCCCGTAGGGGATTCGTCTGAGTTCTTCCCACACCCGCCGCTGGAACTCGGTACAGGGGGGGAAATCCGGAGGAACGGCAAACTTAACCGGCTCGCCCAGGAAATACCGATCAAGCTGGGCGACCAATCCGTCGAGTACGGGATTTCCTTCTGCGAGGGGGCCATTAACAGGAACATCGACAAACGATATGGATCGAACGCCTCTGGGGGTAAGCCTCAGCTCCAGCCATCCCACCAGGGGGGAGAGATAGTGGTGAACCGACACGTCCTTGCTCAAGCGGCGCCTCCTCCGATCAAGCCATTTGGTGGGGACTTGAAATTCTGAGCAAACCTTACCATACTAAAGCACAAAAGTCGTCACTGAATCGTTCGGCAAAGCATGCCGTCACAGGCGTGGGCTTATCGGATGCCCTTCCATTGGAAAATGGAAGAAGATATACTCCTATGAGGGAGGAATGGTGTCAACCAACGGAGGTGGAAGAGTCCTGGTGGGCTCCGCGGTCTTCAAAACCGTAGGCAGGGCGTTAGCACCGTTCTGGGTGGGTTCGATTCCCATGCACCTCCGCCATGATCATGCGGTCCGTCTTCATTTACGATTTGCTTGTTTGGACTCGGCCGCCAGGGGGGCATACCGTGCCTTGCCACAACAAAAGCTTCCTTATCGTTGCGGGGAGACATGATATTGAGAAGAAGGACTCAAGTGCCATACCGCAAGAGTAGTCCGGTAAGTGAGCCATCCGCCATGAACGGACCGCCCCTCGCCGGCTTCATGGGCATACTATCATTGGTCTTCTGGTGCCTTGCATCGGCAACCTGCCTGAGCGCCTTTGCGGGAAGCGTGTTCTTGCCTTTGGACCAATCAAGGTTGGACAGACGCCAGATCGAAAAAGCCCAACGCGTTGCCGGAGAACTTCTTGCCAACTGGGCCGAAGGCCGCTTTCGGCAGCTCTCCGATGATTTCTCTCTCGAAATGATCGCAAGATTGCCTCCGGACGACCAGAGAAAAGCGGCAGATTCTCTGAGAGGACTGTTCGGCAATTTTCAGGCCATGTCCTTTGCTGAGGCCATGATATCTCCAACAATTCCCGGCTGTGTCATGTATCGCTTCAGAGGATCCTTCTCCGCCACGGAAGCCAAACCCGAGATCCGCGTGCTCATGAATTCCGAAGGACGGGTGGTCGGGTTTTGGGTGAGGCATTGGATGGACGATCCCGAGTAGCCGAGGGTTACGGCTGGTGATATGAGAGTCACTCCCAATCGGCGCCATTGCCGCCACGTTCAAACACCCTTTCCATCCCGTCTTTGAGGCTATCAACTTAATGGCTTGTCATTTCGGGTCATTTTCGATATAATTACCCCAGGCTTGTATTTTCGTTGGGGTATGCGAATGAAGAGGTATGTGTGTCACTTCATGTCCTCGTTCGCGGGCATGATGGTCTTGTCGTCGGTTTTGGTTGTTGCGTACGGAGCCGATAATGCTGCCGCAAACTTCAGTATTGGACGGGACACTTTCTCCATTTCCAACGCGCCCGGCTACTGTTTTGCCATTGCGTCCTTTTCCCGCTGGTACTATCTAACCAACCCGGACGGCCCTCCTTTGAGGGAAGCCTTGGACAAGAAAACCCAGGTTCAAATCGCCAAAGAGCTTCAACAGTTTTACAGCAAGAATCTCGTCACAGTCCAAGCGGACTATTGCAACCGATACCACGGAAAGCAGACTGAGTCTTTCCAGCGTTTCGTCATGGGACTGGTTGTGGGTGATCCTCGGATAGTGCTTCTCATGAACAAGAGCAGGCGCGGCGCGGTTCTTCACGCTGTGCTGGCTTACGGGTGGCTGCCGGAGCAAAACCTGCTCAAGGTTTACGATCCCAACTACCTGAACCAGGAACGTTTCATCAACTTGGACAAACGGGAGTACACATCCTTGGACATCACGTACAACGCGATTTGCTTTCCCGCTACTCTCCAGGATCATCCGGAATTGTTGAAAAAGATGGAAGCTCTCTATGAGAAATATTCCCGGCGCCGAGCCGCCGCAGCGCAGCGGCCTCTCCAAATGAATCCCGACGGTTACATTAAGTCGCACTGACCGAAAACGGCCCCGCCTTGAAAGTATTTCGCCATTAAGGCGCCAGGAAATCACGAGAGAATTTTCTTGTTGGTGTCTTTGTGCCTTCGTGGTGAAGATTCCTCTCGCATCATTTCCAATGACGGGCAAGATGCCCGTCCTACCGGGCTGATCCGGCCGTGTTCATATGGCCCGCAAACATGGGGGTAGGGGCGAATCTTGTATCCGCCCTCTTCCTTGGAGCAAAGGATTTTCCCGGGAAGGCGCCAAGACACAAGGGAATCCTGACAAGAATCCCATCTTGGCGCCTTGGTGTCTTGGTGGTGAAGGTTCTCGTCCCACGAAACGTCCGGCGCGAATGACTATCTCCACGTGTTGACCGGCCAAGCCTCCCATGGTAAGCGAATATGGGTCTCGGGAGGGAATGAGAGAGAGGTTTCTCGGCCGGATGGCGCTAGTGACGGTACTACAACCAAGACCTGTGCGAGCATGCAACAAGAGCGGTTTGCCTATAGACCGGTGCTCCTGGATGCTGTGCACGCTTGCTGCGGTAATCCTGCTTACGT
>DYLG01000063.1:10018-17260 GCA_020722215.1 Desulfomonile tiedjei
ATAGACCGGTGCTCCTGGATGCTGTGCACGCTTGCTGCGGTAATCCTGCTTACGTCGGGATGCCAACTCGTTCCGGGAAAACCGGAGGCGGTGTTCGTCCTGTACCGGGAGAGGATGCAATCCAATAGTGTTCGAGATGCGCGGTCGTTGTTGACCGAGGACTCGAAAACCCGGGCAGCCAACCTGGAGAAAACCTACAATCTCGGCGAGCCCCCGGAGAACCTGTCGATCCTCAATTTCCTCGATCCATCGAGTCCTCCCCTTGTGATGAAGCAAGGGACGGATTTCGCTCTGCTTCAGGTGCGATCGGTCAAGGGAGGACTCCGGCTGATCAGGATGGTGAGAACGGATGAGAAGTCGCAGTGGAAGATAGATCTGTCCGAGGAACTGAAAAGCCTGGGCCGCTTTCTTGAGGCTCGCGCCGCTCTGGAAATGATCCGGGAGCAGTCCGGTGAATACGCAGCCTTCTGGAAGGCATTTTCAAATCAGTTGGGCAGGATGCGGGTTCCCCAAAGCTACCGGCCCAATGGTGATGCCAAGGGAGAATCGGTCAACGCCACGGACGCTAAGAAAAAACCGGGGAAAAAAAGGAGAAAATGAGCGTTCACCATCTGCTGAGGCCATGGAGCTTTAAGCAGGCCTGTGAACGCTCAGAGTGGGGGGAACCACATCAATACCAGGCCACCGCTGGTTGGCACGGCGGCGGGCAAAATGTGGGACCGCAGATGGGAGGTGCACAGGGCTGCGGGCCGCACGAAGGAGGATAACAGGGTTGTGGGCCGCAAGGCGGCATTGAACAAGCCACCGGCGCCGGAGGCTTGCATTTGGTAATGGCCTTTCCCATAGGGGGCGGAGCCATAGGCATCATCTGCTGAGGCGGATGATAGCCCATTTCGGGAGCAAACATGGTCTGCGGTGGGCATGCATTCTGAATGCACGGGCCCATGCTCCATGTTTTTGTGGTTCCTTGCATGGCCACATAAGCGTCGGCGTATGGGCCGGCGGCCAACGCGATGGCCAGTGCACAGACGATAACGGGCAATATTCTCACCATACCTAACTCCTTTTGGATCATATTTCGAACATTACTTATGTCATGAGTTCAACTATCCGGATTATTGCTGTTAAGATAGCATAACGGATGATGGATGTCAATAACTCCTTTTAAAACCGGCAGTTTTAACAAAGGTCGCGAATTCGGATGAAACTGGGCCAGGATATGGCCGTCAAATCAGCCCATTGCACGTCAGTCTGCTTCCGTGCGGCCCTCCCTTGACCCACGTTCCTCACCGTGCTATCGAGGAAAACACAGCCATGCCTACAGGAAACCGAGGAAATCGGTTTCCACGCGACCTTGCGCCTCAGCTCTTTTCGGACTGAGCGGCCGGAACGGTTTTCTTGGAAGTACCTTTGGACGGGTCTTTTTCCGGCGGTTGCACGCCGTGTTGCCTGCTGTACGGAGGAACCATGCTGGACAAACGCATCAGTGCCCAAGACGCACTATTTCTTCTGGATAAGGAGAGCAAGGACGATCTTGTCGAGGCTGTAGCACGTGCCGAACTGAAATGCGAAGCGGACACATGCGACGAAGAATCGTTTCGCGTTGGGGATATTGTTGTTTACAAGCTCGCTCGTGTGATGCAGGGGCTTGGCGTAGACAGAGAAAAGGCGTTCGTCTACGCGGATGCGGTGCTGGGAGCGAGGCTTCCGGCTCATCGAGGGCATCTGCTGGACTGGATCGAAAACGAAACCCAGGAGCTGTTCTGTCTCATAGCGGACAACGAGCTGGCAAGAATATTCCTCAGGGACAAGGAAGACCTGAAGGAGACGGATGTGGGCGCGGTCAAGCCTGTGCTTTTCCCCACCACAAAATGCGAAGTGAACGTTTTTCGCGTGATACGGCCCGTGCTGTACAAAGCCCGCCGTTTGCTGAGAGAAAACGGCACCGCCGCGTAGGGCGGACCAGGGTGTCCGCTGTGCAGATCGGACTTTTGTCAGATATGCGGCTCTGCCCCGGCGGTCGCAACTTCCCGGTGATCTTTTGCGCTACCTCACTTCCACGCACCCCTTGACCTTGATGGCCTTGAGCACCGCCGCCAGCTTCTTTTCCAAGGCCCACTTCTTCAGTTTGTAGCTCCTGACCTGATCCATGTAGCCGCTATCAATTGCGGATCCCAGAACCATGTCCACCGTCTTCAGATCTTGTTGATACTCCTGCGCGCTCCTTACCAACTGAGCGCAACTCCGTTGCACAAGGTCTTTGCCGAAGGCCGCCGGCAACACAAGGAGGAACGTTATGGCGACCGACGCGGCTGCCGTTCCCCAACGGATTCTTCCATTCATAGTGGAGCCTCCCGTGGTCTCCGAATAAGCTTAATGAGGGAGTGCGGGTACGCGCCCGTTCCCTCGACGGGGTTCCTTATACCATAACCATAGAGAGAAATACTACCTATAAATACAATGGACTGGAATGGAAATCTAAGGCGCCAAGTGAAGACACGACTTGACGAAGGTTCAGTCTCAACTCAATCCGGGAAACAGCCTGTCTTCAAGCGTGCCTTTGGAAAGAAATAGGACAATACTCTCGGGAAGGGACCTGAGTAGGCCTTTTCACAAATACGATGACGTATGAACCACTTGCGGAAATGGTTCATCGTCATTCCGGCTTCCGCCGGGGTGACGGTAGCGGATACGCGACCGTATCTTGGAAAACCTGTGCTGAGTCCAAGCCCACAACTCTCACGGCATTGTACTGGATTTTTGCGGCAGTTCGTGGTACTGAATCCAACGATTTCAACCTGATGAATTGATCGAGGCCTTGATGCAACGCATTGCTCTCGTCTTGAAAAGGTCGGAAAACCAAGCGCTTGTGCTTGGACGGACAATCAGCCAATTTATCACGGCCGGCGGAAGGGAAGTACTGCTGGAAGCTTCATGCGAAGATCTCGCTTCCGATTGGAATGCCCACGCTACGGACCAAATAGCCGAAGAAGCTGATCTGATGGTGGTGCTCGGCGGAGACGGGACGATGCTCCGTGCCGCGTCTCTTCTCAACACAAAGGCGGTGCCGGTTCTCGGCGTGAATCTGGGCCGGGTGGGATACATGGCGGAAGTGTCGCCGGACGAAGCTCTGCAAGAGCTGGGGACCGTCCTGGACGGCAGGGCCGCGCTCGTGGAGCGCATGATGCTTCAGGTGACGCTTCCGGAGGGCAAGACTCGCCGGGTTCTCAACGAAGCGGTGATTCACTGGGGAATCATTGCCCGGTTGATAGAGGTGGGCGTCAGAATCGGCGGCGCGCGGGAGATCGAGGTCCGGGCTGACGGACTCATAGTCTCGACTCCCATAGGTTCCAGCGCGTACTCGTATGCCGCGCACGGCCCGCTTGTTCACCCTGAGATTCAGGCAGTGATCATGACTCCCATATGTCCCTATTCCGGACTGATGAGGCCGCTCCTCGTTCCTGCAGATCGGAGGATAGAGCTTGTCCTCAAGAGAGGAGAAAGCTTGACGCTGACTCTGGACGGCCATACGACCGTGCCCTTGGTGGCGGGTCAGTCGGTTCAGGTGGAACGATCTCCGTTTCCTTTCATCATGGTCAGGTCCAAGGCCAGAGATTATGTTGACATAGTAAAACAGAAGCTTGGCCTGCTCTGAGGCCGGCTCTCTCTTTTCCGAACGGACTGGCGGCCCGTATGCTGAGGTTGCTCCGAATATCCAATCTGGCGATCATCAACCGAATCGAGGTGGAGTTTCGCGCCGGGTTCAACGTGCTCACCGGCGAAACCGGAGCAGGCAAGTCCATCCTGATCGGTGCACTCAACGTGCTGCTCGGCGCTCGCGCGTCCCCGGATCTTATTCGCACGGGAGAAGAAGAGGCTTATGTCGAGGCCTTGTTCGAAATCCCCGAAGGGAAACCTCGGCCGGCGGACCTGGAAGAAGACGAGCAGTGGATCGGCGAAGTGGTCCTTTCCAGAAAGATTTCCAGATCCGGGCGGTCAAGATGTTCAATCAACGGTCATCTCGCTACCCTGAAAACGCTTCAGTCGGTCGGAAAATCCCTGGTAAGCATATTCGGGCAGCATGAGCATCAGGTACTGCTCAATCGGGAGGAGCACGGCGACATTGTGGACCGCTTCGGCCGGCTCCAGGAAAATGTTCGGCAAACTGCCACCGCGTTCGACACATGGAAATCTTCCGTCAGGGAACTGGAGACGGTTCGAGCCCGTTTGGAAAACGCCGAAAAGGAGTTGCGGGAGAACGAGGCCGCGATCGAGGAGCTGGCCTCGGCGGCTCTGAAGCCTGGAGAGGAAGAGTCCCTGGCTCAGGAGCGGGAAACGCTCAGGAGGGCCGTTGAAATCCAAGAGAAAGCGTACACGGCTCACCAGGCCCTGTATTCCAGGTCAGGCAGTATTCTGGAGAGCCTGGGTGATGTCAAGAAAGGGGTGGCGTTCCTGGTTTCGGCTAATCCGAAGCTTTGCGGACTTCAGGAAAACCTCGATGAAGCTCTGTATCGCCTTGAAGACATCGCGTTTGAACTGAGGACCGTTGCTGAAGAATCCCGGAGCGATCCGCTTCGTCTGGAACAGATTGAGGACCGACTGGCGCTCATTCGGCGTCTCAAAAGGAAATACTCGGCAGACCTGCAAGGCCTTATTTTGCTTCTGGAAACCCTGAACAAGCAAACGGGCGATCTTCCGGGGAGCCGGGCCGCAGTGAGGAAGCTCGAAGGAGTTGTGTCCGACACGCGCCAGAGCTATATCAATGCTGCCCGGGCCCTGTCCGGCTCACGTAAGGCAGCAGCCCGGAAACTTGAGGAGGCCATGAAAAAGGAGCTGCAACAGTTGGCGCTGCCTCATGCTTCCTTCTTTGTGACATTCGAGGATATTCCGGAGGATAAAGGGTCCGCGCAGGGGTTGGATGGAATGGAGTTTATGTTCACTGCCAATCCGGGCGAGGATCCGAAGCCTTTGGCGAAGATCGTGTCGGGCGGAGAGCTTTCCAGAATCATGTTGGCCATCAAGGCTCTTCAAGCGGGCGATACGGCAGCCTGCACCGTGATTTTCGATGAAGTGGACGCAGGAATCGGAGGCCGCACCGCACGCGCGGTGGGGTCCAGACTTGCCCGGGTTGCCGCTTCCCAGCAGGTGCTGTGTGTGACGCATCTTCATCAGATTGCAGCCCTGGGCAGCCATCATCTTGCAGTGCGAAAGACGATCCGTGGTCAGAGAACCAGCATAGAGGTGACCCCTCTTGTGGGCGAGGCCAGAATCGAGGAACTGGCCCGAATGCTGGGCGCAACCCCTGAATCCGAATCCGCCAAGGACCACGTCCGCCGCCTAATGGATTCTTCAACCGCGGAGGTTCCCCATTGATACGGCCGGCACGTTTGCACGACATCAAGGCCGTTCATCGGTTGATTGCCGACCGCGCGGAAAAAGGACATATCCTGCCTCGAGCAATGACCGAGCTCTATTCCCAGGTCAGAGCCTTCAAGGTTTGGGTGGAGAACTCCTCGGAGGAGATAGCCGGCTGCGGCGCTCTGGAGATTGTGTGGGAAGACCTGGCGGAGATCAGGTCGCTGGCGGTGAAGACCGACCACGAAGGACGAGGCATAGGCAGCGCCCTGGTGGAAGCGCTGCTGGAAGACGCTCGTGAAATGGGAGTAAAGAGAGTGTTCCTGTTGACTTACAGGCCCCGGTTTTTCCAAAGATTGGGATTCGATCACTTGGAGAAGAGCCAATTGCCGCACAAGATATGGGCGGACTGCATTCGTTGCACCAAGTTTCCCGAGTGCGATGAACTAGCTCTGGTGAGGGTTCCGTGATGCCGCTCCGGAAACGCGCAGTCCACCGGCACGGGGTTCGTCCGGCATGCCCTTCGGGCCCGAAGTTGGGGCTTTGGTTCGTCCTGGCCCAAGCAGTGTGCGCAGCGATTGCCATCCTGTTCATTTCGGGGTGCGGACTCATCAATGTGGGCAAGTTCAAATGGATCGAGAAGACGAGCAGTGACGAGAACTTCCACTTGGTCAAAGACATAATGCTCACCGCGCATTCACCGGCAAATCCCCGAACCAATTTCGATCACGAGGGACATGAATTCGTTCGCCTGCTATTCCGGCTGGCCAACGAACCCAACGATTATGTGACAAAGAGCGTGTGGATCGATCCGAACGGCCAGGAATTCCGGACCATCAGACAGAGTTATAACAAGAGAAAAGAACAGGATGAGGGTCAGGAACGGACCCCCCAGGGAACCTTGCGAATCCACAGCATTCCGGTGAGAGACCTGTACGACCACAAAAGCGGGGCATGGAAGGTGGAACTGTACATCGACAACAAGCTCGCAAGGAGATTGAGCTTTGTTGTCATGTAGTAACCGGCGGCGGGGAGTATTCGGCCGCATCGGTATGCTTGTCGATCACTGGAGGACTTTTTTGCCTGTTTTTAACCTGGTGTTTCATTTCACAAATACGGTCGCGGATCGGCTAGGGACCGGCCTCCGAGTCCTTGGGATCTCTCTGGTTTGCCTGGCCATACTGGGCGTGTGCCCTGCCATGGGCGACACTATCTTTCTGCCGGATTTGCTCCTCAAGAAGAACATCGCAGAGAAGACCGATCCAGTGGACATCGCGGACACACATTTGCGAATTCCTTACAGGGACGACGGAGTGATTGACGGCAACGGGCATTTCACTACGTTCAATCGTCCGGACCAGCTTCTGAAAACCCCGGGTCTTAATTGCAGCGGCCTGGTGCTCTCCGTCTCCCGTCTGTTGTTCAACAAGAATTATTCGCTTGAAGCGGCAAGGCGGGATCGCCAGTCCAATAGCGGACCGGATTCCTCTTTCGGAGAAGATTGGGATTTCGGCTTGGACCTCATTCTGAACATTACCGACGGGTCTCAGCGCAGAGTTCTGATGCCTGAGGGAACCGAGCCCGCGCTGGATCTCGCCGACGGGATGGCCTTGCGCGGATTCGATTTGCAGGATTACGCGGCCTGGCATACCATACTGCCTCAGATGAAACCGGGCAGAGTGTATTTCGGGACGATCAGCAAACCGACCCGGCGACCAGGATACCGCCTGCTTCATTACCACGTGGTGATAATGATCCCTGACCAAAAGGGAGGGGTTTGGCTGTATCATGCTACGCGCAGGAGCAACGTGCATCGGATGAATCTGAGAACCTCAGACGGGCTGCGCCGATTCATGGGTCAATTCAGGGGCTCACGCGACGAGCCCA
>DYLG01000064.1 GCA_020722215.1 Desulfomonile tiedjei
CATAAATCGCCAGACTTTGTCATGTTTTTCGTGCCTTGTTCGCAAGATCCAGGTTTATTGGTGTCTTGGCGCCTTGGTGGTTAATCTTTCATGAAGACAGGGACGCGGGGCCCTACTTGTGCCCCTTCTTGGTTGCCAGTTGCCGGATCTCGGCAGTGAGGCGAGCACGCCGTGCCTGGTCCTTTTCCAGTTTCAGGGCCATGTTGTACCATCTTATGGCCTTTTCGGATTGCCCGAGCCTGGCATGAATGAACCCCAGATACCTCATCGCGTTCAGGTTATCGGACTCGAGCGCTAGTACCCTGGTAAGATCCGTGATGGCGTCGTCATAGCGGCCGAGCTGCTGGAACATGTACGCCCGGTTTTCGAGGGCCCTAATCATGCCGGGGCTGACCTCGAGCGCCTGGGTCAAGTCCTTGATGGCTGAGTCAGGTTGACCGGAGTCGAAGAGCACAAGGCTGCGATTCAGGAGAACGTCAGAGTTATTCGGATCGCTCTTGAGTTCTGCGGAAAAGTCCTTGAAAGCTCGCGACAGATCTCCCATGCGTTTGTACGCAAGCCCTCGGGCGTAGTGAGCGCCCGCGATGTTCGGATCGAGTTTCAGCGCATGGCTGAGGTCGTTGATTGCGTCCGCAAAACGTCCCTGAATAAGAAACACCTTGCCGCGGTTATAGTATGCGGCCGGGTTGCGATCTGAAACCTTGATGCTGCGGGTGAGCAATTGCTCGGCCTGTTGCGGTTGGCCTGAGTTGGCCTTTACTATGGCCGAACGAGTCATGTCGTCGGCCTGTTCGTTCGGGGGCGCAGGCTTCCTGCAGCTTGCGCTGTCCGGCAGCGAGGCCGACAACGCCGCGACCAACAACGCCCAGAAGATCCACAGGAAATGCGAATTTCTTGCCTGCATGATCATAGGCCGGCCCTCTTTCGGGAGCGTTTGCTTGGTGGAGCGGGAGTGTCGGGTTGCCCTGGGCTCTTGAAAAAGAAGCCGAAGAAATCCTTGGTGTACCCGTCGTCGTATCTCTTCAGCGCATACTTGGGCTGCTCAGGGGACAGTCTGGTCTTTGCCACAAGGTTGCCACCCGTATCTCGCAAGTAGAGATTGCCCACGATGTTGGCCGGGTTAGCGTCAGCATGGATTGCTCGCTTGCAGCCCGCAAGAACCAGGGCCTTCGCAAGGTCCTTCGTTCCGATATGGTGTCCTATGGCAAACACGAGATTGCCGTCCTCTCTGATGCCGAAGGCACTTCGATGGGCAACGAACCAGAAATGCCCACCTTCGTAGTCCTTCCCGCCCTTTCCCAGCAGAAAACCCAGGCCGATCTCAGCGTCTTCAAGATTGCCGTTCCTCAGCACCGTTTTCACCGGCGAACCGTTTTTCACGATGAGATGCCGGAGTTGGCGTGCGTCCCTTACCATATCAAGCGGGATGTCGGGGCTCCATTCCTGGATATCCACGGATCCGTCCTTGTAAAGGATGAGGGTAGCCATCTCGTCAACCATGGGATAAATCACCTTGCCCCTGAAGATCGCGCCCGCGCCTTTTGAATGTTTCTGCATCCACATCGCGTTTGTGATTGCAGCGAGACGGGGCCGCATCGGCTCTTCCACCTCGCTTGTGGCAACGCTTGCCGCGGGTTCCTGGGACCCGACATAGTATTGTATGAACACACGGCTCATATCCACGACCATCATGAACACCACTGCATTGGGAAACTGCACGCTCGGCCGGTAGAGGGTGGTGTAAGCCACCGGTATGCCGGCGGAATCCCGGGGCGAAGCCGCGGACTGCCAGACCCCTTCCCCGGGAAGGGCCGGTGAACTATAGAGCGGCTTGATGTTTTCCAGGCGCAGCAACTCAAGCGGATCCCGGGAGAGAAGAGACGGCAGGAACGCCTCAGGAAGCACGATCGAATCGGACGGTTCAGACCGGGCACCCGGAACACGAACCGCGGCCTGGTCCTCCTGACCCGCCGGAGGCTTGTCTTGTCGAGCCATAACCAGAGACTTGGAATGGTTAGCAGGTCTCTTCGCCGGAGCCGATGCAAACACCGGGGCACGGGCAGGGGCAAGATCGGTCTGATCCGACCGGGAATCGCTCTTGCCGGGGGCTCCGAATGCGGACAATACGCACAAACACACCATGGCCGCGATAACGGCCGCAACGACTACGCTAGACAATTGGGCCACCCTCTGAATATTTCACTGGTAAAGAATATGGATGCAATTCATCCGTATCATCAAATTCTTATACACGAAAAGCCGCAAGAAATCAATTCAAAACCAACCGCCTGCGCAGGCATTCCCTCTCTCGGGCACGCATTGCGAAATACCGGCCTTGACACCGCAGTGCACCGCGTAAAAGAATGACCACAGGTGCTTGCCGATGGGCGAGGCCCCGCAATGGCGAGGAGGAACTCGGCGCAAGATGGTGATTCTACAGTGCAGCCTTCGTGCTAAGAGTTGTGATTGGCCGCCAGGTCGGAAAGAGCCCCGCGGCTGTTCACGAAGATCCCGTTAATCCACATGATGAGGCCGAGAGGGAGACTCGCCGGCAACTAAAGGGGAGGGGCATATGATTAAATACGAACGAACGGTCGCTATTGTAACGAGTCTTGCGCTTGTAGCAGCAACGGGATTGTGGCGGGTCTGTTGTGCCGGATTTGCGGAGTCGCTAACAGCGCTGGCTGTGAGCCGCGAGAAGCTGCCGGAAAGTGACGCGCAGGAACTCAAGTAGGCTCGGCTGTCCGCTCAGGGCCTGGTGAAAGGCATCACATGGGAGGAAACGCGAAAGAACATGCTGATCGGCACATGGGAAGCTGTTGCCAAGATGACCGACGGCGATGCGGTGAAGCTCCCCAAGGCCATTCTAGTACTTAAACCGAACTATGAATATGTCCTTGAATGCGCTGCCATAGACGTCCACGCTAAGGGCAAGTGGGTCCTGGAAGGAAAGGATCAGTCTCCTTTGTCCGCCACCGTAACCAAAGGAATAGTCAGCGCAAGAAAGATGGCTAAGCGCGGAGACTGGAAATGGATTCAGACCGACGCCGCTGTCTATCATGGTACGAGCGGCGCACCGGCATTCAACGGCCGCGCCAGGGTCATCGGCGTGGCCGCGATGATCTCGCAGGACCGGTCACGAGGCGGAGAAATCGCGCCGGGCATGAACTACCTGGCGCCAATCTCTGTGGTCAAAGAGTTCCTGGATCGGGCAAAGGCTGACTACATAGGACGCGCCGGTTCCTCTCCTTGATGGGAGGAACTACCGGCCGATGGCCCGACAGGGCAGGGTACGAGGCTACATATTCCTGACATATGATACAACACTTAATGATTGACTCCAAAGCGATTGACATTAATTGATTTTATTGGTATTATGCAGCCACGGAAACTTTTTTGGAGTGAACAAATGCTCGCAAGAATTCTTGTGTTATTGACGGTTCTGACCTTTTTGTTCACCGGCGCGGTCTATGCGGGGACTTTCCAACGACTCAATCCCTATGCTCCCATGAACGCGACGGCGGCTGCTCCGTTGACCCCTTATAATCTGGACGAGTATCCTCAGTGCTCGAATGTCTTGTATCCGCCATGCCCCGGCTGCGGGCCTCCGGGCACCCTGCTGCCGGACATTCCCCCGATTAATCAGGCTTTTCGAGGACCGCTGGGTTGCCCGGTACCAGTGCCGTAAGACCTGCCCCGAAACAAGACACAAACATGAACAGAAAGCAAACCACCCAGTCACCCGAGAAGATGTTGTCCTGTGAGCTGTTTGTGTCTTGGCGCCTTGGTGGTTTTCTTCGCCATTGGGCCTGTTGGGACGTCGGGCCCTGCGATGCGTTGGGTTATGTGAACACGGCCGGGGCGGCGTCCGGTAGGGGCGGGTTTGAACCCCGCCCCTACCATTGCGCACTGTTTTCCGTGGGCGAACGATAATCGCCCTCTTTTCTTTCGCCACCAAGACGCCAAGGCACAAGAAGAAAATTTCTTGTGATTTCTTGGTGTAGTGGTCCCTTTGTGGTTTTCTTTTGTGATTCCTTTGAGATATGCGGCTGGGGAATTGAGTTTGCAGGGCAGGGCGTGACAGGATCGCCGGCGCGGGGGCCTTAGTTAGACAGGCAGCCCTCCGCGCCTTCATGTGTGGGGGCAATCTATTCTCCGGGTTTTGGGGATCGAGGAGGGCCTCCTCCCTCACGACGCCTGGAGTCTCTCCGGGGACGTGCTTCGTTGACTCTGAGGCTTCGGCCTTCGAAATCTTTGGAATCCAGTTCCTCGATAGCTTTCATACCTTCCTCTCGCTCGGCCATCTCCACAAAGCCGAATCCTCTGCTCCTCCCAGTGAAGTGGTCGAGGATGATCTTGGCTGAATCCACCCGACCATATCCCTCGAACAGGTCCTTCAAGTCGTTCTCGTTTGTACCGTAGGGCAGGTTCCCAACGTAGATGTTGATTCCACTCATCTATCATGCTCCTTTCGAGAAACACACCTTCGCGCAAAGGCGCGTTGAGTCGTGAACCGGGTTCCTTACGTCAGCGAGGATGTTTCATTCGGTGGTGATGAGGCGAGAGGCACTCACCACAGGCGTCGGTCTCCTTCTCGTCTTTCTTGCATCACGCCCGTGGTCCGTAGCGGCCGATGGGGAAATACAAGCAGCAGTACCCGCAGATATACGTGAGTCGGCAAGGCGTGTCAAGGGATTTTGTCCGGGATCGGCCAGGTTCGCCGCGGCAATACCTTAGCAAAAACAGGTTCATACGTATCAGGACAAAAGGGGAATCACGCGGGCAGTGGGAAAGGGGAACTCTGGTGACCCAGTTCGCTTTCCGTGGACAGGAGATTGTCAAACAGTGGGCTGTTGTCGCCGTCTTTGTCTGGCGGACTCCTGAAGGTCAACAACCTTGTCGGTTTCGTCCACAATCTCATCTCCCAGGATCGTTTCGATGAGGTCTTCGAGGGTGAGCAGACCTGCTACGCCCCCATATTCATCTATGACTATGAAAATGTGCTTCCTTTCCCTGAGGGACTTGGTGAGTACTGCGAGGGAGTCGGTGGTCTGAGGAACAAAAGTGATCGGTTTTGCTATGGTTTTGAGTGCAGCGTTCGAGTTGTCCAACCCGCGTTGGGAAAACAGGTCGTGGGCCAACACATAGCCCAAGATGTTCTCGCGGTCGTCCTCATATATCGGTATCCGTGTGACTCCTCGGTTCTCGACCTCGGGTCTGGCCTGGGCTATGGACATGCCGGCCTCCAGCGAAAAAATGACCGTGCGGGGGGTCATGATCTCCCTGATGGGTTTGTCTTCTAACGCGATAATGTTGTGAACCAAACGGCTTTCACGCTCACTGATCTCTCTCTCTTTGGCTCCAATGCGGACCATTGCCAGAAGCTCTTCCTCGGTCACGCTGGGCATCTTCTTCCCCCTGATGAAGAGGCCGGTGAATTTCTGAGTCAGAACAATGGCCGGGTACAGGGCGTAGTTGAATGCCGTGAGCGGCCATACGATCATTGGCCACAATTGTCTCCAGTAAGCTACGCCCAAGGTCTTGGGCATTAGCTCGGTGAAGAACAATATCACCAGAGAGAACACTATTGAAAAAAGGGGAACGAACGACGGGCCAAACTGCTCCGCGGCGAACATACCTGACAAGGTTGCGCCCCCCGTATGGGCGATTGTGTTGAGTATGAGAATGGAGGCAATCGGCACGGCGATATTCTTCTTCAGAAAGAGAAAACGCTCAGCGAGATGAGGCCGGTTTCCTTTTGTCCTTTCATTCTCTACGGCAGCAACGTTGGTGGAAAACAGAGTGGCCTCGAACAACGAGCATATAAAGGAAACAAAAATCGTAACGCAGAGCGTGAGGACGAGAAAGATCATTCAAGAGCTCCTTTGTCCGAAAAGAGCGAATCCGAGCGGAACCAGTGCGGCAAGTCCCCTCGCAACGGCGCCGCAGACCGGTAATGGCTCGCAGCGCAGTCATTGTAACAAGCGATGAGGCGGCATTTACAGTTTGGTTTATCCCGAACAAAAAGGCAAGAAGGCAGACCAGCTCTGAAGAGTCAACAGAGCGCAACAAGCGGGAGCAGGGACGATGGCAACGACGCTAATACATATGCGCTTTTGGGCCGGGAATTGATTTGACCACATGGGAGAGTTCGGACTACAGTCGAGACGTAGCCTGTATGCGCATGAAGTGATTGAGGCGGACCACAGCGCTGCCATTCGTTTGGTCAGGGGGCGATCAAGTAGGCACGGCTGCCGGATGAAACGACACATGAGGGCGTGCATTGTGGAAGAGGATCTGAACCGACAAGATGAAATGCGTAACGAAGAACATCGGAAGCCCGAAGACTATTGTCCGTGGGAAGATACCTCGACGATCGGTTTGTGGAAGGGATTCAAGTCCACGGTCAAGTCGGTGTTGCTCTCAACGGAGGATTTCTTTTCGCAAATGCCGAGATCGGCAGGATACAAGAATCCTACGCTGTTTTTCCTTATCACTACTCTTGCCGCTTTGCTCGCTCAGCAACTGTGGACCATGTCACACCCCTTCTGCATGAGAAGCACCTGGTCACCCTGAATGGCTGCTGTGCCCGCCATCATTCCGGGTTTGCCGAAGAGCGTTCTCAGGTTTCTCCGGAGTCGCATGAACCCTTCCTGGCAGAACATGGACTCCCTGTCGATGAGGTCGCTTTGCAGGGAAGAGATCACCTCCGATTGAGTCACGTCCACGGCCTGGATCATGGTGAAGCCGCTCAACTCGAATTGCTCAGGAGGAAGAATCTCCCTCAAGATTTCCGGTTCGGTGAGATGTTCCAGTATCCCGGACCGGTCCTGGTCGGACAGTTGCTCCAGAGCGCCCAACCGGCGCACTCTAACAAAGCGGAAATCAGGTTTCATCCTGAAATAGCGATCCAGTTCCGTCTCAAGGTCGGGCACTATCCGGACGATGGGATGATCAAGTCCCTCGACAATCCCGTAAAGCCTGCTCAGGATTAGGAAGTACGCCCGCATGACACGCCCGGATCTTGGCTTCGCCCTCAGGGGAAGGCCGTCCCCGATAGGATCCGTCGGCATTGGGCAGAAGCTTCCGAAACAGATCGGACGCCAGAAATGGGGTGAGGGAGAAAGGCGCCACTCCGGCAAACGCATCGCTCTCCCATAGCGCCTCGGGAAATGCAACGCTCATGAGGTCGCGCACAAGCTTAGGATGCGCTTCGATTACCGAAAGGTCCTCGATAGGCCTCGCCAGTTCGGAGCCTTGGCAAGACGCTGTCTTAGCGCCTTGGGCATGCCGGATCTTCCCCCATTGGAAGAGCCGCCGCTCCGGTCCCAAAACTCCATGATCGGCTCAAGGCTCAACACGCAACGGAACGGATATCTGTGCAGAATGTATTCCATCTCTGACCTCCGCCCAAGACGTATTGTGCGCTGCGCGGCAGTGTCAATCCGCACAGCGCACGGGTTGCCGGTATCCGCCGGTAGTCTGGGAGGCGCGCCTGATCGCATCGCCTCCAGACGTGATCCTGTCTGGGCCGACCCCAGCACAGTGCGCGGGGCTCGGAGCCGAGTTGTCAATAATCGCACTCCACTTTGAACGTGTCAAAAAGGATGTTCGTGGCTTTCATTCGAGCGCCATGGGCCGTCGCATCAAAGATGCCTCTCTCGCTCCATCCGATTGCCTTGAGCTTGTCGATATCTTCGGCCGCGACGCCGTGCGGGCCCATGGTGGCCTTTAGAACGAATTTCAACAAATCTTTTTCCTTCGGGTTCAGAGGCGCGTTGGAAGGATCGGCTTTCATCGCCTCGATCTGTTCGGGCTTGATCCCGAGCTTGGCCAGAAGCCCTGTGTTGAGCCCATGACAGTACGATGAGTTAGTCGCCTGGGAACAGAGCATCCGAATGGATGCCTGCAGAGCCATGCTGATGGTGGGATGGCCCATGAAGTACTAGGCCATTTCGAGCTGATTCTCAAGAATGGCAGGACTCACACCAAGCATCCTCACGTTGTTGGGAACTCTGCCGAAGAACTGCTCAGCGGTTTCGTACAGCTCTTTGAGCTTCCCTTCGGCCTCTTCCGGTGGGGGTAATCTTGATCAATGCCATTGGTCTTCCGTTCCTATATTGATGCACAGAATCGAGAAACGATTCATCGGATAACGGAAAATTATTGCCATGCCGAGGCACGCTCGCCGGCTAACTGTCGAATGCCTTCAGTTCCTTCGCAAGGTCCTTGTAAGGCTTTGGGAATTCCGGCTGGAAGTTCTGGTACACCGTGATCGGATAGCGCGCGCCTATCTTCTTCCCCGCCTCTTCAAGACCTTGAACCAGGCTGTCCAAAGCCTTTCCTGGTGCGGCGAACACCAGCTCATCGTCCTGGGTCATTGAGAAGATGCGGTCTCCCATTCCCGGAATGGCAACCATGGGCTTTCCTTGCTTGAACGGAGCGACAAGGTACTCGGTACATTCCACCTTTCCTCCGAAATTTCCCGCGACGCGCAAGCCTTCATGGTAGGTCCAGGCCTGAATCATCCGCATCACCTGGGCCGCATTTCCGTAGAAGGCCACCGTATCGGCTTGGAACGGCGCCTTGGCCAGCGGGGCGATCAGAATGGCCGGGAATTCACCGCTCTCCAGAAAGGCCATGGAGGCGGTCTCGGTCTGCGCGCCTGGTTCGGTCCAGGCAAAGCCCACCTGGCAAAATAGCTTCCCGAGTGTCTTGGGCTGATCCTGGGCCCTGGTGAATCCGAACGCGATCATTGCCGGCACGCATATGAGGTCATCTCTCGTGAGGCCCAAGGTCCAGCCGTACACCCGTGCCATGGTGACCGCCTGACAAATTGTGATCCTTTTCCCGAGTGTTACCGAAGGCCTTTGGATTTTTTCGGGAAAACCTGCGGGGTCCTTGAGGAATTTCACCGCCAGAGGAAAAGTCTTTAACCGAAGGGTATTTCTAATGAAATCAGCGGCGTGAGCCTGTTCCATGTCCTACCTCCTTTTGTAGGTCGAGTTTGTGTGCGGGGCCTATTGAGACCTCGCTAGGCTGCCGCAGGTTCAAGAATTAGACCGGTCTACTAGAAACCGGCCAAAAAAATCACGTCCTCAGCACATTCGAGAAAACCATCTTTTCAAAAAGCTGCAGAGGTCTTGTGTCGCCCGCGGTCTTCATTCGCAACAGCGCACCCTCCCAACTATTAACAATGAAGTCCGCAGTATCGTACGGGTCCAGCGAAGCTCCGACTTCGCCCTGCTGCTGTGCTTCCTCGATGCATTGACCGATCATTGTTTTCATTTGCTCAAAGGCTTCCTTCAGTCTTGCCTGGAACTCGGGGCTCAGGTCGCCCATCTCCTGCGCCAGATTACCTATGGGGCAACCGCCCTTCAGTTCTCCCCTGTCAAACGCGTCCCGGACAGCCTGGAAAAAGCCCCTGAGCCTTGCCAAGGGGAGAGGCGCTGGTGAGTGGAGATGCCGGACCATCCAGCCAAGCATATGTCCCATGTAGTAGTCCACGAGCGCGAGGCCGAACTCCTGTTTGTTCCGGAAATAGAAGTAGAACGATCCCTTGGGAACCCCGGCCGCGTCAAGGACCTCCTGGATGCCCGTGTTGTTGAATCCTTTCAAATGGACGATTCTGGCTCCTTCTTCGATGATTCTCTGTCTTGTGGAGGTCTTAGTCATGAGTGCGGATACCCTGTGAAGCTGAGGTTGTTCCGAAATAGGCCCAGCATTCCGGGTTAAGGGCGGCCCCATGAGTGCGAGCCTTCCGCCTTGGCTGCCGTTAGCGGGGGCGGACGCGGACGTCTGCGACTCCCATCGGGAGTTAACCGATTATGTGTTGGACCCGGGGAGAAGCCCTTGTAGGTATAGTAGACCGGTCGGCTAGCCGTGTCAAGCATTTTTCTTCCAACCGTAGGGCCGGCCGCAAAATAACCCCGGTGTCCATTGAGCCGTGCAGTCGCATTGTAGGAGCTATCGGCCGGTCGCCCCCACTTCAACTGGCCCCGCACACGCATGTCAAGCACAAAGAACCTGGAATAGTTAATTTCGCTGCGGGCTCTTAGGGATTGACAGGAAATAAGGTGGGCATTCATGGCAGGGGCGGACCTATGTGTCCACCCTCTTCGGCCGTACCGGACTACTTTTGGGGCAGACACGCAGGTCTGCCCGTACCGTCGGTTCGGCAACCGTTTGCATCGTTTGTTTGGCGACAGGCTCTTAGTAGTGCATGGCAAGAATACGGTGACGTATTGGGGTAGGACGAGGTGAGCTACGCGAAGCGCATCGGTCGAGAAAAGACCTCGCACGATGCGGTTCCCACGGTTACCGTATCCTACGCGACTGCGGTAGGATCGACGTCCCTTCCGGTCCTCTGTTGAATGACCGGCAAGATGTCGGGTGTCGGACGTCGCGGGCCGCCGGCTGCGGATAGGGGGCCGTATTTCGGCAATAGAGCATGGCTTGGCCAACGGCGGAGTTCCCGGGGGCCCGGGATGACGCCTATGCACTGCGGCTCTTCTTCTCTTTCTCCAGTCTTCGGCGCTCTTCGTCGCGTATCTCCCGTCGAAGGAGCTTTCCGACTTTCGATTTGGGCAACATGTCCCTGAATTCGATATACGCGGGCACCTTGTACTTGGCAAGACGCTCGGAGCAGAACTTGATCAGTTCGGTGGCTCCGACGCCTTTTGCGTCGTCCTTGAGGACCACAATGGCTTTCACACGTTCGCCGACCTTCGGGTCCGGCACTCCAACGACGCACGCGCCCACCACTACGGGATGATCTTGCAGTACAGCCTCCACTTCGGACGCGGAGACCCGGTATCCCTTGTGTTTGAGAATGTCCGCGGAACGCTCGACGTAAAAGATTTGGCCGTCGTCTCCCTCGCGTACGTAGTCGCTGGTGCGGTAGTACTTTTCGCCCTCCAGACTGACGAATGACAATTCTGATTCTTCGGGCTTATTGAGGTACTCCTTGATGGAATGAGCGGAGGTGACGATGAGTTCGCCCACTTCTCCATGGGGCACCGGTTCCATGGTGTCGGGATCCACGATTCTGGTTCGCCGAGAGGGAAGGGGAACCCCGATGGACATGGGAGGCGGATCACCCGCGTCCAGCCGCGAATAGGTAACGTGTCCGGCTTCAGTGGACCCATAGACCTGGTAAATCGGGGCGCCCACACGATCTTTCCATCGCTGAAGCACTTCCCTTGGGAGTACGTCTCCGCCGCAATAGCAGTACTTGAGGGATCCCAGGTCATACATTTCCTGACGGTCATTCTCCAGAATCATACGGTACAACGCTGGAACGCCGAGCATCCAACGGACTTGATACCGCTGAATGGCCATCAGTATGGCGTCGACCTGGGGAACGGGCATCAAGACGGTGGTGTTGCCGAGATTGAGCCCCAGGCCCATGAACAGCCCGAGGGCCATAATGTGGAACAGAGGATTGACCGCTATGTATGCGTCTCCGCCGGTTTTCACGTGGCCCGCGAAAACGTGATCAGTGATGTCGTTGACGTAGGACGTATGTCCCCAGTGATTGCCGGGCACTCCTTTGGGGAAGCCGGTTGTTCCGCCGGTATAAAGGATATAGGAAAGGTCGGCTATGGGATCGATATCGACCTTCGGTGGAATAGCCGGGGCTTTGAGAACGCTGGCAAATGAGTGAGTTTCGACCCCTTTGCGCACCTTGCCGTGGGGGACCTTGTCTAAGAGGGTTGCCACAAGTCGCTTCGGCCACGACACAAGATCCAGCAGATTGCTCACGATGACGTTTTTCAAGCCTGTGTTTGGCAGAATTTCCCGCACGTAACCGAAGTTCGTGTCGTGGCAGACCACGGTTGTTGCGCCTGAGTCGTTGATCATGTATTCCAGTTCGTGGGATGTGTAGATGGGGGAAACCAGTACGGCCACAGCGCCGATTTTCTGAGTGGCAAGAAACGTGACGACCAGTTGTACGCAATTGCTCAGATAGATCACCACACGGTCTCCCTTTTTCACCCCCATTTGCGCCAATCCGGCGGCGAAGCGATGGACCATGTTTCTCAATTTCTTGAAGGAGAACTTGTCTCCAAGGAACACAATGGCCGTGTTATTCGGAAATCTCTCGCAAGCTTGATCAAATCGGGTGAAAGTGAATTCGCTCTCCATGGCGGCTGTCTCCGCTATTGTCCGAAATAGGCGGACTTCACGTCCGGATTGTCCATGAGTTCTTTGTTGGTGCCGTCAACCACCGCCGCGCCGTTTTCCAGAATGTACCCATAGTCTATAATAGGCATGATGGGCCGGGCGTATTGTTCGGCAACTATTATCGCGGCGCCTCGCTGGTTCCGAATTTCCTTGATGGACTTGGCGAGCATGTATTGGATCATGGGACTCAAGCCGAGCAAGGGCTCGTCCAGCAGTAGCAGTCTCGGTTGAGCCATTAGGGATCTGCCGATAGCGAGCATCTGTTGTTCGCCGCCACTGAGAAACCCTCCCAGACGCTTCGAGATTCTCGTCAAGGCTGGAAAAAGGTTGAAGACGTAGCCCAGTGTTTCCTCGGTCTGGGATGAATTTGCCAGATATCCGCCAATCATGAGGTTCTCGACAACCGTGCATTCCGGAAAGATGCGGCGTCGCTCAGGACATAGAATAATGCCGGCCCTGGCTCTCAACGATGGTTTGAGATGCGTGACGTCCCTGCCCTGGAATATGATTTCACCTCGAATGGTGATCCGTTCCCCGCCGGCCATCTGCTCCTTTTTCTGGATATCCTCCATGATCCCGGACAGAGTGTACATCAAGGTGGACTTACCCGCGCTGTTGGCTCCGAAGACGCCCACAATCCGGTCGGCTTCACATTGAAGACTAACATTGTTCAGGGCGAGCATATTCTCGTAGAACAGCATGAGTTGCCTGGCCTCAAACATAGCTGAAGACCTCCTCCTCGGATCCGAAATAGGCTTCCTTGACCTCCTTGCTGTCCATTACTTCCTCTGATGTGCCTTCACCGATCTTGAGGCCGAAGTTGAGCACTATTAGCCGGTTTGCAATCCGGAACAGCTCACGCAAACGATGCTCTACCATGATGAGCGTGATTCCCTCCATCCGGAGCTTCTCCATGAGAGGTACCATGCTTGCCATCTCGCTCATGCTCAGACCCGAGAACACCTCGTCGCATATCACCAGTTCAGGCCGCAGGGCCAGGCAGCGGGCCAGTTCCAGGCGCTTGAGATATCCCGTGGGCAGGGAAGACGCGGGCTTGTACGGCACATAGGAATCGCGCTCGAAACCGATCTCCTCAAGGATATCAATAGCAACGGTGTCACGGCTGCCCAGCTTTCCGCCGCCGCGCCATCCGCCGCTTCGCCTGGCCCTGCCGGAGAACAGCGGAACAATGAGGTTCTTGAACGCGGGCAGGCTGTAGTAGGGCCGCATGACCTGAAACGTTCGGGTGAGTCCGAGGTCGGCAATCTTGTGAGGCGGCCAGTTGGTGATGTTGCGATCCTTGAACAGCACCGTGCCTCGGTCTGATCGTATGAACCCGGTGATCGCGTTCACCAGAGTGGTCTTGCCCGACCCGTTAGGTCCGATTATTCCCAGAATGTCACCGTGATGGACTTCGAGGCTTACTCCGGAGAGGGCCAGGACTCCACCGAAGGCCTTGCTGACGTTCTCGACCTTGAGAAGGGGTTTGTTGTTCATTGCGTTTCGCCTTGATCTCGCCGGTACTTCGACTGCCGGGTTTGAGCGGATTGCAATAATCTTGTCCTGGAACCGCTTAAATGTGGACCCACCGCTCGAACTGCTGATACTTCCTGGTGGCAAAGTTCATTATGCCTTCGCTCTTGAACACGATGAACGCTGTGAGGACAAGCGCGTACACGGCTATTCGGAGAGTTCCGAGATCGCGCAGCTCTTCGGACAGCCACACCAGGAGAATACAACCGATTACAGGGCCCACAAGGGTCCCGCCGCCCCCAACCACCGTGGCTGCTATGGGAATGATGGAGTAATCAAGGCCGAACTGGGAGAGGCCGGCCCAGTTGTAGATGTGAGCGAGAGTGGCGCCGCCCAGACAGCCCAGAGCTGAGCTTATGAACACTGCTATTCCCTTGTACGTCGTTATGTTTATGGCTGACGCTTTAACAGCCTGGTCGTTGTCCTTCACTCCACGGAAGACCAGCCCCACATCTTCTATCACCAGCCTCCTCAAGACGAACAGGGATACCAGTAATGCGCACACCAGCACGTACTGCTCAACCCAACCGCTGGAGAACCCGTCCAATCCCATGATCCCGTCGGTGCCGCCGAAGATGTTCAGGGCTTCGATGATTCGAGCAGCCAGAAGTGGAAACATAAGGCTCACAATCGCGAAGTAGACTCCTCTTAACGGAAGACATGGCAAGAACAGGATGGTGCAGATAATTCCCCCGATCAAGGTGGCCAAGGGAACCGTTACAATGGGAGGCAGGCCCAAGTGGCTGTTCAGAAGAGCGGCGCAGTAAGCTCCCACTCCAACGTAGAAGCCGCCTCCCAGCGACACCAGGCCCACATAATTGGCCAGGAAATCGAAGCCGATAGCGAGGAGCGCGTAGATGCATATGATCGACAACACGCGTTGCCAGTACGGAAAATACGAAAGAATCAGCGGTGCTGCCAGAAGCCCACCGATCAGCAGAGCACGGGGGGCTAGCAGGTAGGTCATTTCGGTCCAGTGGGATATTGCATAAACCCCGTCAGTCCGGACCTTGATTCCACGATCAAGCCGTTCCTTGCGGTGGTCCTTTTTCTGATTGGCCACTTTCAGACCCTCTCTTCCAATTCCTTTTGACGGCCGAACAACCCGCTGGGACGGACAATCAGGGTCACGATTATCGCCAACAGGGCAACCACAACTTGGTAGTGGGCTCCGAAATATTTCCAGGTCAGGATCTGGGCAAAGCCTATGATGAACGCAGCCAGAATGGCTCCGTTCCAGCTTCCCAACCCTCCGACGATGCAGACTGCAACCGCCATGATCAAGACGTGGTATCCCGCTTCCACCACTATACTGCCGAGAGGCAACAAAACCAGCGCCGCAGCGCCGGCCAGCATCGAGCCAAGGGCCATGGCCACCACTGCCATGGTGTCGGAGTCTATCCCCAGGGTCATTGCAGCTCGTTCGTCCTGGGCCATGCCTTTGAGAGCAAGACCCAGTTTGGTCTTCGATACGAACAGCCAGAGCAGCCCCACCATAACTACTCCCAACCCAACCACAATGAGCCGCTGGAAGTCCACCGAAACGCCAAGCAGTTCCGTGGCGCCATCAACAAACGGAGGAAGTCTGAAGGTGCCGCCCCTCAGTCCGAACCAGCGCATCCCCTCCAGGATGGCAAGGCCGATCGCGTAAGAGGCGATTATCTCCGAAATGGGCATTCCCCGGATTCGTGCCAGGACAAAATGGTACATGGCTGCTCCTATGATTCCGGTGACAACAAGAGAAAGAATCATTGCCACGGGATAGGGTAGTCCTACGCGTTTCAGCAGCAGCCACGCCAGGTAACCGGTGAGCACGTACAGAGCGCCGTGCGCGAAGTTCGGCAGGCGGCTCACTCCATAGACCAGAGTGAACCCGAGCGCCATAAGCGCCAATGAGCAGCTTGTTACCATACCGTAAATGACGATATCCATAAAGCAGCCTCTATAACTGCGTGCCCGGCAGCGAAGGCACATCGATCGACCGGAAGGGACCGGGCCGGTCCATGGCTTCCTGAAAGGGGCACGGTATGCCGCGCCCCTCAATCCCAAGGGTCAGGCTTGTCTCAGAGGAGGGACCGGCCTGGCCATGACGAAGCTACTTTGCTCCCGTGCCGGATTTCATCCAGGGCGGAAGCAGAATCTGGCCCACGGCGATCTTCGGCGGAAACACCACCACCCTTTTCCCTGCCTGCCATTGGAATATGGTCCCAACCGCTCCTTCGTTCGGATCAACGCTCGGGACGATCTGATTGTTTTTGGGATTGAAACGAATACGGCCGTACACACCCACCATATCGGTCTTTTTCAAGGCTTCGACAACCTTGTCGGCATCGAGACCGCCGGCGCGCTCAATGGCGTCTTTGAGAACGTACACGGCCATGTAGCTGGAGGATGTCCCATATCCTTCGGGTTCAACGCCGTACTTCTTCTTATACGCATCAACGAATTTCATGGTCCAAGGGGTGGCCTCGCACGGGGCGTTACCCGCATTGACCACATTTGCCAGGCAGAACTCGCCCTTGTGCTCAGTCGCATCCCAGAAGCCCGGTTGCTCTGCTGCGGCGATGATCACTCCGAAAGGCAGCGCGGGAACCTTGTTATCGTACCATTGCTTGAGGAGAATCGCCGTCTCGGGCATGTCCATCCAGATGATGATCACCTGAGCGTTCTGTTTCTTGGCGTCCAGAAGGGCAATGGAGAAGTCCGTAGCCCCTGTGGGGAACACCACGGGGTCGCCCAGAACGTTCCAACCTTGCTTGCTCATGACCGCCTTAAGTATTTCCCCACCCTTGCGAGCGTGAGCCACATCCTGGACCATGATGAACAGACGGTTCAGGTTGAAGCGCTTGCCGATATCCACGAGGCAGGGAACTATCTCACCTTTGACCATCCACGTGGCCTCACCGGAGATCCGGAAGCAGTACTTGTACTTGTCGGGGTTCTTCTCCACCTCTGCATGATACGCCGGCGAGAGCACCCCGGTTGATAGTATGGAAACCATCTTGTGCTTCGACAGCAACGGCATTGCCGCAAGGGCTGCCTCAGAGCGCACCGGACCACCCACTATGAAATTTACCTTCTTCTCAAGGATCAGTTTCTCGACTGCCAGCAATGCGTCGCTCACCGGCACACCCGGTTCCAGGTCCCGAGTATCGATCACATCCACGGCAAAGGGACGCTTCTCGTTTCCCACTTTCACCCCGCCCGCCGCGTTGATTTCTTCCACAGCAAGCTTGATTGCTTTCTCGGCATCCCACCCATACAGGAACGCCGTCGAAAGAGGACAGCCAAGAACTATAGGCTTCTGCGCCAGAGCCGACGAAAGCCCCATGACTAAAAAGACCATCAAGGTCGCCGCCACGAACAACGACTTTGCCCTCAGATTCATGATGACTCTCCTTTGCGATAGGAAGTGTGGATCGCTTTCTACAAGACA
>DYLG01000065.1 GCA_020722215.1 Desulfomonile tiedjei
GAAGCGGCCGAGAAAACACTGATGGGCATCATAGCCCAAATGAAGAGTCTGGACGTGATGAAGGTGGCGATCATGAAACTGTTCAATCCATTGGCCGGCAAGGATCTTCGAGCCAAGACTTTCTGACGTTGAGCGAAGCCTGGCTGATCGCTCTGAGATTCCGCTGCCGGTGGGAAGCGGAGGAAGCGAACCGTCGCAGCCAGGCAAACAGGAAAGCAATGGGAACGCGGTTCTTAGCCAACCGAGCGTTGAAAGGAATGACCGCGTTCCATTTCTTGTTGTTGTTTCAAGATGGGATGATCCAAAATTCAAGCCACATATCCGACTTGTCCGTGCGTTCAGGGCGGGGGGAGGCACTCCGGTACGCGTCCGTTTGAGCTTCTTGGGAATTCCGAGGAGTTATGCCTTGAGTTCGGTTCGTATTCGACGTAAATACGCGGAGTTGTTTTTTCTTGACTTGAACGCTGACTTTGCATTAGGATCTTTGGAATTTCTGTTTGGGTGGTCTGAACTGTTCTCGTTCGTTTAACCCATCCGGTAAATCGGCACAATGGCTCCCAGGGAAAGACCAAAAGGTGAGGTCTTTGCTTAAGGGGGTTTTTGGTTTCTTGGACTCGGTCCACCCCAAGAGCACATCAATGGTGCGAGATATGCACTGAAAAAGAGAGGAGGAAGCGTTAATGGGTAAACACAAAACCCCTATGCTTGATGAGCTGGAAAAGGGCCCGTGGCCCAGCTTCGTTTCGGATATCAAGCAGCAGGCAGAAAAAGGCAAGCAAGCGTTGAAAGACGCTCCCGACGACTTGCTGGGAGTGATGGAGCTGTCCTACAAGGACAAGGTTACCCACTGGAAGCATGGCGGCATCGTCGGGGTTTTCGGATACGGCGGCGGCGTCATCGGTAGATACTGCGATCAGCCGGAGAAGTTCCCCGGAGTCGCTCATTTTCACACGATGCGCGTGAATCAGCCTGCCAGCAAGTTTTATTCGACCAAATTCCTCAGAGACCTGTGCAACCTGTGGGAGAGGTACGGCAGCGGTCTGACCAACATGCACGGCTCAACCGGCGACATCATCTTCCTGGGCACTACCACGGACAACCTGGAGAGAGTATTCTACGATATGACGCATGAACTCAACCAGGATCTGGGCGGGTCGGGGTCGAACCTGCGGACTCCGAGCTGCTGCGTGGGCTTGGCGAGGTGCGAGTGGGCCTGCTACGATACGGAGGAAGCTTGCCACGAGTTGACTATGGAATACCAGGATGAGCTTCACAGGCCTGCGTTCCCCTACAAGTTCAAGTTCAAGTTCGACGGCTGTCCCAACGGCTGCGTGGCTGCGATTGCCCGAGCTGACATGTCGGTGATCGGGACCTGGAAGGATGACATTCGGATCGATCAGGCAGCGGTCAAGGCATACGTGGGCGGCGAAATCAAACCCAACGGAGGCGCCCATGCAGGCAAGGACTGGGGCAAATTCGACATCGTGGAGGAAGTCGTCCGCCTCTGCCCCACCGGCTGCATGAGCTGGGACGGCAGCACCCTGAAGATTAACAACAGGGAGTGCACGCGCTGCATGCACTGCCTCAACGTTATGCCTCGGGCACTCAGACCGGGCACGGAAACCGGCGCATCCATCCTTTTCGGCGCCAAAGCCCCGATTCTCGAGGGAGCGCAACTTTCCACCCTTACAATCCCGTTTATCCGAATGGAACCGCCTTTCGAGGAGTTGAAAGAGCTTGTCAACAAGGTCTGGGATTGGTGGATGGAGGAAGGCAAGAACCGTGAGCGTCTGGGCGAGTTGATTCAACGTGAGAGCTTCCAGAAATTCCTTGAGATAATGGAGCTGAGTCCGGATCCCAGAATGGTCTCCGAACCGAGATCCAACCCCTATATCTTCTGGAAAGAAGAGGAAGTTGAAGGCGGTTGGACGCGCGATATCAAAGATTTCAGAGCGAAACACCAGAGGTAGCAGGAGGTTGCAGTCATGCCTTATGATCCGAGTGATCCTCTCAAGGATAGAATTACCGATATAGGCCCAAGGTATTACAAGGAGTTCTACCCCCCGGTAATCGAGAAAAACCGCGGCAAATGGGTTTACCATGAAATCATCGAGCCCGGCGTTTTGGTGCACGTGGCAGAGAGCGGCGATGAAGTGTACACGGTGCGCGTGGGCGGCTGCCGACTCATGAGCATCGAGCACATCCGGGAAATATGCGAAATAGCGGACAAGCATTGCGATGGCTATTTGAGATTCACCACCAGGAACAACATCGAGTTCATGGTGGACGCCAAGCACAAGGTCAAGCCGCTGATGGACGACCTCAAGAACCGCAAGTTCTCTGGCGGGTCGAACAAGTTCCCCATAGGCGGAACCGGCGCATGCGTAACCAACATCGTTCACACTCAAGGCTGGATACATTGCCACACGCCCGCCATCGACGCATCGGGTGTGGTTAAGTCAGTAATGGACGGCATTTTCGAGGACTTTGGCCAAATGCGTCTTCCGGCTCAGGTACGAGTTTCTCTGGCATGCTGTCTCAACATGTGCGGTGCAGTGCACTGCTCGGACATAGCCATCCTGGGAATACACCGCAAACCTCCCATGGTCGACCACGAATGGATCGACAAGCTCTGCGAGCTGCCCCTGGCAATCGCAGCGTGCCCCACCGCAGCCATCAAGCCCGCCAAGACCGCAGAAGGTCTGAAGACCCTTGAGATCAACCACGAGCGCTGCATGTTCTGCGGCAACTGCTTCACCATGTGTGGAGCAATGCCTTTGGCTGACGAGGTGGGCAGCGGCGTAGCAATTCTGGTTGGCGGAAAGATCTCAAACAGGATCTCCAAACCCAAGTTCTCCAAGGTCGTCATCCCGTTCATCCCCAATGAGCCCCCGCGTTGGGAAACCACGGTGAAGGCCGTGAAGAACATTCTTACTGTCTATGCAAGCGACGCTAAGAAGTACGAGCGAATCGGCGAATGGGCAGCAAGGATCGGTTGGGAAAGATTCTTCGAGAAAACCGGCATTCCTTTCACCCATCACTTGATTGATGACTACAGATTCGCGTACACTACCTGGAGGCAGTCGACGCAGTTCAAGTTCTAGGCTGTAGTCAACCAAAGGAGCTTTCCATGACAGACGAAGAAGCCAAGAAGGCAATACTGGATACTTTGGGCGGCAAATCCGGGGCGAAGACGAAATTCTATCTGAAAGATTTTTACAAGATTGTGCCGGACATGAAGCCCCGCGACGTGAAGAATCTCGTCAACAAGATGGTTGGCGAGGGACTTCTTGAATATTGGTCCAGCGGCAGCACCACCCTGATCGGATTGAAGGGCGCGGGAAAGCAGCACAGAGAAGAAGATTAGATACGGCAGGCGTTGCCTGCGCATGGTGGGTCTGCCCGCAATTGAATCGACCCCAAGGGCGGTTAAGGTCTCGTCCTGAGCCGCCCTTCTCTTTTGGCCCGTGCGTGCCCGACCAACGACTCTTCCTGTCAGTTGCTCTGGGCTTCAATCACCGTTCTCACTGCCGGGGGTATGAAAACGTTCTCAAGATTGAGTTTTCTCAGGGACCTGGCCAGGATCATGATCTTCCGGCGCGGGCTCTCCTTCCTGTTAATCAGTATCATCGGTTTTCCGCACACCCGGCACAGGCCCCCCTCCGTCCGTATCCCCACTTGCCCGAGGTTCTCGTACCTCAGTTCCACGCCTAGCCGATCGGCAATTTCCTCAAGATGTTGCAAGAGCGTAGGCTCGTTCATTAGACAATACCTCACGTTTCCAACCGCGTCAGAGTCCGCTTAGTCCACCGCACGACAATTGTCAAGGACAAACCGCAGTCTTTGCATGCCAAGGCCGGCCTCACCGGAAGGATCATCGAATTGCCGCCTGCCAGTCAGGGATTGAGAGATTGGCCTGTTTTTTGCCGGGGTCGTGAATTTCCCTTGACAAATCAATTCGGTATCTGTAACATAGTGCAATCCTTTGATCTCATTTCAACTCATTGAACCTGTTTCGTTTTTAGTGGAGGTAGATCATGACGAAAGCTGAACTGGTGGAGAGAATGGCCCAAGAGGCCAATATCACAAAGAAAGCCGCAGGACATGCCCTTGGCGCCATCATCGCGGCCATTCATGACTCCCTCAAGATGAAGGACGGAAGCATAAGGATTTCCGACCTGGGGACGTTCAAGGTTGTCAAGAAGAAGCCCAGGACGGGCGTTAATCCTCAGACCAGAGAGAAGATCAAGATCCCGGCCGGAAAGGTTCCGCGCTTCAGCCCGTCAAGAGCACTGCGGGAAGCAGTGAAGAAGGCCAAGTAGCTTTTTGCCGGTGACCATTTCATGAACAAGTCAGATCTGATTTCGGCGCCGGCCCAGGGGATGGAGCTTACCCAACGCAAGGCCGAAGAAATTGTCAATCCGTTTTTCGGCACTATGACGGACGCCGTGGTGAGAGGCGATCGGATTGAAATCCGGTGATTCGGCTCTTTCATGGTGAAGGAATACAGGGGCTATACCGGAAGAAACCCCAAAACCGGCGCGCAGATTGAGGTGCAAGCCAAGAGACTGCCGTTCTTCAAGACCGGCAAGGATCTTCGAGAAAGGGCGGATCAGGGGGAATAGTAGAGCGATTCGGAAATGCCCGCCCGCTGGTGCTCGCCAAGAGTGGTACGCAGGAAGCGGACATGACGGAGTGGGAAATGTGGAGAGAACTGCGAATTGATCTGCAGGTGGGCCTTTCGTACTCGCTCGCCCGGTTCGGTCATTTGCCGAGCCGGCGCCGCTGTAAAATCGGTAGTTGAGATTCGGCCAAGGCGGTAGGGAGCCCCGTTAGGGAGGGTTGTGCCCTCTCAACAGCCGGCTTTTTGCATAACGACCAATACCCCCGATTATAACATCGCCGAGCAATGTGCCGTACGCAGTCCCGTTTCAGTGCGCACAGCCAAAAGGCCACAACAAGGCATCGAAATCCCGATCACTGTTCTCCGTGGCGCCGCCTCGGATGACCTGGGGGAGGGCCGAGCCGGCGTTGATTCCAAGGGGTTGGACGCGGAGGCTTATCTCTTCCTCCGGGCATCGCGGTACGCGAGCCAAACCCGCCGATCTTGACAGCTTCGTCGTATGGGGTAAAACTGGGGAGCGTAGACAGGTTCGCGGGGCAAGTCATTTGACTTCGGCAGGCCAAGAACAGCGGGATTGCTCGTTAGGTCGTGCTCTCCTGCAAGGCCCATGGCTCGGCTTACGATGTTATTTTCGGTAGACTATCTTGGAAATCTACAACGACATTAGCCAGATCGGTGAAATACTGTATGCCCAAGGTTTGCTGGACGATGTGGGATTGGTTCGGCTGCAGGAGGCCGAACTCTACATCACGGATAGGTTGTCTCAGGATCGAGCCCGGCAGGTAAAGGATTCGGTTCCCCATGCCCACCAGACTACGGCTGTGGATGTGATCGCGGAGATGAGGTTCTCCGGTCCGAGAGGGGTGCTGGATGAATCAGCTATTATCAAGGTCCTTGCCGAGCACATGGGGCTTCGGTTCATGAGACTTGATCCGTTGGAGCTGGACCCTGATTTCGTTACGAGCACCCTTCCGGAGAAGTTTGCCGACAGATACCTGCTCATACCGATTGCCGAGGTAGAGGACAAACTTCGCGTGGCAGTTCACGACCCTTCCCAGGAAGAGGTGCTCGAGGACGTCGCCAGGGTGAGCGGCCGCGACCTGGACGTGGTGATAGCCTCCAAGGCCGATATCACCAAGATCATTCTGGAATTTCACGGCTTCCGGTCATCCATAAAGGCGGCCCAAGAAAAGCACGTCAAGTACTTTGCCGAGCTTTCCGATCTGGAGAGGCTTTCCGAACTAAAGAGCCTGGAAGATATCTCTCACACGGACAAGAACATACGGACTGCAGTGGATGCCACTTTCAGACGAGCAATATCGCAGCGATCAAGCGACATTCATATCGAACCAAAACGGAACAAGACCCTGTTGCGAATGCGAATAGACGGGGTCCTTCACGACGTGGATTGGATTCCGGGCCCTCTGCATCAGCCCTTCACATCACGAATCAAGGGAATGGCCGCTCTGGACATTGCCGAAAAACGGAGGCCCCAGGACGGGAGAATCAAGCTTCGGAGTTCAGACAGGGAGATCGAGGTCCGCGTCTCCACTGTTCCTACTGCATTCGGCGAGAAGACGGTTTGCCGCATCCAGGACCCTGACCTCCTGTTCATGGACTTGGAAGCTCTGGGCTTCACCCCATATGATCTGACGATATTCCAGGGATGCATCAGCCGCCCCCACGGAATCGTCCTGGTGACGGGCCCTACCGGTTCAGGCAAGACTACTACGCTCTATTCCTCCCTGAAGGTTTTGGCCAAGCCGGATATCAACATAACCACCATCGAAGACCCCATTGAGATGGTCTTCGAGCGGTTCAACCAGATTGCGGTGAACCCCGCGATCAGCATGTTGCATGATCCCAAGGAGAGAATGACCTTTGGGCCCATCCTTCGCCACGTAATGCGGCAGGATCCCGACGTGATTATGATCGGCGAAATCAGGGACGCCGAGACTGCTCAACTTGCCGTGCAGGCTGCACTCACGGGACATTTGGTGCTGTCCACCCTACACACCAACGACGCTCTGAGCGCAATCAGCCGAATGCTGGATCTGGGGGTTCCGAGCTTTCTTCTGGCAAATACTCTGGTCGGATTGGTGGCGCAGAGGCTGATCCGCAAGATATGCCCCTCATGCCAGGAGGCCTTCAACATAAACCTTAAGTCACTGAACAAACGAGGTTTCAATTTCGAAGGCCCTGAAGTGATTCGACTTAAGAAAGCCGTCGGCTGCCACCAGTGCCGGGACACGGGCTACTACGGCAGAGAGAGCGTATATGAGGTGGTAGCTGTAGACGAGGATATCAGCAAGCTGATTACCGACCAACCCGATATGAAGGCCCTCAAGGAGGCCGCGAAAAAGAAGAAATTCAGCACTATCTGGGAAAACGCGATCAGGAAGATGCTATATGGCGTTACGACCATAGAGGAAGTTTTGCGTATCGCCAATCCGGATCCTCAGTTCAATAAGCCGATTCACCTTCGTCGGACTGCCGACCCTGCAAAGAAATTCTAGGAGCCTGTCGCATAACCTCCGTTTTGTTCAAGATCGTGCCACACGCGGGTAGCCCCGACGCGGTAGCGTCCAGGCTACCCCCGTGGTGCGACAGCTCCGAATGCCTCGCCGTATTTATGCGAAGGAGCACTAAGTCATTACCGAGAAATGGTATGGCCGGACCTTGAAGCCTGCTTCCCGAAACATCCTTGATATTCCCGGGACATGCGGCACACCAAGACACGCAAGCACCGGTGCTCGTTCCAGGTGCGGCAGCAAGCGACGGAAAAGAATCTCGTCCCGGCGTTCGATCACGTTGGGATGCCTGGTGGGAAAACCGTAGTCATTCGCCTTCAGGCTTTCCATGTCTCTCCGTAGATACCATTCCACGAAGTCCTTTATGTATGCTTTCCAATGGGCAATTCGCATGAGAAAGTCCAGGATACGATCTTCGGGAAGGCTTTCCAGGACCTCGATCTGTTCCTGGATCGTCTCCAGGAACACAATTTCTTTGCCCATTTCCTGCGCGACCTGATAGGCTTCCATGTCCACGGAATAATCCCAACCGCTCTTCTTGACATACCTGGAATATACTGTGAAGAAGGCCAGCCACGGTTTAAGGTCCCTGAGCACGGAGTGAACCGGGCTCGCCAGGCCTCCGGCCAGAAGGCCAAGCAACCTCGCTGAGTCCCGGTTCGGGGCCGCGGGCGTCAGCACATCGGCGATACGGGCGATCGTGCGTTCATCCAGCCGATCAAGAAGCTGCGCGCTTCCGTGTTCAAGGCATCCAGCCAGTCTTACCTTTGCCATACTTTCTTCGTCCAGAGGTCCCTCGAACAGCACGCAATTCGCCTTTTGCACAAGGCGGACCAACGATGTCTTGAAACTGTAAGGAAAGAAGTGCGCGGTTCCGATGAGAAATGATTCCGCCCCGTCCTTTTCCACGGTCCAGGCCGCTCTCAATTCCTTTTCCCGGGATTTTCGGAAAAGAGCCAAGACAACCTCCGCGACGGCTTATTTCGGCCGGATGCAAGTCATTATAGCGTCCAGTATCCAATGACTGCTCATGTGCAATTCGCACATTTCGTATCTTAGGGAAGGCGCCCCTCCCCATTTCTTCTTGAATTGGGTAATTCCCTTGTTCACGCCCAATCCGAGATGTATGTATTTCTTGCCCAGTTCCCTGCTGACGCAAACCAATTCGGAAAACAACAAGTCTGAAGCACCCTGAACGTAGTTCTCCCGCGAATGGCAGCCGACCACGTACGTGGTGAAATCGTCTGCGGATAGGTCCACGACGTAATACGCGGCCAGGGCGCGGTTGTGATCCCACGCGTTCAGTACCAGAGCCTTGTCCGATCCTCTCACGTATTGGGGCATTCTGAGAAAAAGCTCTCGCACTCTCGGATGGGGAGACGCCCTCTCCAAGAACTCGCGGGTCAGTTCAGCGTGAGCGTTTCCCACGACTGAGGACCGTTCCACGGTGAGGACTTCCCTCGCTCTGGCCGCTATTCTTTCCAGCCTTTGTTTCGGCCCCGGTCCGCGAAGATCCAACGTGTAGTAATGGTCTGTCCCCTTTTCCCTGCAACGCCCGGGCAACTGGGAAGGTAGTTCGGGAGCTATGACCGCCAGCAGTGACGGTCTAAATCGCTTGAGCACGGCCTTGAGGCTATCTGCAAACCGATCGACGGAGAAGTCGCGGGACAAAGGATACCCGACGAAAACTGTCCAGTCGCCCTTGCAGCAACAGAAATAATCTTCGTACAGAAAAGGTTCCGCGCCGGACACCAAAGTCATCAAACCGACGAGATGCTCAGGCACATAGGCCTGATGAAGGATCTCTCTCTCCTGATCAGCCGATATCATGAGTCATACCTATGTGCGTTCAAATCGGCAAGCCGGGAGGTGTGCCTCCTCCTCCGCCCGCAACTGAGGGGGTTGCCTCGGCAGAGGCAATTAACTTGAAATGTGCCCGGGGAACATAGGATAATACATTATGGTGTTTGCCGGAAGTTTTTTTCCAATGGATTTTGCGGAAGGGCGGGTTTGAAACCCGCCCCCACCAACGAATCGGGAGTTTCTCTTGGAGCCGACTATACCTACGATCTTCGGAGAAAGCGGCTGCTGAACGGATGCTTACCAAAGAGCAGCTTGGCCTGATATATAGACATGCGTACGTGCCGGAACACCTTGTCCACTATGTCGTGGCCGTTTCGGGCGCAGAGCCGTTCCTGCATGAATCCTACCTCTGTTACGTGCAGAGGGGCCACCTGATCTTCATCGGTTACCCTCTGGGGGACGATCCCACCGAAACCCGTCAGGCCTACGAATCAGCGTGCGGCAGGTTCCGGCCTTCCACGGCAGCCATTATTTCCGCGCGCATCTGGCTGCCTGATAACACGGGCAACAGGGGACATCCGGACGCTTATTACCGCGTCGAACTGCCGTTAGGGCCCCTGAATCCCCAGGTGGCCTATATGTGCCGCAGAGCCGGCCGTGAGGTGGAAACCGGGCAGGGAACATTCGGCAGGGAACACAACAAGTTGATCAATAAATTCCTTTCGGGCCGGGAACTCGGACCGGATGAGCGCCGATTCTTCAAACAAGTCCCCGGATACCTGAAACGCTGCTCCACGTATCGCCTCGTCGAAGCTAGAAGACGAGGGCGGCTGGTCGCATTCAACGTTGTGGATTTTGGCTCTTCATCATACGGGTTTCATATACTCAGTTTTCGTTCCCAGGAGCACTATGTCCCGGGCGCGTCAGACCTGCTATTTCGGGTGATGGCGGATCTTGCTGAACAAGAAGGGAAGAGGGCTCTGAACATGGGTCTTGGTATCAACCACGGCATTCGGAGATTCAAGGAGAAATGGGGAGGGGCGCCGTTCCTGCCATACGCATTCGTGGCGGTAAGAAGAGAAGATGATCAGTTGCAGCGATTTCTCAACAAGTTGTGAAGAACCAAGGGTCTGCCGCAAGGTAACCACGGAGGCCATTTCGTCATTGGGCCGCACTAGGGGCGACCGGCCGGTCGCCCACACGGTCCGCCGGTCGCCGGCAATCCGGGCCGCACCTACCATGAATGCCGACCTTATTTCTTGACGATCCCTCAGAACGGCGGAATTCGTCCGGTGACGAATCCCGGTTACGCATCGGGCCCTGTTGACAAGGATCGGAGCTTGTCAGGTGACGGAAAACCGCCTACTATTGCGATGGAACGAACGGATAGATGGAGCATTTCATGCAAGGGCATCCGCCTGGTGGAAAACACCGTCAGGTTACACATTCCGGCAGGGAGCACGGCAAGAATCTTTCGGGAAGACCGGCTGATGGCCGCGCCGGCTTCTTTGAGAGGATGTTCAGACCCTTCAGACAAGCTGTTGTCAGAACAAAGCCCGCCGACGAGCGCCGCTGGCGGCTAATGCAGGTGGAATCGTCCATGGCCTGCAATCTCCGCTGTGTTATGTGCCCCTGGACGGAAATGAGAAGCGCGGTCGCCGGTCGAGGTATCATGTCCGAGACGGTGTGGGAGGCTATTCGACCGCACCTATCCCAGGTTCTTTCGTTAGATTTCACCGGTGGAGGAGAGCCTTTGCTGCAACCCCGACTCGTCGAATGGGTCACGGAAGCGGCATCGGCAGGATGCGAGACCGGTATCCTGACCAACGGGTTGCTGTTGACGCGGGAAAAGGCTGATGAACTCATCAAGGCGGGCCTGGATTGGATCTGCGTATCTATGGACGGCGCCGACAAAGACGAATACGAGAAGATTCGCGTCGGCTCGGACTTCGAGCGAGTATGCAACAACCTGGAAAATATTGCCAAACTCCGACGGGGCAAAAAGCCCAAGACGATGATAAACTTTGTGCTAATGCGTATCAACTTGCACCAGGTCCATCAAATAGTCGGGCTTGCATACAAACTGGGAGTCGACCAGGTGAATTTCAAGCAGTGCGATGTAGTCAGGGGCGAGCACGGTAAAGGCTTGGGGCTTTTCGGTCCGAAGCCGACCGGAGAGACCCGCACGACTGAGAAGAATCTTAGAAAGGCGCTCAGTCTGGCAAGGAAAAAGGGGATCAAGACCACTTCTTTCCCCTTCACTCCCGGCGAAAGGCCGGTCTGTGAACAGGATCCAAGGGATTCCATCTTCATCCGTTATGACGGAGTGGCCGCGCCTTGCATCAATTTGGCCAACGGCGGTCCCACAACCTTCCTCGGGGATGACGTGGTAATGCCCGTGGTTCATTACGGCCGGATCACCGAACGCGACATCTTGGATCTTTGGGATTCAGTCCCGTGCACATTCTATCGAAAGCGATTCCGGGACAGGGTTCAACGCTACGAAGACACCTTTTTCAAGAGCCTCATCGGAGGTTCACCGCCTGCTCATCATAGGCTCTTGGAGCTGGCAATTGCAGCCATGCCCGAGGCCCCGCAAGGCTGCAAGGTATGTCACTATCTGTACGACCTGTGAATCCCGTTGCACCTGGCCTGTTGTCCGCCTCCCGGTGAACTGTCAGGATAACAAAGCGTCGGCTTCCAGTTCGGCTGCCCTCATATTGACTGCGTACTCCAACAGTGCCCGGCCGGCACATTGGGAGTTCTTGGTGGAGGGGCCTCCCCGGTGCACTATTACCTACGATTCATCAGCGGTCTCGCTTATGGTCCAATAGACGTCAATGGCCCGGACCACGTCCACGAACTTCAAGTAATCCGCTGGCTTAATCATATAGCCTGCAACGCCCAGATTGAAACTGTCGAATTTGTCCTGGTCCTCTTTCGATGTTGTCAGGACAATTACCGGTATTCTCCTCAATTGCTCGTCGGCTTTGGCGACCCTAAGAAACTCGATCCCATTCATTCTCGGCATGTTTATGTCAAGGAGAATGAGGCATGGAGTGTCGTTGCCCGGATGTCTCAGAAATTCCAGCGCCTGTTCTCCGTCGCCCACATGTTCCAGTTTGTTTGCTATGTTGAGTTCTTTGACCGCCCGTTTGACCGCCATTGCGTCCACTTTATCGTCTTCAACAAGAAGTATGGGTCTTGCTCCTCTCATCTTTCAACTCCATCGTTAGCAGGGTGCAGCGGAGGACAATAACGAGTTTGAGATGCTCCATTCATCCGGGAGCCGCCCCATTCGGCTAATATGCTGAAACATCCAGCGAAACTGGACGGCGTTGTTGCGGCAACCTGCGCCTTTTGCGTCCTTATCAATCGGTTACGCGCTCTTCTTTGGAATGGTGAAGAGAAACGTGCTGCCCTTGCCTTTTTCGGACTCGAGCCAGATCGTGCCTCCGGCTGACTCGATGATCTTCTTGGTGAGCGTGAGTCCCATCCCGGCACTTTCAAGCTCATCACGTGCAGCGAGTGTCTGGAAGATCCGGAAGACCTTCTCGTGGTACTTTTTCTCGATCCCCGGGCCGTTGTCCTCGATGCTGAATTTCCAGTGCGTGCCGTCGTCCTGGCAGCGGATCTTCACCTCGCCTTCCGGTTTATCCATGAATTTGATGGCATTGTCCAGGAGGCGCCTGAAAACCTCTTCCAGGCGCTTATGCTCAAAGAAGACGGTGGGCAAAGACTTCTGCACCAACATCTTGACCTTGTTGGAATGAGAAAGGGTCTGGATCACATGCGGAATGAGCGAGGACACATCCACGTCTCTCTCTTTTTCCTTGATCCGGCCGATTCGGGAATACTGAAGAATCGCTTCGAGGAGATTATTCATTCTGTCGAGTCTGCCCAGGAGCATGTCGATCAACTGCTTGCCCTCCGTGCTTAGAGAGTTGGCGTGGTCCTCGGCAAGCCAGCTTGCAAGCTGTCGCACCGCGCGCAAGGGGGCTCGCAGATCGTGAGATACCACGTAGACGAATTCCTTCAGCTCCCTGTCCGCTGCCTCCACATCGGCCTGTGCCTTAGCTAACACATCGGCCACGGACTTTCCGCCGGCAGCGTCCTGGGCATCGACCAGCGGCCGCAGTCGGTTCAACTCGGCAATAAGTTGCTCTTTTGTCTTGTCTTCATCTTTCATAATGATGATTCTCCGCGAGTAAGCTTTTCCAAGAGACGGCAGGCTACGAGGACAATGGTGAACCTTGCCGACCCCTCGGCGCAACTTCAGGTGGTCTTGCCGGTTTCACGCCGGTTTGGGTCACTCCCGGCAACCTCTTCGCCTATGATTTCAAGCAATCGCGGAATGGCTATGGGCTTCTCCAGGATGCGGTCAACATACGGGTGATACGTTATCTCATCCACGGGAAGCTGACCAGCCCACCCGCTCAGCAAGATGAACGTGGGTTTGGGAATCCCCTTTTTCAAGCACAATCCTCGAACAGCCCCGCTGACTTCCCAGCCGTTCATCCCCTCCATTCCCAGATCGCACACCACCACTTCGACGGCTTCCTTGCGGAGTATGTCCAAACCCTCCGGCCCGGAGAAAGCCACGAAGGTAGTGTTGCCCTTCTTGCGCAAGCCCTTGCCGAGTATGGTCACTACAGGACGATCGTCATCTATCAGAAGAATGCGATAGGTACGGCCTTCAGTCTTGGCAGGTTCCGGAGCCGTTGCGGGCAGGCTGGACTTTACGCACGGCAGCTTGACGGAGAACATGCTTCCGCTGGGCTTGAGTATCCTCACGCCCATGGTTCCCTTGTGTCTCCTCACAATTCCGAAATTGATGGTCAGTCCGATCCCGGCATGCGAATTCTTGGAGGTCCAGAAGGGATCGGTGATGTGGCTTATGTTGGCCCTGGAGATCCCCACCCCATCATCCTTGACCCGAAGGACCGCGCGATCATTTTCCGGCGCTGTACTCACCGTTATGGTTCCGCCTTCGGGCAAAGCTTCAACAGCGTTCTTCAATAGATTGAGCGCCACCTCGGTGATCTCGTCCCGAGAGCCTCTTACCAGGCAGCCGCTTGCTAGACTAACCTTGTAGGACACGTTGATATGTCGCCTTTCCAGCTCAGCTTTGGACCAGAGCCTGCAAATCTCCACCGCCTCCCGTACGGCATCGGAAAGGTCAAACGTGGTGCTCCGGACAACTTCTCCGCGAGGCCGCTCCCTTGAGAAATGCTGCAGTCGCCTCACTGTCTCGCCGGCAGACTTGACGCTCTTGATGATCTGCTGAAGGTTGCCCTTGATGTCCGCGTATTCCTGCAGTTCAAGATTGGTCATGGCCATGTTGGCGCTCGTGCCGACTAGCTGAAGGAAGTTGCTGAACGTGTGGGCAACTCCTCCGGCCATCTGTCCCAGGGCCTTCTGGCGTCTGGCAGTAAGAATCAAGGCCTCGGCGCGCTTCCAGTCCGTCACATCCTCCATGACTGCGCTGCAGCCCTTGACCGTGCCGTGATCGTCCTTCACCGGCGCCACGTGCAGTCTCAGACACATATCCCGGCCTGCCTTGCTCTTGTATGGCAGTTCACCCTGGAAGCTCTGGCCCGTCTCCATGCATCTGCTCATCGCTCCTGCCACGCCTGCTTCCACCAGCGGCCCGAGATCCGTCAGGCTCGGCTGCCCGGCCGGTTGCGGGATAGCAAGGTCGAGCATTTTCTCGGCTTCTTTGTTGATCTCGGTTATCATTCCTGCAGCGTCGCTGGAGATGAAGCCTACGGGAAGGTTCTCACTGAGCAGCCTGGATCTGGTTTCCCAGGTTCTGAATGATGCCCTGGCCATCACCAGATCCGTCATGTCGTGGAAAATCCAAACTCTGGTGAATGACTTCTCATCCAGCAGTTGCCGTCGAGAGCGGCACTCAATAACTCGGCCGTCCCTTAGTTCAAGAATTTCCGATGCTTCTTCCTCTTCCGGGTCCACCGATGAGTCCCATCGAGTGTCGAACCCGTGGGGATCAGTCATCTGATCTCGCAGAAAAGCGAAGAGGCTCTCTCCGTCTCTGGCGTCCATGGCCGCCCGGGGCGGGCGCCACATTTCCACGAAAGTTCGGTTGAACAGCTTGATCCGCCCGCTATGGTCAACGGCGAGTACCGCGTCGGTGGTGCATTCCAGCACTGCTCGAAACAGAGAAAGTGGTGATTTTGGAGGATCTTCCCGGCCGAGGCCTTGGGGCACATTCCGGCAGGTAATAAGATAATCGCCCGATTCAAGGCGAACTGAGCTTGCCAGGACGGTTTTCGTGGTCCCGTTCCTGCAGTTGGCCGAGCATGTTACGGATACGGGCTCCCCGGCTGTCGCTCCAAGCAGTTGATCGATGCCGGATCTCGCCGATCCGCGCTTTTTGCCCGAACCATCTCCCGCGGCGCCAATCCATTCGGCAAGGGTAGGCAGGTGGTCCGCGTCATAGCCGAAAAGTTCGGTGAACCTGGCGTTGACATGCACAAAGGCGCCATCTTCCCTGACGCACGCGGTGGGAACAGGTGACATCTCCGAAATGGCCGGAGACTCCTTGCCTTCGGGTTTCATTGTTCCCTGTATCTGTCGGTTTCGTTCCAATGACTGTCTTGGTCTTCTGCTGCGGTCAGCCAATCGTTGCCTTGAGAGGCATTCATGCAGTAATATGTGCTGCTCGCATCCGTCAACCCAATTTGACCGATTGATTTTGGAGCATTCACGGGGAGTTATTTTATCAGAAAGTCTTTCTTAGGGAAGATTTTTCGATCGACCGTGTCGCTCCGGTGTTCGAGACCGCTTCGCAAGCCCTTGTTCCACGTCCGGTGAATTGAATCCGGCATTCATGCAGTCACGCTGCGACGACCCAGCAGAGCCGCGTTCCATCCGGATCTCTCTCTTGAGGCAAGCAGGCGCAAGTCGCGGCACGTGTAGGCATTGAGAACCGGTTCCTTCATGGCATCCGCGATCCCGGACAAGACGAGGTACAATCCGGTGAGATCCGGCAGAATGTCGGACAATCGCAGCAATGTTGGGGCGGCAAGGTTTGCCGCAACGAGGTCAAAGGGTCCGCAGGCACATTCCGCTCCGCCGACGGCAAGCGTTACGGCCGATATTCCGCCGGCCTTACGGGAGGGAATGCCGTTAAGGTCAAGATTGCGCCTTGCAGTGAAAACCGCGGAAGAGTCTATATCCACAGCCAAGACACGGACCGCTCCCAGAAGTGCTGCCGCTATGGCAAGCACTCCCGTGCCGGTCCCAACGTCCAGCATGGACGGGGCCCCCACGCCGGATTTTGGAGGTTTCATCGCCGATTCGAGAAGCTCGAGGGCCATCACGGTGGAGGGATGATCTCCCGCTCCAAAAGATGGTCCAGGATCAATGATAAGGTTTGTGCGATCCGAGGCGACCAGAGCCCGTTCCCAATAAGGCGCCAGACGAAGTCGCTCTCCCACGTCGGTAGACCGAACCTTCCCCATCCACCAGTCGCTTCTCTTAGGCCTTTTCTTTTTCAATGGAGCCGCTTTTCAGGGCAAGAAAGAAATCTCTGTTGAAGTGTGTTTTCAGCGCCATGGGTAGCGAGAAACGCGGGCCCGGGCGCCTTGATGCCGCCTTTCCCATGAGGTCTCTCAGGAGATCGGATGATTGCTCGGAAAGTTCTCTCTGGACGGTGTCCACGTCAACGGTCACGTAGCTTTCGCCGGCTTTGAAGCCGGCTCTTGGGCAAGATACAACTCTGCCGGCGATCTTCTGAGGAGTACCGTACAAGCGGCACGTGATGGGCCGATGCTCGTACAGAACACACCCATGGTCTTCATTCAGCGGACAGGGAATCCTGATCTTGGCTGCGGCTTCATGCACCCGCTCATGGCCCTTGGAGTCTTTCCCGGAGATGTCCCTGAAGATCTCTCCTGCCTCACGGAACAACGGGAGGGCGTCTTCGGCCCTTGCCAGAACCCTCTCACGTGTGGCTGAGGGAAGGCTATCTCGAAACATGCCGCTGATGTAAAATGCCTCGATAAGGCTCAGATCGAAAAAGACGAAGCAGCAATCGTCGCAGCCGGGCATGCAGGCCATCAACTCCGGGTGGGCCTTGAGGACCGATTCAAAAAGGCGGTCGGCTCGCAGAACCAACGCCAGGTAACGGCGGAT
>DYLG01000066.1 GCA_020722215.1 Desulfomonile tiedjei
GACCGATGAGGTGGTCCTTGCGCTGCGTAAGGCGGCGGAGAGAGAAAGACTACGCCGTGAGGTGGTGCGGCTCAAACGGAGACTCCTCCGCAGCGAGGTCAGCCCGGAGATCGTAGCAGTGAGCCCTGCCATGAAGGCGGTATTGGAAACGGCTCATCAGGTGGCGCCCTTTGATTCTTCGGTGCTGATAACGGGCGCATCGGGCACGGGCAAGGAGTTGACGGCCAGGGAGATCCATCGGGTTTCCGGTCGCTCTGACGGTCCCTTTGTTCCGGTCAACACCGCGGCTATTCCGGAAAACCTTCTCGAAAGCGAGCTTTTCGGCCATGCTCGAGGCGCGTTCACCGGCGCTGAATCCGACAGGCTGGGCCTCTTCGAGGAGGCTGACGGAGGTTCTCTTTTCCTTGATGAGGTCGGTTACATGCCCGTATCCATGCAGGTCAAGTTGCTGCGAGTCTTGGACCGGGGCGAGATCCGACGGGTTGGAGAGACGCGGCGGCGCAAAGTGTCGGTCCGTATAGTCGCTGCCACGAATGTCAATCCCGAGATGGCAGTCGAAAAGGGGACCCTCAGACAAGACCTATATTACAGGCTCAACGTTATGCGCATACACGTGCCTTCGCTTACTGAGAGACGGGAGGACATACTGCCGCTCGTTGGGCACTTTATCGATCTGTTCAACCGGAAGATGGGACTGAGGATAATCGGAGTTTCCCGCGAAGCTCGGGATGCGCTTCTGCGCTACTCTTGGAAAGGAAACGTGCGGGAGATCCAAAACGTAGTGGAAAGAGCCATGATTCTCAGCACCGGTGACACAATAACGCTGGACAATCTCCCGGACGACATCCGATGGGCAGGCGCGGGAGCGATCCCGCAATTCGAGCACGAGGAGCTGCCGCCTCTGAAGAAGGCATGCAGGGAACTGGAGAAAAGCCTTATCATCAAGGCCCTCAATCGAACCGGGGGCAACAGATCACAGGCTGCTGCCGTGCTGGAGATAAGCTACCCTTCTTTGCTCCAGAAGATCAAGGAATACGGCATCGTATGAGACTCGGCGCAGTCCGGAAGGACCTGTCCCAGACCATCGGCCGACCGAGCAAGACCACATGATTCCTGTTTTCTTTACACGACATGGGCTTTGGGGTAGGATGGGCCAGACACAGCCGGATTGCACCACAGAATGCCCCGGCCGGAAGAGCGTATCCCGAAGAAAGGGGACAAGGGAGAACCATGTCAGATAGCGGTAATCCCGTTTCATACGAAATCACCGGCGCCGGTTTCGGCGGGGAGGCGGTCTCACGTTCCTGCTCCCAGGCGGATGCGGTTGCCATGCCAGTCTCCGGACTGCGATCGCATGCCATGTCGCGACGAAAGTTCCTTGGGGGAGCTATCGCAGCATCAGTGATGGTGCTCGGCGGCGGGACCATAGCGCGATCCGCTGAGTCTCCTTCGGTGAAAGTGGGGTTCATGCTTTCCGAAAAAGGTCCGTTGGCAGAGGAAGCCGCGTCGCTCATGGCAGGATTCGAGCTTTTTCTCAAGGAACGGCCGGATGATAAGGCTCTTCTTGAAGTACACAACGTGGATCCGGGGGACAAGGAAGAAACCGTCCTGGAAGCCCTGACCTCACTGGTGATGAAGGAAGAGGTCCGGTTCCTGGTGGGGCCCATGCCTCCGTCGGCTTCGGAAAAGGTCATCCACGGCGTTGCCGGAGCTAATGTGATACTTTTTGTGACGAACCCTGCGGCGAAACTTGTTGCAGGTGAGATGTGTCTTCCCGCGAGCTTTCGAGTAGGCCTCAACTCATTCCTCGCGGCCCAGCCCCTGGCGGCGTGGGCGCTCAAGAGCCTCGGGGTCAAGGCTTTCATGACAGGCAGTGACGACCTCATTGGAAACGAGGAAACTGACTTCTTTGCAGGGGCCTTCTATCGGTGCGGCGGAGAATTCGTTGACCGGATCATGATCTCCCCGAACGGCGGGGATGTGGAAGAAGTGCTGAAAAGGGCAATAGACGGCAATGCGGATTTCGTCTTCGCGTCGTTCAGAGACGATCAAGCAATTGAATTTCTCAAGACTTTCAAGTCCATGTCCAGCAAACTCAACAAGCCCCTTATCGGTCCCGAATGCCTCGTAGGCTATCCCCGGGCTGCCGTGAAGGCCGGGGAATGCGCTGCAGGCGTCAAGACTTTGGCAACTCTCAAAGACCCGGTCCAGTTCGTCGGACGAATCAAGGAGAAGCTCGGCAAGGACATCACCCATTCGGTCAGGGCTGCTGAAGGCTACGATATAGCAGGCATCATATGCCATGCGGTTGGCGAAGGGGCCAGTCAAGGCATCGACCTTGCCAGACTGACCGATATTGTCGAGACGATCCGGCTCGAAGGTTCCCGCGGCGTTCTCACCTTCGACAAGAACCATGAACCAATACTCAGCGCCTCAATCCGTGAGTGGCGGCCCAATCACGGGGTGCTTGAACCAGTCGTTATCCAGGAACTCGGACCTCAGCACTCGCCGGACCTTGGATGCGGCAGAATCGGATTCCCCAAGCGCCCGGAAGGAGAGCCGGAAGAGAGTGAGGACAGAGGCGGCATGGACGAATAGTCAGGTCTCTGAGAGGGCTGAGCATCCTCTCACTGTCAATTGGTCCTTGAAAGCGCCTGGCGCCTGTGGTATACAGGGCTGCCGTTTTCGTCAGCACAAACTCTTGGGAGGGGCGACATGTTCAGTCGATCTCTTGGGTCGGGGTCGTTGCGGTCATGGTGTGCGTCGTCACCATCGGCGCATTCGGAGTGTCACTGAGCTACGGCGAGGAGATGATCTCTCCTCAGAACGTTTTCACGGAACTCCTCAAGTCCATCTTCGAAAAGGCCTTTATGGAGGTATCCCTCGACAAGGACGGCGATGTGGTGGTCGAGGGGGACGTGCGAACCTACATCATGCCCAAAGGGAATGAAAAAACTCGCATAAAAAACTCCTGACCATCTTCGGGTTCAAACCGGATTCAAGTCGGCAGCAAAGGCTCGAAGTGGTCGATGCCATCAACAAAAAGTACATTTTGGTTCGTGCCTCCACGGGCAAGAACAATCAGCTTATTCCGGACTATGACCTGCCAATCGAAGGCGGCATACCCGTGGCTACTTTCGTCAAGACAGTGAAGCTGTTCCAGGCCATCCCCAGGGCCGCAATCAAGGACTGTGACAAGGAACAGATTGTGGAATAGCATGTTTCACGGTGGCGCTGGTATCGGAACGGATACCCGGCCGGACAGCGAGGCCCGTCAACGGCTTTCAGGCCCGCAGTGGGGAGACCCGTTACGCAAGCGGGCTCCCCGCCCAACCTTGCCCGGATTCGGCAGCCCCCTGCAAACAAGGCCGCCTCACATGACAGGATGGTTACAACCCCCGGGAATCTTTGCTTGACAATTCCGGTCATGTTGGCTAAAGTATTCGATAAGTTATGTTGGCAAAATTCACGCGCTTGAGACCGAGTTGGGGAGGGAACGGCTCGTCAGTGCATTAGTATAGCGGAAGGAGTCCTCTCATGCTCAGGACGGGATTGGTTTTAGGTCTTGCGGTTACCGTGCTTGTAATTGCGAGCGGCCATGTAATGGCAGGAGGGCCTATGTGCCCGCCGCCTATGTGCCCGCCGACCATGTGTCCGGCCCCGGTGTGCGGCCCCATGCCGGTGTGCGGGCCGCCGCCAATGTGCGGTCCTCGCCCGTGTGGGCCTCCCGGATGTCTCAAGCCGCTTGCTGCGCTGCTGTCCTGTTGCTGCGAGGTGGTGACGTGTGTGTTCAGCATTCCGCTCAAATGCGTGGACTGCGTGCTGGACCAGTGTTGCCCACCTATGGTGGCCTGCGGCCCGCCCCCTTGTGCGCCGCCTATGCTTTGTCCGCCCCCAATGTGCTGCCCGCCGATGGGATGTGTTCCTCCAATGTGTGCGCCTCCTGGGTACGGATTTGGGCAGATGCCGGGCACGATGGTGGGTGTAGGTCGGTCAGCACCGTACAAGAGAGGGCCCATGGCCAAGACTGGGTCCAATTTCATCGGCGCCCTGGCAGAATCTGTCGGCGGAGCGTTCGGGAACTACTGGTAAATTCATGGAGAATTGAACGATTGTGCCTGCGGGGGCCTCTTGTGAAGGCCCCCTTTCCTGTTTGCGTCTCCAGTGTTATTCCCACCGCCTTATGCGAAAGATCCGATCTCTTGCCAGATTCACTTTCTTCATCATCTCCTCATCCCCATCAGTCGTGTCCGGGTGGTGGCGGCGAGCAAGCTTTCTCCATGCAGAAAGCACCTCTTCCCTGGTGGCCTCGGGGGTGACTTCCAATACGGCGAAATGCTTCCTGATGCCAAACTCGAACGGATTGCCGGACGACCTCTTGTGGCGCTCGTAAAGTTCGTGGGGAATCCATTCTTCGCGGACACCGCTCCTCATGTTCTCCTTCCAAGCAAGTAGAGCCTCCGCTGCCCTAAGAATATTGTGGAGCCTGTCTTTCTCCAAACGATCGCCCAGTGTCAAGGGAGTAATGGCGTTTAGGGCCTCGCTAAGCTCCCGCAAGGTTTCTCTGCCCAGTTGGCACACTTGTGGAGGCCTGGGATTGCAGAGGCCGCAACGATAAGCAAGCTCCCGCGAAAAGGTCAGGATCTCGGCACTCTCGTACATAGAATGCTCGCTGCATCGGCCATCGGGGAACATGGGTTCGGCAGAACACTGCACAACTCCCCCGGCCTCCGCTCCAACCCAGATCGCGCCAAGGCACCTGGCCTCATTCACTTCCATTATCCAAATTTGTCCGGCTTCGTCGCGGACCAGACACTCGCCGGACAACTCCAGATTCAGACGTCTGAGCAGCCGACGGACGCGAGAGTCCGACAGCTCGGACATTCTCCCGAGAGCCGCAGCAGTGATGCCGGGTTCCTTGCGAATGGCCTCCAGTATGGCTTGACGAACGTTCATCGGGGGGCTCCTTTCCTTGGGCCCGAAAGAAACGCGAACCTTTGACCAATTGTCCGATGTATCCGGACGAATGGCAAGAGGATGCCCGACCCGAAAAAAAAGCCCGACCGGTCTGATCGAGCTGGGAGGGTTAACGGCAAAGAAAGGGTCGGGCTGCGAAGAAAACTTCAGTTCACGTGCCGTTAATGGAAATTCTCTTGGTGCAGAGGTCCCTCCACAACGCCCCTGCACTCCGGTTTGCGTTTGAATCAGAAGACGAGGCCCACCTTGAGGAATCCTCCGTCCATGCAGGTGTCAATCTTTTGCGCGTCGCTATAGCCTTTCTTGAATGTCAGATAGCGGTACCCGCCTTCGACGAAGCCCCCCCTGCCGTTCCCCAGGGGAACGGTGTACTTCAGGCCGGTAGACACGTCGGAACCGAAGGCCTGATCGAGGAAAGCCACGCCGGCTCGGCACTGAATGGAAAGCGTGTTGCAAAAACGCCCGGTCTTGAGGCAGCGCTCGAACTCCAAGCCTGCCATGCCCATGTTCAGTTCATTGTTGTACGTGTCTCCGCAACAACCGACCTGAATCACCGCAAGCTTCTCGTCGATCCGGACGTATTCCCCGAACACACCCACCCGGCCAGTATAGGTTCGGATAGGATCGTAAACCAGACCTGCCCGATGGTACCAGCGCTCCCATTGGATTCGCGTGTTCTGGCCGAGGCTGTAAATATTGCCTCCGAACACGAAGGTCTTGCCTACGATACCGGTTCCTTTGAGTTCCATGGGCATGAGCGAATAGCGCATGGACCATTTGGGACGGAATCTGTAGCTGATGGTGAAAGTGCCGACCGCGTTGTGATCGGGCAATCCCATGTCGCTGTTGAAATCCAGCTCCGCCTTTTGGAACCCATCGTATCCGCCCCAGTACCCCCAATAACTGCCCCTGCGCCAGAGGATCTTACCCTTTGTTCTGGCAAAGAGGACCTCAGCATCCGTCTGCCATCCCTTTTCCTTAGGCCATGGCAGGAAACACGATGCGCAAATTTGCGGAGCGGATTGAGAAACCGGCCGCACTTTCAAGATAGGCTTGACCTTGCGAACATGCCGCGTGTTGCGTGCGGGCTTGACGTCCCCTGCCGGAGTGGCCTGAACAACGGGACGAACCTCGAGGTTCTTGGGGGAGACCTCTTGACGAGCGGGGTCCTGAGGCGTTCCGGGGACAATGAGGTCATCGGATGAGCCGACAGCGGATGCCCTGATTATGGAATAGGCGGATGCGTCGGCCGCACACATAGTAGCCAGAAACAGCAGGCATACTAATACCTTATATGGTTTACTTCTCAACATACCCTCCCTCCCAGGGACAAGATTCTGTTATCAAGAAGCTTTACTTCGTTTGATTTTCTTGTCAAGAAAAAAATGAATGAGTCTCGCGAATTTAGGATAATAACCTAGAATCAGTTTGAAATTATGACTAAGCTTTTCAATAAATTGGTTGAGTATAAATCCACAACAGATTGAAATAATAGTAGAATAGCATAGCAGCTTCCGCCTGGCACCGCTCTCCGCAACCACCTTTCCCCATCACCACATTTGCTCAGGACGGTACCTTGGCCAAGACTTGACAACTGATCAGCGCGCCGGACCGCAGCCGGCAAAAGCAGGGCTGCTCACGGATTCGTGCAACCGGAGGGGGACTTATGAAATGATCATTCAGGCAACTCCCTGGGGTAGGGCTTTTCAACAGCAGGCCCCAGCGCGCACGCGGACTTCAGCGCTCCTTGGCCGCCTCCAACGCAGCAATCCAGGAGTTGACGCGGTCGGGTCCATAAATCCTGCGCCATCCTTCCAAGATCTTGTCCACGGGGATATCGGCAAACGAGCCGTGGTAAGTGATGTATTCCACGTACGGGTTGCCGTTCAAGTCCTTTGCGGGAAACAGCGCGTCGGTCTTTCCGTCAAACCTGAGAGGTTCGATGTTATGCTTGCTGCAAAGCCCAGAGTCGAAAGAAGGCGTGGCCTTCACCCATTTCCCGGCGAGGTAAAGCTCGGCGAACGCATGGTATGCGAAGATATGGCAGCCCATCATGTCCGCCAGGTCTCCTATTGGGCCGCTATTGCGTATGTCGGCAAAGCCCACTCGGGACGGAATGCCCAGGGTCCTGCAAGAGGCGCAGAGCAGACAAGCCTTGGGAATGCAGAATCCCCGACCTCTTCTCAGCACATTGCTCGCCCTGTAATGCTCAGGGAGATAAAACGGAGTGCGCGGGTCATACATTATCCCGTCCCTCACCGCGTAGAAGAGCCTCGACGCCTGTTCCAAGGGATCGGTCGAGTTCCCCGAAGTTCTTGTCGCAAATGCTATGATTTCCGGATGATCGCTGTCCACGATCGACGTGGGTTGAACGTATTCGGCGTTGGGAATGTCATGGCCGGTCATGTGCCGTTTCCTTTCGTCTCGGCAAAGGGGTTGCCGTAGTACGCGCCAGTGCACGGCGCTGAAGTTACCAGCGGTCCCGATGAATGCGGTCCGGCTTGAATCTTGCCGGAGGGACCTTCCTCTCCGCCGGGTAACCGAGCGAAACCATTGACAGAGGAATCACATTTTCCGGAATATCCAAGAGTTGTCTCAGGCCCTCAATTCGTTCTTCGACAGGGTAGATCCCCACCCAGCAAGCTCCCAACCCCAGCGCGTTGGCCCCGATGAGAATATTCTCCGTGGCCGCAGCGCAATCCATGGGCCACCGGCCTTTGAGCACTTCCAGCGTTGGGTCCGCGCACACCGCGATGCCAACTGCGGCCTGTTTGAGCATCTCCGCGTGCGGATGAAAATCGGTGATGGCTTGCAGGATGTTCCGGTCTCTTATCACCACGAAGCGCCAGCATTGGTTAGCAGCAGTGGGAGCGCTCATGGCCGCCTTCAAGAGCTGTGTGACGACTTCGTCCGAAACGGGATCCGACGTATACTTGCGAATGCTGCGTCGAGTAAGAATCGCGTCCATTGCTTCCATAATGAGTTCCTTTCAGAGAAAAGGGGTCTCACAGGGCAACCCTTACCTCCCTGCGTCGTAGGATGCTATAGCTCCTCTCTTTCCGGAGGCCTCATCTGCAACGAGAGGATTGTGCCTAGCAAGGAGACTCCGCACGCCAGCAGGAACGGCCACGTGAAAGTTCCGCTCACGTCTTTGAGATAACCGGCGACCCAAGGGCCGAGCGCCTGGCCGAGGCCGAAGAATAGTGTGATGAACCCCAAGCCGGCTGGAGCGAGCCTGGGCCCCACCGCATCCCCGGCCGCAGCGGCAATTATTACCGGGATGCTCCACGCGCTTAGGCCAAAGGTGATGGCTGAAGAGTAATAACCCAGCCGCCCTTGGACCAGAGCGAAGATCAGGTACGAAAGTCCTAAGGCTAGATAGGCCAGGGCAGCGCCTCGGCCTCGGCCCACTTTGTCCGACAAGCTTCCCCAGATGACTCCGCAGAAAATGCTCAAGCCTCCCACCAGGGCCCAGAGGTAATCAGCCTCGGTAGCGGAAATGGTCATCTCCTTGACCAGGTATGCCTTGAAAAAGGTCAAATATATCACGTAAGAGAAACCGTACATGCAGTAGACCACTCCAAGATACCAGACCCGGGGTATGCCGTAGACCTTGCCCCAGTCAAGCACGCTGACCGAAGGCTGGGCTGGGGCGGGCGCAGCCTGCGCGTTTGCCCCGCCTACCTGGCGCAGGCCCATCTCTTCCGGACGGCTGCGGATGAGCGCGGCCGCCACACCGGCAATGACAAGGACTCCACCTCCGAGGTAGTACCATGCGAAGCGCCACCCCTCTTCACCGTATGCCTTCATGATCTCGGGAACGAGGAAGCTCGCTATCATGGTCCCTCCTCCAATTCCTGCGGAAACGATCCCGGTGGCGAGTCCTCTGCGCTTCATTGCGAACCACGCGGATCCAAGAGCCATGGCCGGCACGTAGGAAGCGCCGTTGCCCAGTCCGGTGAGCAGCCTCATGAAAAACGCGAAGCCCACGGTTTCTGCCACGCCGGTGAGGATCAGGGTAACCCCCATGAGAAGAAGAGCCAGGGTGATCACCAGGCGGGCGCCGAATCTGCCTGCGAGAAAACCTCCCACAAGAGCCATGATCAGGTAGCCTATGAAGTTCCCCGTCGCGATGAATCCGAGTTCCGTGTAGTCCACGTGGAGCCCGTCCCCCATTGCAGGCAGGATCAACGTGTACGACATGCGGCCGAAGCCGTGTGCTCCGATTGTTACCAGCAATCCGGTTAAGACCACCACCCAGCCGTAATGGAACCTCTGTGGAGCCATGTGTCACCTCAAGGGTCTTCGGGCTGCCGACCTGAGTGCGGCCGGAGCCGGACGGATTTGAGCATCACGCTGTCCGATACGAGTGTGAGGCCCTTCGATTACGCCGCGCATGCAAGATGCTTTGCTGAATTCTTGCGGGATAACCGGGCAATGCCGGCGTTGATACTATATCGTACCAGCGCTGCCTTGTCGGAAAAATATCGCAAGGCCTTGTCTCGAAGCGCACCGGGTGGTATCGGTTTCCTGATTCCGATTATTGCCTGAACGGGCGTTTCCTCATTTCATGTATCGGCATGGATATCCTTGAAGGTTCCGAGAGGTGATCGTGCAGACACAAGGTCTTGATTCACTGTTCCTCAAACCCCGATCAGTAGTGTTCGTGGGAGTTCCCCGCAAGAGCGGCCCCGGTGCACTTAACCCAGTGGATAACTTGAGGAGATGGGGCTACGAAGGCAAAGTACACCTCGTTCATCCGCATGTGCGTGAGATTGCGGGCCTGCCTGTACTCAAGGGCGTTTCCGGGCTGAACGATTCCGCTGATCTGGCGGTAATATCCACTCCCCGGGAAACTGTTCCGCTCATTGTCGACCAGTGCGGAGCCAAGGGCATCAGGGCCTTGATCGTCACTAACCAGGGGTTTGCCGAAGCGGATGGCAGGGGACGGGAACTCCAGGATGCCATGGTTGAGGCAGCCCGGCGGCACAACGCCCGAATCCTCGGACCGAACACCCTTGGTGTTTCCAATGCCTTTGAACGGTTCAACTCATCGTTCATGCCCCTGGAGCGGGAGGAGGTCCCCATTGGTCTGATCTGCCAGTCAGGGGTATTTTTTGTGGGCTCCAAACAACTGGTGGGCGGCATGGGAATCGCCGTGGACGTCGGCAATGCCTGCGACGTGAGCGCGGTCGACTGCCTTGAGTGGGTGGCCAAAGACTCCAGGCTTAAAGCAATTGCGGTTCACATGGAGGGAATTCCCGACGGGCGGCGTTTCGTGGAAGTTGCCCGGCGGATTTCCTCCCGCGTTCCGATTGTGGTGCTCAAGACCGGCCGATCGCCCGAAGGCGCCCGTGCGGCGGCTTCCCACAGTGGGGCTTTGGCGGGGGAGGACAAGGTGGTGGATGTTGCCATGCAGAACGCGGGGGTCATCAGAGTAGACGAGACCCAGGACATGGTGGACCTTGTGAGAGCCTTCTCCCGCCTGCCTCCCATGAGGGGCAACAAGGTCGCGATAGTCACCTTGACCGGCGCAGGAGGTATCATTCTTCTGGACCAGATGCGGCGATGGGGGCTCGAACCCGCCCGTTTGGCCGAGAGCACACTGAAGCAAGTTCAGCAACTCGCTCCGGAGTGGATGCCGTTGTCCAATCCCATCGACATTTGGCCCGCGCTGATGAAGCACGGCATGCGCAAGGTCTACAGGATGACCCTAAGGGATGTCTTGCGTGACCCTGAAGTCAGCGGCGTCATTTGTGTCGCGCTGGCGCTGGAACCCGCAGAGCAGGCTTCGCTTGGCGCGCTGGAAGTGATCCGGGACTCGTCGGAAAAAGCGGAAAAACCGATAGTAGTCTGGTTCTACGGAAGCCGGCGCGAAGAAACCGCAAGGCAATTCCAAGAAAGCGGAAGGGCGCTCGCTGTCCCGAGTCTCGAGCGCGGAGTGCGCGTCCTGGCGAGAATGGCACAATATGAAAGCCGTCGGCAAACCCTCGCCATGCGATAGGGTCCGGCTGGGAAACAAATCTTCCAGCCTGGGCGTGTCGCTGTAGGGGCGGGTTTCAAACCCGTCCCTACCAACGAATCGGAAATTACCTTTCGCAATGACCCTACCCGCCAAGATTGAGAACCCGCGCCGCATTTTCCCATAGAATTCGGTCGATGGTTGGCCCACTGAACGGCAATTGTCGGATCTTTTCCACGTGGCCTGCTATGGAGGGGATGTTGGGCCAGTCGCTGCCGAAGATGAAGCGGTCGGAGAGCAGCTCGAGTTTGGGGAATATGCGGGGCAATTGCCGCACCGGTATGCCCGAAATGTCGATCATCACGTTCTGGTGGCGTCTCAGCATCCATTCGGATTCCGCGTACCAGAACGGCCTGCCTGCATGGCAAATGATGATTGTCAGATCGAGGAACTCGTCTGCTATGTCATCGAGCAGCAGAGGATGTCCAAACTTGATCCTGCTGCCCGGGAAAAGCGAGGTCCCCGTGTGGAACATCACAGGAACGCCGAGATCGCGGCAAACCTCATATGCCGGCAGAATCCTTGGATCGTCCGGATAATAGTGGCCGTACGGCGGGAACAGCTTAAGTCCGCGGCAGCCAAGTTCGTTGACACAGCGTTCGGTCTGGATTCCCGGATTTTCGCCGGAATCCAGGTCGATAGAGCCGAACGGGATCAGACGGTCCGTCCTCCTGCAGAATCCGGCTATGAATTCGCTGGGGATGATCCCCGTGGTCTTGGGCGAATATTCGGCAAGAAGCACGGCCTTGTCCACCCCTTGAGTATCGAGAAAAGCCGCAAGCGACTCGGGGGTCAGACTGTCGAGGAAATCCAGCCCCTCCGTACCCCACTCTGACGCAAAATATTCCATGAACTGTGGCGTAAGGTGTTCTCGCTTGCCCACATGAACGTGCATGTCCAGAATCGGCACGATAAATGTCTCCCTGTCAGTGAGATGCCCTGCAATCGGTCCGGGTGCCGCGGTCACTCGAAGAAACCCACATCGCCTTTGCCTCTTCTGATTATGAGAGGTTGGTCGTCAATGAGGCTGATAATGGATGAAGGCTCAGGCAGAAAAGTGCCGCCGTCGATTACCAGGTCCACCTGGCCTTTGTAGATCTTGTCTATCTCTCTGGGATCGTCCAGCAACTGATCGTCCGGCATCCGTACCGACGAGCTGAGGATCGGGTTTCCAAGCTCTGCCACCAGTTCCTGGCACACTCGATTGTCGGGGATGCGGATTCCGACCTCGCTGCGTTTGGTCAAGACTATCCTGGGAACAAGTTTGGTGGCTTCGAGAATGAACGTGTACGGGCCGGGAAGGAATCGTTTCAGTATCCTGTACGCGCTGTCAGTGACCTGGGCATAGAGCGATATCTGCTTGAGGTCGGCAAACACGAACGAAAGGTGCCTCTTGTTGTCAATCTTCTTGATGCGGCGCACCTTTTCCAGTGCCTTCCTGCTATTGATGTCGCATCCCAGGCCGTACACCGTGTCCGTGGGATAGATGATCACTCCGTCGGAGCGAAGCACGTCGGCCACTCTGGCCACATGTCTGGGTTGAGGATGCACCGGATTGATCTCAAGAATCATGGGCCACTCCACAAGACAGTCTGGTGGGACACGATCTGCTGCGGGTTTGCCCGGGCTCCGTCAATAATGGCGCGTCCCAAAACGGATTTGGTGTTGCCGGGCTTGTTCTGTGGCAAGCCCTAAGCTTCTTCAGGATTACAACGGCCTACGGAGTTCGGGCAATGCAGACCGCGGTGAGCCTCCTCATTGATAGGCAACTCGACCTGTAACGAGGATGTCGGGTCCCACGCGAGAGGTCTTTACTTCCACCAGTCCCGGGGCTTGTTCGAGTCTGTCGATCCCTTTCCCTCCGATACCTGACGGAGAGGCTTGTCCGCCAATAATGATGGGAGAGTAAAAGAAAACGCAGCGATCCACAACCCTTTCTTGTAAAGCACCCCACGCGAGACCCGCGCCGCCTTCAATAAGAACCGACGTAATTCCGAGAAGATATGCTTGGGAAAGAAAATCCTGCAAGTCCACTCTCTCGGCGCCGCTAGTCGGTATGATTCCGGCTCCCTTTCCTTCCAGACGAGCGCGCTTCCTCGCCGGAGGAGAGTGGCGGCAAGCGATCATAACTCCCGCTTCGGAAGCCGGGTTGAATATGGCCGCACTCGGAGGAGTCCTCAAAGCGGAATCAGCCACTATCCGTACGGGGTCTCTGCCTCGGCCCGAGGGAAGCCGTGTCGTGAGAGAAGGGTTGTCCGCTAGAACGGTGCCAATGCCGACCATGACCGCGGAAACCCTGTCCCTCAGGTGATGAACCCGGTTTCGGGAAGCCTCGGAAGTGATCCATTGGGAATGGCCTGATCTCGTGGCGATCTTGCCGTCGAGGCTCATGGCCAGCTTGAGGAAAACAAAGGGACGACGCAAAGTTATGTGAGTGAGATAGACTTCATTGAGAGCCCTGCACCGCTGCTCCAGGATTGGCCCGAAGACCTCTACGCCGGCCTCTCTCAGGGTCTTGGCGCCGCCACCCTTCACGCCTGGGTTGGGATCCTCCATCCCAAACCAGACTCTCCTCACTCCTGCCTCCAGGATCGCAGAAGTGCACGGGGGAGTTCGGCCGTGGTGATTGCACGGTTCCAGAGTGACGTACAGGTCTGCGCCGCAGGCCTCACCTCCCGCAGCAACTATTGCCTCAACTTCTGCATGAGGCCGGCCTGCTGCTTTGTGGTATCCCTCACCCACGACAACGCCGCGCTTGACCAGAACCGCGCCCACCATAGGATTGGGGTCGGTTCGCCCAAGACCCTGGCGTGCCAGCCTGAGGGCACGGGACATGTATCTTTCCGCTTCAGTGGGGATCCTGGATTCCTTGTTCCTCATCGCGACGGACGTCGTGTCGGGATTGCCGCTCCTTGGCTTCCTTGAGTTCGGAAAGTTCCTTGATTTCGGTAATGAACTCCTCAATGTCCCGGAAGGACCTGTAAACCGATGCAAATCGGACATACGCTACGTCGTCTATTTGGCGGAGTGCAGCCATGACGCGTTCGCCGATGTACTTTGAGCTGACTTCTTTTTCCTGCCGTTCGATCAACTCCTGTTCTATGGCATCGGCCACCGCCTCGATCTGGTCCACGCTAATCGGTCTCTTCTCACAGGCCCGGCGCACGCCTTCGATGATTTTCTTCCTATCGAACAACTCACGGTAGCCGAGCTTCTTGATGACATATGGCAGCGTTTCTTCTATTCTCTCGTAGGTCGTGAATCGTGTCTTGCAGGAGAGGCATTCTCGGCGCCTGCGAATCACTGAGGAATCTTTTGCCAGACGGGAGTCGATGACCTTGTCGTCAATGGCGCCACACTCGGGACATTTCATTGGAAGCCGCCTCAAGGAGTAGTGTTTGTTTCGGATGGCCTCAGCTTGATATTTATACCGGATCTCGATAGTATGCAAGAAAAATCTAGAATCTTGTTGTCAAAATGGCCCATGCTTCGCCGCTGGACCTGCTTTCGGAAAACAGCCGATTATGTCGCCCGCCTGGAGCCAAGAATTGGGGGGCCTCTCCCGCTCAGCCGTGACGGGGTATCCGGCGTCATTGGCATGTTGCAACGTATCCACATGACTCCGGGTGATGTGGTTCTTCTTGCCGGGGTGGTCGCCGCGGCCGCGCTCCTGTTCTTCTTAATGCCCCATTGGGTGCTTTCGGGCGGGGACGCAATCGAGATTATTGTGGATGGAAAGATGGTTGGCCGGTATTCATTGCATGAGGACCGGACCATTGAGGTGCCGGGCGACCTTGGCAAGACCACGGTGCGGATCAAACAGGGCCGTGCCGGAATAACCGATTCTCCATGTCCTCATAAGATCTGTGTGAGAATGGGGACTGTTGGAAGGGAAGGGGGGATGGTTGTTTGCGTTCCCAACAAGGTTGTGGTCAAAGTGGGGAAAGGGGCGCCGGAGGGGCTGGACGCGGTGAGCAGGTAATGGACCGAACCAACGAGTTGACCAGGATTGCGCTACTGTTGGCTCTGGCCACGGTGATTCATACGGTGGAGGCGTTTCTTCCGGTGAATGCGCTTTGGTTCAGGTTCGGGTTCGCCAACATAGTGGGATTAGCCACCCTGTATCTGTTCGGGTTCAGGGACGCTGCTATAGTCACCTTGGGGCGAGTGTTCCTGGGGTCGTTGGTATCCGGGCTCTTTCTTTCCCCTGCTTTTGTCATGTCGCTGAGCGGCGGAACCTGTGCGATCATCGGCATGGGTCTTTTCTATCGGCTTTTGGGGGGAGTTTTCTCTGAGATCGGCATAAGCGTTATTGGAGCCGTCTGCCACAACGCCGGCCAGCTTGGCGCCGCGTACTTGATTCTCATACGAAGCGAAGCCGTTCTCCTACTTCTTCCCGTGATGCTTCTTATGGCCGCGGTCACCGGATTCATCAACGGCTTGGCCGGTCGATTCCTGGTAAGGCATTTCAAGAAATTGGGGAAGGTCCCCTTGTAAGACTCCGGCGGAGTTGGATATGATGCGTTGATCGCGCGCGTGGGACGCGCTGCCGACGTTGAAAGCATAGTGGAGATGTCCCATGGGGTTTGCCGGCGAAACTCTGGAGCGGCTCATAGAAAGTCAAGTCTTCTTTCCCGATCCCTATCTGGTCGGAACGCCGGCTCATTTCGGCCTTTCTTATGAGGACAAGTGGTTCGACACGAGCGATGGAATCCGCCTCCACGGATGGTTTGTCCCGGCGTCCGGTCACAAGGGCGTGCTCCTGTTCTGTCATGGCAACGCGGGCAACATCTCCCACAGACTGGACAATATATGGAGATTGCAGCAGCGCGGGTTGAGCGTGTTCATCTTCGACTATCGCGGCTATGGCAGGAGTTCGGGGCAGATCACGGAAAAGGGGTTCTTTCTCGACGCAGAAGCAGCTTACCAGGTGGCTTGTGATCTGTCGAAAGGAGCCGGAGTCAGGCTGGTGGTGTTCGGCAGATCTCTCGGAGGAATAGCGGCAGTGCACGTGGGCAGCGGGATGGAGTGCTCGGGCGTGATCCTCGAGTCTACGTTCACCAATCTCGGGGACATGGCGAGTGTATTCTTTCCGGTGCCGTTCGTGGGCAAGGGTCTGGCCGGCCGCCTTAATGCAATCGGGAAGATCGACCGGGTCAGATGCCCCATGCTCTTCTTCCATGGCGATTGCGACGAGATCGTTCCGTTGCGCCTGGGACGCGCTCTGTTCGACGCGGCGAAATCATCCAAGGAGTTCGTCACCCTTCGCGGGGCGACTCACAACGACACGTACATGGTCGGGGGAGAGCCGTATTTCGAAAAGTTCATCGGCTTCATCGAGGCATTGCCGGAGCCGGGCGTGAACTCTCCGGGTATCGTCTAATGAGAGACTGGAGCAGGACAAGCGTGCAGTGCTATTCAGGGTACAGGGCCGACGAAAGCCCTCGTCACTTCGTCTTGGATGGAAACGAACTGAGGGTGCGACGGGTCCTCGCCGAGTGGCGCGAACCTGAATCCAGGCATTTCACGATTCGGGCCGACGACGGGAAGGATTACCTGCTTCGGCAGGAAATGGGTTCGGATTCTTGGCAGGTCAAGCCCATGTCGAAGGATGATTAGGCTCGTCTGGAAAGTCTCAAAGTCAGTGGTTAACGAAAACCGGTCCGTCAACATCCCGCCGACGGCAGTCAAAATCCTTTGGACAAGCTGGGCGTTTTCGGGCACTGTGGAGTGTGCGCCGTACTGCACAAAGTAAGGCGGTGCGCGTTGACTCCATTCAATCACTCAGGTAAGGGGAAGCATGGCTGAGCAAGATCACACGGAAGTCAGATTTCTCATGGGGAACGAGGCCATCGGAAGGGGCATGATTGAGGCCGGTTGCGGCGTTGCCGCGGCCTATCCGGGGACTCCCTCCTCCGAGGTTCTCGAGTCCCTTGTCCGGTGGAAAAAGGAGACGGGTCACCCGATCTACGTGGAGTGGTCAATCAACGAGAAGGTCGCCTTCGAGGT
>DYLG01000067.1 GCA_020722215.1 Desulfomonile tiedjei
AGTCTATAGAAGACGCGAAGTCAAAATGCAACACTTATTTTGGGACGGTCGCTTAATGGAGGCCAGGAGCCTGATGAACTCAAGAAAACGCTCTTTGGTCCGATCAATCTCGTCAGCATTACTTGGACCGGTGTGATGATCCATCGTCAATCCTGCTCATTGGCCCTCTTCAGCCAGCTCTCGATTCGTTCCCTGTATAGAAAGCCCAATACCAAGGCGACGAGACACAACAGGCAAACGCCTGTCAGTAGAGGCCAGTTCTCTTCAAATAATGCCGACCCCGTGTAACTCAGCATGACCGTGCCGGGGATGCGACCTAACGCGCATACTACCACAAAAGTCAACAACCCCATCGGACTCAATCCTAGGAGATAGGACAGAATGTCTTTGGGAAATCCGGGAATAGTGAAGAAAACGAGAACCACGAGTGCGCCGGTTTTCTCGGTGAGGAACTGGAACTTGTCGAGAGTCTCCTCATTCACGACCAGCCTTACCAAAGGAAGACCGATGATCCTGGCGGCCAGGAAGGCCAGGATTGACCCTACCGTGAGCCCTATGGTCGAATAGATTACGTTGGGCAGGGCCCCGAATGTGAAGCCCCCGACCAGTCCGGTGAACTCGCCGGGTATCGGCGCCATGACCACCTGGAAGATCTGGAGCCCCATGAAGGCCAACGGGGCTCCGGCTCCCCAACTTTCCACATATTCCCGAAACTGGTCTTTTCCCTTGAACGCATAGCGCAACTGCTCGTATATGGACCCAAGGTAACCCGAAAGACTCAGAACAACTACGAGCGCCGCCAGCAGCCCCACCAGGGCCAGGGCCACCGTGAGTTGTTTCTTTTCTTTGGAAATGCCGGATTCCATCATGAGACTCCCGGATTGGGAGCGTGGTAGTCTTCCGAAAGAGGATGCAGGTCGAAAGCGAGCACCTTGAGGATTTCATCCTCCATCCGCGTTACAAGCGGCCCCAACGTCTTTGACATCAACGCGGTGACAGCGATGCCGTCGTATCGGGCACAGACATTGCGCACGAGTTCCGGGTCCACCATTTCCTGTTTGTTGAATACCCGTATCATGGGGATACTGCTCAATTGGAGTTCCTCCAGGAGTTTTTCCACCGCTGCCGCCTGTTTCTCAAATGCCGGATTGGATACGTCAATCACATGAAGCAGCAGATCAGCGTCGGAAAGCTCGTCCAGAGTTGCCGCAAAAGCCGCCACTAGAGTATCGGGCAGATCTTCGAGGAATCCCACCGTGTCGGTGATAATGACCTCCACTTCCCGCGGAAAACGCAGCCGTCGGCTGGTCGGGTCAAGAGTTGCGAACAGTTTGTCCTCCGTGAGAATCCGGGATTTGGTCAGGGTGTTGAGGAGAGTGGATTTCCCCGCGTTGGTGTACCCCACTATGGAAATAATAGGGGTCTCCTTTCTGTTGCGCAACTGGCGTCTCAGTGAACGCTGTCTGGAGAGGTTCCTGATCTGTTTTTCGAGGAAACCGATTCGGCTGTGGATTCGGCGACGGTCGATTTCGAGCTTGGTTTCTCCAGGGCCTCTGCCGCCTATTCCTCCGGTGAGCCGCGAGAGTGCGTCATCCTTTTCTCCCAGCCGGGGCAGCGCGTATTTCAGTTGCGCCAATTCAACCTGGATCTTGCCTTCGCGGGTTCTGGCTCTCTGGGCAAAAATGTCGAGGATGAGCTGCGAGCGGTCAATTACCTTGAGTTCGGTGAAGTCTCCCACGGCCCTGACCTGGTGCGGGCTGAGTTCGGTATCGAAGACGATGAGTCCTGCGCCTTTGTACAGCGCGTCGATAACGATTTCCTTCAACTTGCCCTTGCCGACAACGAACCGCGGATCAACCGAATCCCGGCGCCCTGCGGTCTTTCCGACTACTTCGACCCCACATGACGCGGCCAGTTGCTCCAATTCATTGAGGGATTCCTCGATTTCCCATTCGCGGCCCGAGGTCTTTCCGATTAGATAGGCTCTTTCAGTCACTCCGGGAACTCGTCTCGCCGTGATCGAGCGAGAGATCTCGTCCTCCAGAGATCGGATGAACGAAATGAAATCCAGATCCAACAGAGACGGAGGGACGGGATCGAGAATCTGCCACACATCGTCTGCTGGGTTGTCCGGCAGCAGGTGCGCGATCCGAATCACTGTGGGCAAACCGTCTTCCGACACACCCAGAGCAGCCATCAGATCTAGGCGCAACAGAGCCAGGTCGGTCAAGTCCTCCTCGCTGAGGGGCTCGTCCTTAAGATGGGTGTGAATGAGCCTCAGGCCCCGTAGACGTCCCGGCCCAACGCGCCACCCGTCGAGTTTCGGTATAAGGATCGACCGGGAATCGCCCACCAGCACCTTTCGGATGTTGCCTTTACGGTCTATGAGAAGTCCCAACTGCCGGCGGATCTCGGCGGAGAGTCCCGTCAGTTGCCGCGCCATCTCTTGACTAACCACTCGATCCGCCGGAAGCCGCTTCAGGCTCAGTCGTTCCAGCCGAGTCTTCTGCAAGGGTTTCAAGCCTAGGACAGACCCGAAAATCACGCTCAATCGACAACCTCGAGACGCTTACCGGTTTGGTTTTTCCGGAAGAATCTTAACGATCACGTGCCGGTCAGGGTCCAAGAACCTGGCCGCGGCCTGGAGAACCTGATCTGCAGTGACCTCAGAGATCTTCTTCAAGTATACGCTATCATAATCATACCCCAGATCATAAAGCGTGTTCAAGGCCGTATTTTCGGCCCTGGACCATGAACTCTGGAGTGAAATCCTATGATTGCCGATAAGATTATTGATCGAACGTCTCAGCTCCTCGTCGCTGACCGGAGTCTCCCGGATGCGCGTGATTTCCCGAAAAAGGCTTTCCACGGCCTGATCCACCTTTGGCGTATCGCAGGCAATGTAAAAGGCCAGCGTTCCCGGATCAAGACCGGTCCTGCTGAAAGGGGTCACGATGTACGCCAAGGACTCCCGGTCCCTGAGTTGGAGAAACAGACGACCTCCCTGGCCTGCCAGCACGTTCTTCAACACCGCCAGCGCATATCGGTGCTCGTCCGTCAATGTGGTTCCACGAAAACCGACCAGAAGGTGGCACTTGGCCCTCGGAATACGGATCGTCTTCTCCCGGATTCCTTCGAGCGGCTCCGCGGGGGGCACGACCACCGACTCCATGCGGCGAGGCTCCTGCTTGCCGAAGAGTTCGGCAATGATTGCCATGGTACGCCGGGGATCCATTTCCCCTACTCCGCAGATCACAGTGTTGGAAGGGACTGCAAAGGCCGCGTATGTCTCTCTCAAGTCACCGGCAGTCAATCCGGATACCGTTTCCACTGTGCCAAGCGTGTCAAAGCCATAAGGGTGCTGAGTGAAAAGAACCTCGTGGAGTTTGGTTACCGCGAAGCTGGCAGGACGGTCAGGCTCTGTTCTGATGCGGTTGATGATGAGGTTTCGCTCCCTGTCCATCTTGTCTTCGGGGAAGGTCGGCGAGGAATAGACTTCAAACAGGAGCCTCAGTCCGTCAGAGATGTGGCGGCTAAAGAAACTGATAGCCAGACCGAATGAATCGTACCCGGAAAAGCCGTGTAGTCGTCCTCCCATGTCCTCGATTTTCCGGCCGATCTCTACCTCGTCCATCCGGCCCGCTCCCTTTGTGAGCATCTCGGCAACGAAATTCATGATTCCCTGGGTTTCTCTTGTCTCGAAACGCTTCCCACCGAGACACGCCAACCTGAAGGATACCAATGGATTGGCATCGTCGGGTGCAAGCACCACTCTAATGCCATTGGCCAGGGTCCGGACGAAAACGCCTTCCGCAGCCTCCACCGCCGCGCCTTCTTCCTTTGCCGCGTCAAAGGATCGGACAATCTCGCGCAGGCTCTCAATCCCCAACTCAGGAGCGTCTGTCTTGGGAATCAGCGCGGTGATCGTCACGTGGGGCGGCGCCAGGTAGCGCCGGACCACGTGGGAGATCTCGTCCGGGGTAACGGCCGAGTTCAGCTTGAGGTACTTCATTTCATATAGGGCATCACCCAGGTCGGCCTCGAAGCTGCCCATGCTCCGGGCAATTCCGTCCACAGTCTCTCTGGCGTACAGGTGCTCCGATTCAATGGCGGTTTTGGCCCGGCTCAGCTCTCCGTTGGACGGAGGGGTCCTCCCAAGGGCCTCCAGCTCCTCCATGATGGCTCTTGTTGCGGCCTCCAGGTTAGCCGATACCAGGGTTGCGGATACCACGAACAAACCGGAGTGCTTGGGGGTAAGAGAAACGGCTGAAATCTCGTTGACGAGCCGTTTCTCCTTTTTCAGCACGCGCACCAACCTGGAGGTGTCTCTCGCACCGAGGATGTCACCGGCAAGGTCGAGCGCGTTCACGTCCGCGTCTCTTATGGCAGGTATATGAAAGGCTATATGCAGCCGCGCTTCTCTAGCGTTCTCGTCGCGTACCAACGCGCTGCGGATCTCGCGCTGATAGGGCTCCACGGGCCTGGGCGGACGAAAGAAGGCCACCCGTTCAATCCCTGCGGTCAGGCGCTCGATTTCGTCTCTAATCTTAGCTGCGTCAACGTCTCCCACTATCAGCAAGAACATGTTATCGGGCACGTACCACTTCATTCTGAACGCGAGAATATCCTCTCGTGTAATCTTCGAGACGCATTCCTTGTTCCCTATTACGGGAAATCCGTAAGGGCTCATGATGTACGCGGTTCGGAACAAAAGCTCTGAGGATTTTCTGTCGGGTCGTTCATCCCGTTCAAGGATTTCCTCAAGAACAACCTGCTTCTCTCTTGCGAGTTCCTCGGGATCGATCACAGGGTTGAAGACTGCGTCCACGAGTATGTCCAGGCCCTTGTCAACGGCCTGAGAAGGTATGGTGATGTGAAACACCGTTTCATCCCAACTCGTGTACGCGTTGACGTCTCCGCCCAGCGCTTCCACTTCCGAGGCTATCCGTCCCACGCCCCGTGTGTTCGTACCTTTGAAGGCCATGTGCTCGATCAAGTGACTGATGCCCCGCTCATGTTCCTCCTCGTCCGCGCTGCCGACCGTCACCCAGATCTGGATTGCGGCCACTTTGCGTTCATGTTCCTCAATCACCAAAACTCTCAGTCCGTTAGATAGCGTGAAACGATTCAACTTATCCTCCATGGCCCCCGCCAAAGCAGGAACCGCAATGAGCAACACAGTCAGTGCCGCAGTCCAACACACGCGGAAGGAATCTTTCTTTGGAAGAATCACCCCACCTCCATTGCTCCAACCGTCCGCAGAGCCGCCTGACTCCGCACGAACAAGGAAAGAGGCAGGACGACACTGTTCAGGCTCGGCAATCACCGAAGGAGCCTTTCGCAGGGGGTTGCAAGAGTTCTTCACGGAGAATGGCGAGACGATCCAGTGCCTGTTCATCGGGCGCTAGTCCCCGGAATTCCGTCATATAGAGGTCGGCACGCTTATGTAGGATTCCCCGAAGAATTGCATGATATTCCTGATCAACCTTTTGCCCGATTTCTCTGAGAACTTCAACCACTTTGACGCTGAGCAGCCACTTGGGTATGAACGGGAACACCACCGTGTTCAGCGCTGCGTCGAGGAGGGGGAACCCGCCTCCCATAACGGTTTCCGCCGTGATTATGAGCAGTGCCCACAAGGTGTACGAGCCGTAGAGTTTGATTTCGTCGGATCGGGAAAGACCTTCTCTCAATCGTGCGAAATCCGCTTCAAGTAGTGCTTCCACTCGGGGAAAAGCCGCGTCGAACAGACCCTGGATTTCCGATTCGGCCCACTGGGGAACGTCTCTTGCCGCGACGTCGCGGAGGTCTTCCAGTTCCGGATCGGAAGATATTAGTCCGGCTATCCTCAAGTCCATTCGAGCTACAGCGGACTCAAGAGGCTTGAGCCTTGCCCTCGATCGCGCGCCAAGGAGGTCGATCTTGCGGCTTTCTCTCTCCTTGTCACCGATGCCAACCACAGAGCCCGCGGAGAATATCAAATCGCCGATGGCCCCCAAGATTTTTTTCACCGCACTGCGAACAATGGCCCGCGGAGTGAAAAAGATGTCGTACTTCGTAAGCAGCGCTTGAAGCCGCTCCTCAATTTGTTCCTTAGTGGTGGCAGGAAGCACACCCCTCATTGCATCTTCCATCTCTCCGGAAAGATCATCGGCTATTTGTTGAATTTTCCTGTTAAGAGAGCGGATTCTCTCCAGTTCCTTTCGGAGACTTGCCTCCAGATCCTCGAGGCTGGCCAAGGTGTGGGCCTTGAGTCTCTCCAGTTCCTGTTTGCGAGTATTCACCACCGAAGGCCCCCCTGCGCCGACCTCAAAGAGGCCGGCCAAGCCGGGACTATCGGGCAGGTCGGGGATCAACTCGGGCGAGGAGTTGTATCGCTCGATTCGGATCGGGCTGCATTGCCCGCCTTGGACAAACGTCTTGCAGAAGTCATCGAACGCCGCGTCGGATCCCACCTTGTTCATGATGAGAATCATATTCTTGCCCCACCTGACAGCTCTGTCTCTAACTTCGTGGCACCTCATGTCCCCGTATTTTTCCTGAGAGGTCACGAAAACGATTATGTCGCTGATGATAAAGAAGTTGTCCGCTATGAGGCGGTTGTGAGTATCCACACTGTCAAAATCCGGAGTGTCCACAAGAACCAACCCCGCCAGGTCCGCCAGGCCGTGACTCTGAATGGTTACCGTCGTACATAGGGCATCATCATTGCCATCCCCGTCCGGCGCCAGGAGCGGACATCGCCGGAGTTCCTCAACAAAGTCCCCGTGCACGAACAGAACCGGCCGGGTCGTGCATGGCCTGCGCACCCCCACTTCGCTGATCGCTCTTCCCGCCAACGAATTGAAAACAGTGCTCTTGCCCGTGCCGGTGCCTCCCATGATGCCGGCTATCACGGGGAATCCTTCGCCAAGCTCCCCCTTCCATTGCGTTACCTGGAGAAACCGATTCGCTTCGTCTTGCTTCTCCCTGAGATTGCCGTAGGCACGCAAACGCTTGTCGAGAGAAAAATCCAGTTGCTCGGCCCCGCATCTTTTCGTGTGCATGAGTGTGTCTTAAAGCCTGCCTCAAAATGACCCCAGCTTCCATTTCGTCATCCGGCCGCAACAAGGGCGACCGGCCGGTCGCCCGCATGCGAACCGCGAGAACTCTGCGACCTCCATTTCGCGGCGGGCTGTTAGCCAAACCCCAAGAGGCCATTGATCGCCGGGCTGCAGACGAGGACCTTACCCAAGCGAAACAGCATGTCCAGGCTGGGCCGGATCTCGATCTCATGTTCCGCGAAACAGGGAGGATACCTCGGTCCGATACCCAGCCTACACTCACCGGACGCGAAAATCAAAGCGAGTGCAAAAATCTCGGCGCCAATTGATGAGACCGGGCGGGCTGCAAATCCGCCCCGTAAAGTCAAGTAATCGGTCTTTTGCCACGACAAAGCGGCCAGCCATGAACCAATGAGAAAACTGCCCTTTACTCAGGATTGACGTAACTGATATGCAAAGGTTGTGCTCCTGCCGCACACGGTTTAACGGGCCACGTGACGCGGGGGTCCCCTTTTTCTGTTGGGGTGTCGCTGTTATTGTTGACTAGAACGTAAAAGTCCCGCGTTCCGGGCGCCAGTTCCCACCCCTCTTCGGTAAGGCCCGCAAAACCATGCCCTTTTGCCACCAGGACTCTCACACCAACATCGCCGAGGGCTTCAACGGCATTCCTTCTGTTGTCCTGCGTGGAGGCCAGGAACTGGTCGGATCGAGGTATCTCGGCTATGATCCTGAGCTGCGCCAAGCGGCCCCAATAGAACGGCGGCAGGCCCACTATGCCCACGTCGTCACCGGAGGATACGTTCCTTTGTAAAAGGAAATCCCTGATAGCGACCATGTTGAGAAAGGCTTCTCTATAAGAGGGCTTGTCTTCTGCGGATTGGAGGCTGCGAACACTCTGGTCCACCACCGTACTCACAACTGATCCAAGTATGACCAGGACGAGCAGACTTGCGGAGATGATGCATCTTGACATCTCCCGGCGGGTTTGACCCTCGAATCTCGGCAATAGGACCAGCCCAAGGAAGAGAAGAAAGAGAAACGGCGCAATATAACGCATCTCCACATGGATAATGCAGTACATGGCCACGCCGCATACTCCTGGGATTGCCAGAAGCAACGGGATTGGCGCGCTGGAGATCCTGGGTGCATTCAGCGCATTTTTCTTGAGGTTCCAGATAAACCACAGCAGCAGCGCCGCCAGGAGGAACGGACTGGACGTGACAATCTGCTTCAGGTGCACGCCACACAGCCTCAAGTGCTGCGTAAGATCAAAGGACGGAGCGATTCCCTCGGTCCAGTGGCTCGGATCGAAAGTGGCAGGCCGGGTGGCGTTCGGAAACGGGTTCTCCCTGTAAAGAAGCACTTGAGGCTGGTCCGCCAACAGGACCGGAGAATGCTTGCTCTGCCTATCCCTTCCCACGTAAATCGTGTAGTTCAGTCTCCCCGCTTCCCCGTATGATAGGCGCCCCAACTTCAGTGACAGTGCCCCGATCAGGGGGGCGCTAACGACCAGCATAGCAAGACATGCCACCAGTGCCCGCGGAATCGCCCTGCGGATAGACCCCGTTGCCAAGGCAGCCAAAGTAATAAGCACCGTCGAGAACGGGAAGAAGAATGTCTTGAAAAAGTACGTGATTGCACAACATAGACCCAGCAAGGCGAATCCGGAATACGGGAGGGGATCGCATTTTATCCGGAGTATCAACGCCATCGACACGAGGACCAACCCCAGTACTGCCATCTCGGGCGCAACCAGCCTGGGCCTCACCCAATTGAAGGCACTGAGCAGAAACATGCTGTACGCAAGTGCCATTACCAAGGGCCAGGGAAGCGGCTTCCCGTTGTCAACGGCCATTTTGGCATACTGGCGTTTGATACAACTCAGCAGCAGTTCACAAGCAGCCATCGAAAACATCAGGCACATGAAGTTAACTGTCTTCAGCAAAGGCAGCTCATTCAAGGGGTTCGTATCCAACAGGACCTGACCGATGCCCAACAGCACCGCGTAGCCCGGGCTGGTGGCAAGATTCACCAAGTCGCCCCAGCGGCCCTGTCTGAATGCTTCTCCCATCTCAATGTATGTCAGAGCATCCCCGTTGATATAGTACCGCGTAGTATAGGTGAGGAGTGCTCCCAGAAAGATTCCGGACGCCCAGAAGATCAAGCGAACTCGGGTCTCCCACGTCCGCGATTCCTCCGTTGTCGCCGAAATGTTCATGCGTAGGCTCTCCGCTCAGATGAAATCGTGCTCTCCAAGGGCTCCATCCGATTCCTCCTTTCTCGGAGACTCCGGAAGACCGCAGAAAACCAGACGAACCGCTACCAGGGATTCAGACAGACTACCAGTGTGCGTGTTTGCGCCGACGGTCCGCTGATGCTCCGGAGTCGCGGCCGCACACCTCACCTTTGTGATGAATCCTTGGCGTTTGGGCGATTTCGGGTTCGGTGAAAGGACTCCCCTCCGTCAAGTAGGCTGGGATGCCGAAGAGAGCAGACCCCGTTGTTTCATTGTGTCAACGATTTGTCGTGCGATCATTCGTGCCATTTCCCCGCTGTAGTGGATTGCATCCACATACAGCGGCTTTTTCACGTGTTCCTGGATATCTGCGCACCAGAAAAAATTGTTGCCGAAGGACCCTGATGCAGCGAGATCTGCCATCAGGCGGTAACCTGGCCTCAATTGGGGAATATAGCCATCATAGTCGAATTGGCCGAAGATATTGTATGTCTGATCGTACTTGTGAACCGGCACCGGTTGCCATACAAAAACCGGCCTCACGCCGTAAGCCTTCGATATGGCCTCAGTGATCTTGACGTTGTTTCGATACCGTTGAACGAATTCCAGAAGTGTCTGTTCCTGTTCCTGTCCACTGGCGAATGTTCGCCGCGCATGGGTGGCCCGTGGATCTTCCGGCCTGGCAAAGAGCGGCCGGAGAGCCTTCATGACGGGGAGTTCCTCCAGAGCCCTTTGCCACAGCGGCATGTCTCCTTGCGCCATGAATCTCTGCAAGTCCTTCGTGTACGCCGGTTCGCCGTCATAGAAGCACAGGTCGTTAAGACCGTCGATGAAAACGGCAACATCAGGCACGTGACCGGCTATGAGCAGGCGCTCGAACAGTACCCGTTCCTGAATGGACATGTAACTTCCGCGGCCGAAGTTATAGACCGTTGCCGTTTGAAGGCCTTCGTCCTGTAGTATCTGTTGCAGATGGGATGCGATTGTCTCACGGTCGGAAACCCCGTACCCGAAAGTAGTGGATCCGCCGAACACGAAAATCCGCAACCCTTCCCTTTTCGGGGGCCAAGGGCCCTGGTTGGCTATTGGCCTGAACCCCCGTGAGTCCACGTTGACGAACTGAGTAGCGTACGGGTTTTCCCTGAACTGTGTGTACGCCTCGTATCCCTGGCTGAGTTTGCGGGTTTCCGCGATGAGCTTGCTGATCTCCGACTCGGAAAGATGCGGGTGCACCGCGCGCAGGGACTCGTGGAATCGCCTGAAACTGTACGGGGCCCCTTTCATTGCGGCGCGCTTCTTGAAGTATTGTTGAGCGTCAAGCACAACGTCGCAAAGCACGTTGACCGCAAGAAAGAATATGGCCGTATTCAACAGGATAACCGCTATGGTTCCGTACCATTTGCCGAAAAAGCTCCAGCACTTCCTGAGAAATGCCATTGCCGCCTCCCAACTCCTATCTCGTGGCTGATGCATTGAATTGGCAAGCCTGCTAACAAGTTCTGGGAACCGTGTCAAGTAAATTGTTGAAAAAAGTCCCAGTCGGTCAAAAAAAACTTTGAGGTGCACGGCGTAATCAACTGAGGCTTAATCCGAAATCGTTGCTTTCTCAACAGTTGCCGTGTCCACTTTCGCGGTCCTTGTCTTGGCGATCAGCACCCAAACAGGCGGCAGCCTCGATCCATACGTATTGCCGGGCAAAAACCGCCCTTCTGATGGCCCGCCCCCTGCATAAGATTGGCAGCGCTCCGGGCTCGCCGGGAAGCAGTCAGGAAGGCAGGTGCATTCTTGAACAGTGCGCTGGCATCTTTCTTTGACATGCTGTCTCCAAGTGTGATACAAATATATCACCTTGTCTTGTTTTTTTGGATTTCTAGGTTCAGGGCATGCTGCCCGACCGTGTACCCTGTGGAGGGGGTATGGTTAGAATCACTCGACCGGTAGCGTGGCGAGTCTGGCGCGCTCATTCCCTTGCGGCCGCTCGGGAAGCCTGTGTCGTTGATCGTCGCTTTCGGCTGCACTTCTTGCTTCCCGCTGTGGTGGTTTCCACTTTTGTGTTGGCGTCCTGCACGACAACCCTCGAGCACATCCGCCATGACAACGCTGCGCGGGTGTTGCGCCAGTACAGATCCCAACCTGTTGCAGCGGCCAATATGGGCAGGAACGTGCTCACGCTGCACGACTGCACGCGTATTGCCCTGCAGAACAGTCTGGATCTCCAGGCAGCCCGTTGGGACGAACAGGTGAAGACCTCCCTTGTGAGAAGCAGTCGCGTGAGGATGCTTCCAACGGTTTGGGCAAGATTCGGTGAGACACAGCGAGACCGGCCGTCTTTCAGCCGAAGCGACGTCTATGGCCAGGAAGGGGCCTACGAGGTCTATGGCCCTGGACCGGGCACCGGAGTGACAAATTGGTCCACCGGCCAGGAGCACAATCTGAGGCGAAGCGAAGTGGAACTGAGATGGTCCCCGATGGATGCAGCCATTGCGGGCTACCTGGCCCGGGTGAAGTGCAACGAAGCATCCCACTCCGCTTACCAGCGGGTGCGAGTGGCGCAACAGCTTATCGGGAATGTCTCATCCGCGTTCTATCGGCTGCTGACCTTGATTCGAGCCCAACCAAGGGCCATGGAGCTATGCAATCATCGGGCAGCTATTGTGCGGGATCTGCAGGATCTGGCGGGCCGCGGGTTGGCTGACCCCCAGGAATTGATCACCGCGAAGTCCATGTTGGCAGAAGCTCAACGGCGACTGGCCGACATTAATGTCAATATCGGCAAGCAGCGAGAGATTCTGGCCGCGGCTATGGGAGTATCCCCCGACTCCTGTTACGGATTGTCTGGCAACCTTGTCCCGCTCCCCCCCGTTTGCCTCGAGCCTGCCAAACTGGAGGCCGCGGCCCTTGTGAACAGGCCTGAAGCGTACCAGGCCGATCTGACCCACCTCAACTCCATGTCGGAACGCAAGAGACTCATAGTGAAGTTTTTCCCGAGAGCCGAAGGATACCTCGGATATTACAGGGACGAGAACAAGTACCTGATGAACAAGAACTGGACGGACGGCGGACTGAGGCTCACGTGGGATCTGATGGACGGCATAGCTACGCTCCTGGAATCCCGAGCTGCCACTGAGAAGGTCACCCAGACGGACAGAGAACGGGCAGCGATCTCCTTGGCAATCCTGTCCCAGGTGAGAATGAGAACCCTGGATGCGGCAAATGCCTTCGAAGAGTTTAAGAAGGCCTCCAAACTGAGAGATCAGGCCTGGGAGAAGCACCGAATAGCCAAGGACGTGGAAGACACCGTTGAACAGAAGGCCCCCGAACACATGATCCGCATTGTTCGAGAGAAAGCTCTTTGCGAGTATCTGCAAGCTGAGCTGGATCGCCTCTATGCCTTAGGTGAAGTTCATGCCGCTCTGGCGACCCTGGATGTGGCCGTGGGGTCCGCATACCCGGTGAGTCAGGCCCATCCTGTGCCTGGGCCCAATCCAGCCGCGAAGCTCGCAATGAAACCCATAGTGGCCCTGAAAAAGGCGGGCCATTTCCTGGGCAAATTGATCCCGTACTGATTCCGAAGGCCTTACTATACCATGGCGTAATTGCGGTCGCGCATTCCATTCGGTAGGGGACCCGGCCAATCGCCTCGTGCAGTAGGACCGGCATCTTGCCGGTCATTAGACAGGGGACCGGCCGGGAGGCCGGTCGCTAGCAGCCTGCCGCATGACCTCCTTCTCGTTCAAGAGCGTGGCACGCAGGTGGCCACGACGCTATCGCGTCAGGGTTCCGAAGGAATAGCGCTGGCTCTGCCCACCGAATTCGTAGGTCGGGGTTCCGTAGGATGCGGTGACCGACGCGAACCGGATAGTCTGAGGTGTCAGCGAATGACGGGCAAGATGCCCGTCCTACCAAATCCTGCGGCCGGCTGCATGCTTTCCCCCGAAATGCGGCATTGCCGCTCGGATACGGCACTGTAGCTCGGCAATGCTGCACCTGGAGTCTGTATCTGCGCCCATTCCATTCAGGAGAAATCATGACAAAACCGGAGACGGCCATGGCAATCGGAGCCATTTGTGTCATCGCGCTCGGTTGGTGGGCAGTCCTGCGGCTTCCCCCTGCGAGCGCACAGGACTCCCCTCGGAGCACTGGTTCATCTACGGCGGGCTACACGGGCTCAGTGAGTTGTCGCAAATGCCACGAGAAATTCTACCAGTTGTGGGCTTCTTCGCACCACGGGCTGGCCATGCAGCCCTATACCCCTGAATTGGCCCGCAACAAGCTCTCTCCCCAGGTAGAAGACATCGAGACCGGAGACTATCGGTACCGTGCGGACATAGCCGGCGACACGGGCTGGGTTATTGAACGCGGTCCCAAGGGCGAGAGGAAGTATCGGATCGATCACGCGATGGGCGGTAAGAATGTCTACTACTTCTTGACCGCCATGGATCGAGGCCGACTGCAAACTCTGCCCGTGGCGTACGACGTGAACAAGAAGGAATGGTTCGACATGGCTGCGAGCGGGGTGCGGCACTTCCCAGGTCAGACGGATGAACCGATACATTGGAGGGACTGGCAGTACACCTTCAACACCGCTTGTTACGGGTGCCACGTGAGCCAGGTCTCCACGAACTATGACCTGAAGACTGACACGTACCGTACGGTCTGGAAGGAGCCCGGCATCAACTGCGAGACCTGCCATGGTCCCGCCGATGAGCACATTCGTGTGTGTGAAGCGGCCCCGAAAGGAAGTGTTCCGAAAGACCTGAAGATCATGCGAGGAGGCCGGGATTTCACCAAGGAACAGAACAACGCGACATGCTCCAGTTGTCATGCCAAGGCCGTCGTGCTCACGGATATCTTCCGACCCGGGGACAGGTTCTTCGACCATTTTGGCCTGTTGACTCTGGAAAACCCCGACTATTACCCTGACGGTCGTGATTTGGGAGAAAACTACACGTACACCTCGTGGCTCATGAGTCCCTGTGTCAAGTCGGGCAAGCTCGATTGTCTGCATTGCCATACTTCCAGCGGCAGGTACAAGTTCAAGGCGGAAGACAAGGCCAATCAGGCTTGCATGCCGTGCCATCAAGACAAGGTGGGCAATCCGACGGAGCATACGCGCCACAAGGCCGACGGCCCCGGAAACAAATGCATTGCCTGTCACATGCCCACAACTGAATTCGCCAGGATGCGCAGGGCCGATCACTCGATGCTTCCACCCACACCTGCCCTAACAATGGCTTTTGCATCACCCAACGCGTGCAACCTCTGCCACAAGGACAAGGCTCCTCAGTGGGCTGATGAATGGGTTCGCGAGTGGCGAAAGCGAGATTATCAGGCGATGGTGCTGCACCGTGCCGGGCTGATTAATGCCGCTCGGACACGAGACTGGAGCAAGTTGCCGGGAATGCTTGATTACCTGACGCGCAAAGATCGTGACGAGGTATTTGCAGCGTCACTTATCCGACTAGTCAGGGCTTCCGGCGACCCGCGGGTGATTCCGGCTCTGTCCACTGCCATCAAGGACCCCTCACCTCTTGTGCGAGCTGCAGCCGCCGAGGTACTGCAAAACGTTCCTACGAAAGAATCTCTGCAAGCTCTGGTACAGGCGGCTGGGGATGATTACCGCCTTGTTCGCGTCCGCGCGGCAGCGTCACTTGCCGGATACCGGAACCTCCCGCTGGCGGATGCCGACAAGAAGAAAGTCGAAGCCGCAAACAAGGAATACCTGGCTTCAATCCTGTCGCGGCCTGACCAGTGGAATTCTCATTACAATCTGGGAAACTACTATCTTGATCGTGGAGATTTCAAGGAGGCAGTTGCTTCCTATGAGACGGCTCTCAAGATGGAGCCCCGCGGGGTGCTTGCCATAGTCAACCTGGCCATGGCGCATGCCCGGATGGGAGAAAACCGAAAGGCTGCCGAATGGTTACGGAAAGCTTTGGACGTTGCACCTGATAATGCCGCGGCCAATTTTAATATGGGCCTGCTCATGGCCGAGGAAAATGATCTGAGCGCTGCGGAGAAGCATCTCAGAGCGGCCCTTAAGGCAGATCCGCAGATGGCTCAGGCCGCGTACAACCTCTGCCTGATTCTATCGAAGGACCGCATCGACGAGGCACTTGATTTGTGTAGGAAGGCGGCTGAAATCCGCCCGGATCAGCCCAGGTACGCCTTCACGCTGGCCTTTTACCGGAAACAGAGGGGAGACCTCACTGGTGCGGCCGGTGTATTGCAAGAACTCATGACCAGATTCCCGACCTATGCCGATGCCTACCTGCTCCTTGGCGGGGTCTATGAGGAGCAGGGAAACAGGGACGAGGCTGAGCGACTGTACCTCCAAGGGCTGGCGGTTGAAGGCATGCCGATGCGACACAAGATTGCCGTCAAGGCACGTCTGGATGCTCTGAAGTCCGGCGATAAAGGAGCCGGGAACAAGTGAATCGCGAGAGCAGGCACTCTGCCCCCTTCGGATACACCATCCCTCCGAACATCTGCGCTCCCTGCTTCCCGCGTCTTCACTGCCATGGCGCCGGCTTCGATTGCGGCTGTTTTTTCCAGGGATCTTGTGCGAAAATGAACACGTGTGGGTGATCTGAATGGCGTCCCGTGCTTTTCGGGACGCGGGACCGCTGGATTCGGAGTAGCTTGAGGCTGGAAGGAGCCTGGTCCGTGAGATGGGGGATTCTCGTCAATCTTGCCGTGATCGTTACAGTCAGCGGAACGCTCCTGTTGATGTTTTTCAGCGCATCCCTGGAAAGGGCCGTAACGGACGTGAAAATAGACGAGGCCGGCAGACTGGCCGAGTTGGTTGACGTGCAAGTGCGGCAAGCGCCCAACCCGGAAAAAATGTGGAAACGCGTCGAAAGCCTGTGCGAAGTCAATTCGGATGCGGGAATAATGCTGTACGACCCGGTGGGAAGATTCCAGGGCGGGTGCGGCACGGATACTCGACTCAAGGGCCCCGATCCTTGGATGTCCGGTACCAGCGTGGAACTGGTGGGTGGAGGGCTCCCGTCCAGCCTGTTCCGAGAGTCAATCGTCGTGATGGACACAGCCGGCAGGTACCCTTGGGGAATCGGCATAGTGAGAGCCTTCGTCAAGGCGCCGCCCTTGGCGCGATCGCCCGCATGGAGGTTCTTCGCAGCGTATCTTGTCTTGACTCAGGCCGCTCTTTTCTTTCTGGGATATGTGCTTTTCCACAAGACCGTTGTCGGCCCCATCAGGCGCGTCGCTCAACTCGCAGGAAGACTTTCCGGAATAACCGCTCCGGCAGATCTATCCGAATCCCGGCGCTTGAGGGGGGACATGCAGCGCATCGCCTCCACTCTAAGGGCGATGATTACCAGGATCGCCGAAGATCGCGTCAAGACGGAACTACTCGTGGAACAACTGCGAAAGACCAACCGGGAACTCGAAGCAACGCAGCAAAGTCTCATTCATTCGGAGAAGATGGCCGCGGCCGGAAGATTGGCTGCAGGCCTGGCCCACGAGATCGGCAACCCCCTCCAGATCGTCATGGGATACACGGAACTTCTCGGCAGAGATCCGAGCGGGGAATCGGCGAAAGAGATACTGTCCAGGATGGAACAGGAACTCAAGCGCATTCACGCCATTCTGGAGAGGCTCATCGAGTTCGCTCGGCCGATTGGCAACAAACCGGCGCGGTGCAACATAAACGACCTGGTTGCGGACTGCACGGCGCTGGTGGAGGGGCGCAAGGGCTACCG
>DYLG01000068.1 GCA_020722215.1 Desulfomonile tiedjei
TACGCGAAATCAGGCCCTTAGCCCATCCGGCGGACCCTCCGTGGAAAACTCCGGTTAGCGTCCCTCATCCTGACGATCGGTAGGGGCTGGCCTTGGTGGGACCGGCAGCCCGCCGGTATTCATTCAATGGCGTGGCAGGCACGCCGGTGCTGCCGCAGTCCCGTAGGGTGTGGTGACCGACGGGAACCGTCCCGCGGAAGGCGGGATCGAGGTTTTTTCTCGACCGATGCGCTTCGCTCCACTCAGCGCATCCTACGCCCGTACGGCGAGGAACAATGTACAACATGGCTCTTGTGGTGATTGCCGCCGCGCTTCTCATCGGGCTCCTCGTCGCGGAACACGGAAGGGACCCTCGGCGAATCCTCCTGTTCAAGACGCCCCTCTCATGCCTGTTCGTGCTGGCAGCAGTGATCCAACCACATGCTGTTCCCTCGTACTGGTATTGCATCTTCGCCGGACTGATCCTCGGCCTGGTGGGCGATGTGAGTCTTGCCTTGCCGGGCGACAAATGGTTCAGAATCGGGCTGGCGGCGTTCCTGGCCGGCCACGTGCTTTATGTCGCCGCATTTGTGGGGCTGACCGGGATAGTTCACTGGCTCAGCCCTGTTCAGGCGCTCTTTATCCTGATCGGCGCCGCGGTTTTCCGGATGCTCAGGCCTCATCTGGGCAGGATGCTGCTCCCGGTGCTTCTCTACGTATTGGTCATTACGGTCATGCTAGGCGGGGCTTGGGCTGCCTTCAGCAATCCGGCCGTGAGTCAGCAGGCCGCGTGGTTCATTTTCGTTGGGGCTGTGCTGTTCTATTTGTCGGATCTGTTCGTTGCAAGGGACCGATTCCTCAGCCGGGGATTCGCCAACCGCCTTCTCGGCCTGCCTCTTTACTATGCCGGCCAGTTCCTTATCGCGTTTTCTACTGGGCTGGTGGGATAGAACTCGGAGTTGCAGCGGGGCTGCTGAGTCAACCCAGGGATTTCTTGGTGCTCCTGGCGCCTTGGTGGTAGAACATCTTCTCCTGTTGAAGAGGGCGAATCCAAGATTCGCGCCCCACATCAGCGGGTTTCGTCTGCGGCCGTTGGGAGTGGAGGCCGGGAAACGGCCGATTGGGCTGGCTGTGGGGGACCCTTGTGTTTCTTGATCTCCTCCCGGTCTTCAAATACGATTCTAATCTCGGCGCCTTTGTCCGATCGGACATCAAGGCGGCCGCGGAGCTGGGCTTCGGCCAGCCTGGTAACAAGTTTGAGGCCCAGGGAGTTCGATCTTCTGTAGTCCGTTCCAGGGGGCAGTCCCACCCCATTGTCAGCCACCACAAGTTCGTACTTGAACGGGCCGATGGCGCGCAGTGCGACCCGAATCTCCCCTTTTGTCCCGTCAACAAACGCGTGTTCCAGGCTATTTGAGACCAATTCGTTCACGATCAGACCGCATGGGAGGGCTGTTCCAACAGTCAAGAATATCCTGTCCACTTGCAGGTTGAGCGAGATGGAGTCCGAAAGCCGGGCATTGGATCTGAGCAATGCCTTGGTCAGCGAGGCCAGGTACTCCGAGAAGTCAATCTTGGCAAGATCTTCCGACCGGTACAACTGCTCGTGAATGAGAGCCATGGAGCGAATGCGGCTCTGACAATCGTCAAGAAAGCTGCTCGTTTTCTCGCTTTCGCTGCGGCTGCTTTGCAGAGCCAGCAGGCTGGATATGATCTGCAGGTTGTTCTTCACCCGGTGGTGAACTTCCTGGAGAAGAGCCTCCTTCTCTATCAATGACGCCCTGATGTGTTCCTCGGCCAGCTTTCTCTGAGCGACCTCCTGTTCGAGCTTCACGTTGGCATCAAGCAACTCCTTGGTTCGCTCCTTGACGCGTTGCTCGAGTTCTCTATGCGCGGCTTTGAGTTCTTCCTGGTGCCGCTGCTGCATTACGAGCTGCTTTTTCTCCAGAGTCAGGTCCTCGACCAGAACGAGTATGGCGCGAGCTTCACCGATCCTCATTGACCGGAAATGGACGCGGCCCCACACTCTACCCTTCTTGATCGACATTACCAGCTCGCCGACCTTGGTCTTTCTGTCGGCATAGACCTCCTGCACAAGTTCCCGTGCTTTCTCGGCGTCGTCCGAGTACGGGAACAACTCGGCGAAAGAAGCGCCAGTCCCGGTTTTTTCGTGCATGAGCCCGCAGGCCTCGTTGGAAACGAGTACGGTGAAGTTTCTGTCCACCAGAAGCGCAGGCATCGGCAAGGCGCCCAGCAGCTTGCCGAATGCCCCCACTCTCCGCCGCCTGACATCGAAGCTACCGGAAGATGTGACGTCCTTGGGCCAAAGGTTGTCGAAATCGATGGTCTCGGTGGAGACATCCGCGTATTGCATATGGAGAGTCGGTATCTTGTTTTCCGTCATTCTCTCCTCCCTATTTTTCCTGCTCAACGAACCGATCTTGTAGAGACTGCCCCACGTTCGGGCAACGCGGCGCCTTGGACATCCGAAGTCAAGCGAGGCGGTTCACACTATTGGCGACCGTCGGAACTAATGGTCCCGGTCTGTCGGCAGCCTGAAGGGGTGCGCCCCGCGTGAAGCGTATTCGATCAATTCTTGCCAAGCACTCCCCTAGAGAAGAATATTAGTTGTATTTTCGGGTTATTGTCAAGTGCTCAACCAAATGAGCCGGCAGGTGGGCCTTGAGGGTTCGCCTGACTGTCTGCGGGCGTAAATGCCTACAGTTCGTTTTTTCCCCTGTTGACTGCCGGGATGGGCTATTGTACGCCTGAAAAATGGTCTCATTTCCTCAGTCAAGGGGGTATCATGGCTAGAACACTGTGTGTATTGGCGTGCGTCGGCCTTGTGCCGGCCTTCACAGCGATTGGCTTCTCTCAGTCCGACAAGTGCCAGGCGATCTATGTCAACAAGAACAACGTGGACTATTGTTATGAAATTGGGGGCTCACAGGATGAAGCCAGGAACGCCGCGCCCCAAAGCTGCGGTGAGGGCAGTCAGATGGGATGCTGGAGCTGCAACGCGTGCATAGCTTTCGCCCAAGCCACGGACGGCGGCACATGTTGGGCGGGGGACTGGGGGATGACGGAGGAGGAGGCAGAGGGCAAGGCGGTCAAAGCCTGCGAGAGCGTTGGCTGCAAGTGTGAGATTAAGTTCAAGAAGTGCCTCAAGTAAAACGCGAAGGGTCTCGAACGCCGACCGTGCGGACGAGACCTTTTCACCATGCCTCAAGATTCCCTTCGTCTTTGCCGAATCATTGCAGGTTTCCGGGTGATCCTGTTTCCTTGCGATGATATTCCTGGAGAGGAACCACCCTGAAGGAATCCCCTCTGTGCAACGCCCGAAGTCCCAAAGACAAGGCATTCGCGCCCGCTAATGTAGTGAAATAAGGAATATTGCGATTCAGAGCGGCCAGCCGGATGTAGGCCGAGTCCTTTATCGACGCTTTGCCCTCGCAAGTGTTGATTACCAGGGAGATACTCCCTTCCTTGATCAGATCGGTAACGTTTGCCGAACCCTCTTCATGGATTTTGCCAACTCGCTGCGATGAAATGCCTGCTTCCCGCAGGGCTCTCGCCGTACCTTCAGTGCAGGCAAGGGAGAATCCGCACTCGATCAATCGGCCCGCCACTATCGTCGCCCCGTGTTTGTCCCGGTCAGCCACGCTGAGGAATGCGGTCCCTCCGTTGGGAATGGGAAAATCCGTGCTGTACTGAGATTTCAGGAACGCGGGGCCGAACTCGGTATCTATGCCCATCACTTCACCGGTTGATTTCATCTCCGGGCCCAGGATGACATCAACTCCTGCAAACTTGATGAACGGAAAAACCGCTTCTTTCACGCTTATGTGAACCGGAACAATTTCCCGGGTGAACCCGAGGTCGGAGAGCTTTTTGCCGGCCATTACCCTCGCGGCCATCTTCGCCAGGGGAACTCCGATTGCCTTGGACACGAAAGGCACTGTTCTGGAAGCTCGCGGGTTAACTTCCAAGACGTAGATTTCCCCGTCTTTCAGCGCGAGCTGCAAATTCGTCAGGCCCTTCACTTGAAGTTCCAAGGCCAACAGACGCGTTATCCTGCGTATTTCGTCCAGGTGGTATCGGCCCAGACTATAGGGCGGCAAAGAACAGGAAGAGTCGCCGGAGTGCACTCCCGCTTCCTCGATGTGTTCCATGATTCCCCCGATGACCACCTGTTCGCCATCGGCCACAGCGTCCACGTCAATTTCCACCGCTCCGGTAAGGTAGCCGTCCAGGAGTATCGGATGGTCGGGTGATGCCTTCACTACGTGAGTGAGATAGTTGTCCAGATCTTCCTGCCCATGAACTATCTCCATGGCGCGTCCCCCGAGGACATACGAGGGTCGTACCACAAGCGGGAACCCTATCTTCTGTGCGACCTGCATGACCTCTTCATAGGAATGGGCTATGTCATTGGGAGGCTGTCTTAGGTCCAGCTTCTGAAGTAGTTCCTTGAAGCGCTCCCTGTCTTCGGCACGGTCTATGGCATCCGGCGATGTTCCTATGATTGGAACTCCTGCTTTCCAAAGGGGCACGGCCAGCTTCAGGGGCGTTTGACCTCCGAACTGGACGATTACGCCGTCGGGCTTCTCGCGTTCCACGATCTCCAGCACGTCCTCTAGTGTCAAGGGCTCGAAATAGAGCCGATCCGAGGTGTCGTAATCCGTGCTCACAGTCTCGGGGTTGCAATTGACCATAATGGTCTCGAAACCGTCCTCCTTGAGAGCGAACGCACCGTGAACGCAACAATAGTCGAATTCGATCCCTTGCCCGATTCGGTTCGGACCGCCTCCCAGGATAATGATCTTATTTCTGGCCGTTACACTGGCCTCGTCCTCATCTTCGTACGAAGAATAGAGATACGGCGTATGGGCCTCGAACTCCGCAGCGCAGGTGTCCACCCTCTTGAAAACGGGCCTGACGTTTTGGCCGTGGCGGAGTGCGCGGATCTCGTCCTCAGTCCCGCCGGTGAGAGCCCCGAGGCGGATGTCCGAAAACCCGAAAGACTTGGCCCTTCTCAACAGATCAAGGCCTGCGCTGCCGTTGAACGCGCCGGGTCTTGCGACATCTTGCTCCATTAGAACGATCTGCTGGATCTGGCTGAGAAACCATGGATCTATCTTCGAGGCCTCGTGAATCGAGTCAATATCCACCCCGGCCCTCAGTGCGTCCGCCAGGTACCAAAGACGATCGGGAGAGGGAGTCTTGACCTTTTCCAGTATACCCTCCCGTGAAAGGCCGCTCCCCAGCCGCGGTTCGAGCCCGTACACGTCGATCTCAAGCGAACGGATCGCCTTCTGAAGCGATTCTTTGAACGTGCGGCCAATTGCCATTACCTCGCCTACGGATTTCATCTGGGTGGTCAAGGTTGGATCAGCGCCGGGGAATTTCTCGAAGGTGAAGCGAGGAATCTTTGTTACCACGTAGTCGATTGTGGGCTCGAAAGAAGCTGGAGTCTTCAGCGTGATGTCATTTGCTATTTCATCGAGAGTGTAGCCCACAGCGAGTTTCGCGGCGATCTTGGCTATGGGGAACCCGGTGGCCTTGGAAGCAAGAGCGCTGGACCGGCTCACCCGGGGGTTCATCTCAATGACGACCACTCGCCCCGTGTCCGGGTGCACGGCAAACTGTATGTTCGATCCGCCCGTGTCCACCCCGATCTCTCTGATAATGGCTACAGCCTGGTCCCGGAGGATCTGGTATTCCTTGTCGGTCAATGTCTGGGCGGGCGCGACGGTGATCGAATCGCCGGTGTGGATTCCCATGGGATCAAAGTTCTCGATTGAACAGATTATCACCACGTTATCCGCACCGTCTCGCATCACCTCGAGCTCGAACTCCTTCCAACCGAGCACCGACTCCTCCACGAGCACCTGCCCTTTGGGCGAGATGTCCAGTCCCCATTTGGCGAGTCCATCAAAGTGTTCCGGGCTGTACGCAACGCTTCCCCCGGTTCCTCCAAGGGTGAATGACGGCCGTATCACGTTGGGGAACCCGACCCGCCGGGCAATTTCACGGGCCTGTTCCAATGAGCGGGCATACCCGCTCCCGGGCACGTCCAGGCCTATGTTGTTCATAGCCGCTTTGAACAGGTCTCGATCTTCCGCCTTGTTTATTGACTCGAAACTTGCACCGATAAGCTCAACGCCGAATCGCTCGAGCACTCCTTGCTCATGGAGCTCAACCGCTCGGTTCAGGGCGGTCTGGCCTCCAAGTGTGGGAAGCAATGCGTCGGGGCGCTCCCGCGCGATGATGGCAGCTATGATGTCGGCCTTGAGGGGCTCAATGTACGTAGAATCGGCAAAGTCAGGATCCGTCATGATCGTTGCGGGATTCGAGTTGACCAGTATGACTCTATAGCCCTCCTCCTTGAGGGCCTTGACCGCTTGGGTCCCTGAGTAATCGAACTCGGATGCCTGTCCTATGATTATGGGGCCGGAGCCGATGAGCAGTATTGATTTCAAGTCGGTTCGTTTGGGCATTTCTAAATCTTCTCTGCACGAAACAGCGTGTGTAAGCGACTCTGCAAGCACTGTTGCCTTGCCGGTTAACGCAGACTATATGGCCGGGAGAACAAAATTGCAAGGATGTCGTCTCCGGCGACAAGACCGAAGGGACATTTCCGGGCGCCGGGAGGCAGGGTTTTGCGCGTGTGGGGATGGGCCTTTCTGTTTGCGCTTGACACGGGTTCGTACTTCCCTATACTGACGGCGCAATTCCAGTGTAACTTGCATCGAGTTAACAATATTCATTATCACTAATCGAGGAGTAACAAATGCCGTACAGGGACGATATCAGGAAAGTGATGATCATAGGCTCCGGACCTATCGTAATCGGTCAGGCCTGCGAGTTCGACTACTCCGGGACACAGGCCTGCAAGGCCCTGAGAAAGCTCGGGTACGAGATTCTGTTGGTTAACTCCAACCCCGCAACCATCATGACCGATCCCGAGATGGCGGACATCACGTATGTTGAACCGCTCACCCTTGAAGCCGTCGCGGAAATCGTCGAGAAGGAGCGGCCGGACGCAATCTTGCCCAATCTTGGCGGCCAATCGGGCCTGAACCTGTCGTCCCAACTGGCGCGGACCGGTGTGCTGGACAATTACGGCGTGAAAGTAATAGGCGTGGAAGTGGACGCGATCGAGCGCGGGGAAGATCGAATCGCGTTCAAGGATACCATGAACCGGCTTGGCATAGAAATGCCCTCCAGCGAACCTGCCTTCACTGTTGAACAGGCGGAGAAGATCGCCGAGAATCTTGGATATCCGGTGGTTATACGGCCGGCGTATACACTGGGCGGCACAGGCGGAGGCCTTGTGTACAACGTTGAAGAGCTGCGCACAATTGCCGCGCGTGGGATTTCGGCAAGCCTGGTGGGACAGATTCTCGTGGAAGAGTCGGTGCTCGGCTGGGAAGAGCTTGAGCTGGAGGTGGTGCGGGACGCGAAGAATCAAATGATCACGGTCTGTTTCATAGAGAATGTCGATGCAATGGGGGTTCATACGGGGGATTCGTACTGCACGGCTCCAATGCTCACCATCGATCCAGCGCTCCAGGAGCGTCTTCAGAAGCATTCGTACGACATTGTTGAGGCGATAAGAGTTATAGGGGGCGCCAACATTCAATTTGCCCACGATCCCAAGACGGGCCGAGTCGTTGTAATCGAGATCAATCCGCGGACATCGAGATCTTCTGCCCTGGCTTCCAAGGCAACCGGGTTTCCCATTGCGTTGATCTCGGCGATGTTGGCCGGGGGAATGACTCTGGATGAAATTCCGTACTGGCGGGAAGGCACCCTTGACAAATACACTCCGTCAGGAGACTACGTGGTTGTGAAGTTTGCGCGCTGGGCCTTTGAGAAATTCGAAGGAGCGCAGGACAAGCTGGGGACCCAGATGCGAGCCGTCGGCGAAGTAATGAGCATCGGCAAGACATACAAGGAGGCCTTTCAGAAGTCGATCCGCTCCCTGGAGATTGGGAGGTACGGTCTGGGTTTTGCCGCGGATTTCCACCAGCGTCCGGTCAAGGATCTCCTGGATATGCTGTCCGAGCCTTCCAGCGAACGGCAGTTCATCATGTATGAAGCTCTGCGCAAAGGCGTGCCGATCGAAACCCTCTATGAGAAGACCTACATCAAGCCTTGGTTCATCCGGCAGATGAAGGAGTTGGTGGATCTGGAAGAGCAGATCCTTGAGTACAGGGGCAAGGACATACCCGACGAGCTGCTGGTCCAGGCCAAGAAAGACGGGTTTGCGGACCGGTACATCTCGCAACTTGTGCAGATGCCCGAATCCGTAATCAGGCAACGGCGAAAGTCCGTCGGCATGATTCAGGCATGGGAACCTGTTCCGGTCAGCGGTGTCGAAAACGCGGCGTACTACTTCTCCACTTACAACGCGCCGGACAACGTGGAGTCCAGCACACGTCGGAAGATCATGGTTCTCGGAGGCGGCCCGAACCGGATAGGGCAGGGGATCGAATTTGACTATTGCTGCGTTCACGCGGCGTTTGCCCTGAGAGATGAGGGCCTTGAGTCCATCATGATCAACTGCAATCCCGAGACCGTTTCAACCGACTACGATACTTCGGATAAGCTCTACTTCGAGCCTCTCACCGTTGAAGACGTCCTGAGCATCTATGAGAAGGAACAACCCGAGGGCGTAATCGTTCAGTTCGGAGGACAGACTCCCTTGAACATAGCAGGGGAGCTTGCCGCGGCCGGAGTACGAATCATCGGCACGTCTCCGGACACTATCGACCTGGCGGAAGACAGAGACCGATTCCGGCACGTGATGCGGGATCTCGGGATACCCCAACCCGAATCCGGAATGGCGGCCAACCTGCAAGAGGCGCTCGATGTAGCCGAAAGAATCGGGTATCCGCTCATGGTGAGGCCGTCCTACGTGCTGGGAGGCCGCGCTATGGAAGTAATCCATGATGAGCCCATGCTCAGGCATTACGTTTCGGCAGCGGTTGAAGTCACTCCGGACCGTCCCATTCTCATAGACAAGTTTCTCGACAACGCCATAGAAGCCGACGCCGACGCTATAGCGGACGGCACGGACGCGTTCGTGCCTGCGGTAATGGAACACATCGAGCTGGCAGGCGTTCATTCCGGGGACTCCGCGTGCGTTATACCTCCCATAAGTATTCCGCCCAAACATATTGCCACCATCGAGGAATACACGCGCAGGATAGCCATCGAGCTTAACGTAGTGGGTCTCATGAACATTCAGTACGCAATTGCCAACGACACCGTGTATGTGCTCGAAGCCAACCCCAGAGCATCCCGAACCGTTCCGCTGGTTTCCAAAGTGTGCAACATCCCCATGGCTCGCATTGCAACGCAGCTCATGCTGGGCAAGAAGCTGTGCGATCTCCATCTCAAGGCCGGGTCGATCCCCCATTATGGGGTTAAGGAGGCAGTGTTTCCCTTCAACATGTTTCCGGAGGTTGACCCGATTCTCGGGCCGGAGATGCGGTCCACGGGGGAAGTGCTGGGACTGGCCGATTCCTTCGGCCTGGCATTCTACAAGGCCCAGGAAGCCGCGCAGCAAAAGCTGCCTTCCGATGGAACAGTGCTGATAACTGTCCCAAGGAAAGACAGACCTGCGGTCTTGGAGGTGGCCCGGCAGTTCGCTGATCTTGGGTTCAGAATCGTGGCGACTGATGGAACGCACAAATACCTTGCAGAGAATGGAATTCAGACGGATCATATTCGCAAGATGCAGGAAGGGCGGCCGAACATAGTGGACGCGATCACGAACAACGAGATCCACTTGGTGATAAATGTGCCCAGCGGAAAGCTGGGCAAACATGACGATGCGTACATCCGCCAGGCCGCGATCAAGTACAAGGTGCCTTACATCACCACCCTTGCTGCTGCCCATGCCGCTGCAAGAGGCATCAGAGCTTTCCGCAACGGCCGCGGGCAGGTCAGGTCCCTGCAGAGCTACCATCGCGGCATTGGTCGCTAGCGTGCGCTGATGCAGCCGTGAGAAGGGCTATGATGAAGAAGGGCTGAAACCCAACGATGTCGGATTTGAGATTCGCATTTGCCGAGGTACGGCCCTTCGTCAGAGAATCATGGTCTCTGGGCTGGCCCATGATTCTCATCATGTTTTTCCAGTTCTTCGTGGGACTTACAGACGTGTACGTGGCCGGCTTCCTCGGCGCCAAGGTTCTGGCCGCGGTGGGATATGTGGGGCAGCTTTATTTCACGCTCATCATAGTGGCCAACGGAATCACCGTCGGCACTGTGGCTTTGGTATCCCAGGCACAGGGCGCCGGCTCGCAGCGCGGGGTCGCCCACATATCCGGTCATTCCATACTGCTTGGTCTGGCCGTGTCGGGGGTGATTACTTTCGCTGTATGGATGTTTCCCACGGCGATAGTCCGGGCAGTTGGCATGCCCGCCGACATCGAAATCATCGCCGATGCTTTTCTTAGCATCTATGCACTGGTGCTTGTGCCCACGTATCTGTCGGTTATCACTGCCGGTATACTTAGAGCCTCCGATCGAGTCCGCATCGCGATGGTCAACAGTTGCATCGCCGCAGTGGTCAACGTCGGGGGGAATTTTGTCCTCGCTTTCGGCTTGGGGCCTTTTCCTGAGCTCGGCTATTTGGGAATCGCCTGGGCCACGGCCATTGCAACCACGCTCGGCATGTGCCTGAATCTTATCCATCTGTTCACTGGTCCGGGCCGAATATCGCTCAATTCTCTCGGCGCTCCCATCCCGCGCTGTTTCAGAAACCTCGTCAAACTGGGCGCCCCGTCCGCGATCCAACACACTGCATGGAACGCCGGCACACTGGTGGTTTACTTCCTTGTGGGCAACATGAGGGCAGGAGAAATCACCGCACTGGCGGCCATGACAGCCGGCCTGCGTATTGAGGCCATCATCTTTCTCCCCATATTCGCGTTCAACATGGCTGCCGCAGTGCTGACCGGGAGCCGCGTCGGAGCGGGCGACATAGAGGGAGCACGATCAGGGGCCAAGGCCACGGCTCTGCTGTGCCTTCTGGTGATCGTATTGCCCGCCGTCACGGTGTTCGTCCTCGCGCCGGCGATCTCCGCGTTCCTGACGAAGGATCCGCCCGTGCTGGCCGAAATGACGCGGTATCTCCGGATAAACATGGTTCAGGTCCCGTTCATGGCCGTCGGCATAGCGCTGGCAGGTGCGCTCCAAGGTGCAGGTGACACCTTCAACACAATGAGGATCGTTTTCACAGGCATGTGGTTTGTCAGGATCCCTCTGATTCTGGGGGCAATGTTCGTCCTGCGCACGGACGCGGCAGGCATCTGGTGGGCCATGACCATTTCCATCGTGATCATGTGTGCCCTGTTCATACAACGATTCAGAGGAAATGCATGGACCAGGGCTTCGGTGGACAAGGAAAACAAGCAGATGCTCTGGGAGGCGTGTCTTCCGCCGGAAGTCAGGAGCGCAAGGCCCGACCGATGACGGAACTCCGGAATGCCGTTTGGCGCAACACCTCCACAAAATGCCCCACGGGGGCCGGGACAGCAAAATCCGTCAACCGGTCGCCGGCGGGAGGTGTGGAATGCTTAAAGCGCATTACAGTGCCTTCAAAGGCCGGTCATCACAACGGTGACTTCGCCCGTGATGCACTCTTCGCCGTCCGCGTAGATGGAACAACGGACCGTGCGGCTGGTTCTGCCCTTGCTCACGAGCCTGGCTTTCAGGGTCAGCGCGGCCTTGAGAGGCACTGGTTTGAGGAACTCCACAGACATGGCTCTGGTCCACGCGGACGGGAGTTGGTCCGAGTCCCGGCTCAGGTCCAATCCTCTTTCTCTGCACTCCACGGCCAGGGCAATGGAGGCAGAATGACAATCGATCAGGGTGCAGGCGATTCCGCCGTTGAGATATCCGGGATAAGAGCAATGATGATTCTCAGGACGCCAAGTGGCCACTCCCTCATTCCCGTCGAAATAGCTCTTTATGTGCAGGCCATGGGCGTTGTCCGCACCGCAGCCGAAACACCCCCGAATCGGGTTGTCACTGGGTAGATTGTCCTGAAGAGCCAAGGATGCCTCCATGTTTTGCTCCTAAGAATGTTGTAGCCGTTGACGATAGAGATCCCGATTTGTCTGGCGGGGCGGGTTTCAAGCCAGCCCGCATTCCGGCTCACTTCCTCGCTTCGAAGTATCCCGGTGCCTCGTGGGGAAATATCGCGTGAATGAGTATCTCCTCGTCCGAGAGTTCAGGGAACTTGTTTCTCAGCTCGCCCCACATGGGCGGGATCAATTCCGCCGGCCTTACGGTGACAGGCTGTTCGCCCTTGAGAACTTTTTTCTGGAGTTCCTTGTTCACCGGCGCGGGGGTCTCTCCGTACATGCCTTTGAGCAGGTTCGCGGTGTGATTTGCTATAATCTTGTACCGGCCGAGCATCACGTTGAACGTAGCCTGAGAAACGACGATCTGCGATGTGGGAGTGACCAGGGGGATGTATCCGAGGTCCTCCCGAACCCGGGGAATCTCCTTGAGAATCTCTTCCAGCCTGTCCAGGGCGTTCTGCTGCTTGAGCTGACTTGTAAGGTTGGACATGACTCCCCCTGGGATTTGGGTAACCAACATCCTTGCATCCACACCGCTGTAAGGCGCCTCGAATTCGCTGTACAGGGCTCGGACCACCTTGGCTGCTTCGGCAGCTTCGGTGAGCCTTTTCAGGTTGCAGTTCGTCTCGTAACCGAAGCGTTCCAGAGAGAACACCAGCGATTCAGTGCACGGATGCCCCGTGCCGCCGGAGAAGGGGCTCAGCACCGTATCGATCATGTCGCAGCCGGCTTCGGCAGCTTTGAGCGCGGACATCATCCCCATGCCGCAATTGTCGTGGGTATGCAGGTGAATGGGAACTCCAACCGCTTTCTTGAGGCTTGAGACCAGCTTGAAGGTAGTCCAGGGATCTATAAGGCCGGCCATGTCCTTGATCGCGATCTGGTCCACCCCCTTGTCTTCCAGTTCCCTCGCCTTGGACACGAACTTCTCGATGGTGTGCACAGGACTGATGGTGTAGCAAACCGCTCCTTCGCTGGTCTTGCCGACCGCCTTGACCGCGCGGATCACGGTCTCATGGTTCCTGGTGTCGTCCAGAGCGTCGAATATCCGGAAAACATCGATGCCGTTACGCGCGGCCGCCTCAACGAACTTCTCCACCACATCGTCGGCAAAGTTGGAATATGCCACCAGATTCTGGCCCCTGATGAGCATCATGTTCTTAACCTTGGGCATGGCCCCCTTCAAGGCCCTGGCCCTTTCCCAGGGGTCTTCTCTCAGGTATCTTACACAGACGTCGAAGGTTGCGCCCCCCCACGTCTCGGCTCCATAAATACCGCTTTCAGCAAGCTTTCGAGCCACCTTGAGCAGATCCTCAAGCTTGATGCGGGTCGCAACCTTGCTCTGGGATCCGTCCCGCAGTGTTATATCGAATATCTTGATTTGCTTACGTTTGTCAGACGCCATTGATACCTCCCAATGCTTCTGCTCCTCCTCGGGTGAGGATTGTGCCGTATCATATTATCACTTAAACGTCCTTTGAGTCTCGCCCTTTCGCGTCCGTCGGTTGTTGCGCGACTCTCTCTTCCGGGCCCCATGGGCGGATGAGCCCCCAGGAGCCGTCGATTGGGAGTCCGTCGGGAACAGAGTTCTGATCAGGTCTCGCTCCTCGGACTCAGTTCGCACAACCTTGTCCAGGCGGGCGTCGCGCAACGCTGCCAGAATCTTTCCGAACACAGGACCGGGTTTGTATCCCATTGCCAGCAGATCCTCACCGGTCAGGGCCGGTCTGACGTGTCTGAGGCTCAGAATGTATTCGGAAATGCTCTTCCTGGTTTCCTCCCGAGAGGTCTTGGCCATCATCTGCAAGAGTCCCTCCATGGAAAGGCCTCTGAGAGCGGCAGCGACTTTGCTTGGCCGATCCGCGTCTCCACCGGCAAAAATGGAAAGCGACTTCCGTATTTGGACGCGTTCCTTGCCGAGTTGGGCGATCCTGTTCTGTGTTAGGGACAGCCTTATGAGCATGTCCCGGAATTCCTCGTCGGATATGCCGTCGGTCATGCCCAAGAAATAGAGAATCCACGGTTCAATGTTCTCCGACATATAGAGATATCTCCACCAGGCGAGCACTCCGACAACGCTTTCCAGCAATTCCTTCGTCTTCCTTATGAACGACAGCGCAGGATGTATGGCAGGGAGAATCCCAAGGTCGTCCATCAGCATCAGAGGAGGAAGAGGAGTCTTTTCTTCAAGGATGTGAACCAGTTCATTGCATATCCTCGTCCCTTCCACTTTGTCGAAGACTCTCATCTTCACCGCACGCCTCATCAGCCCCAACGTGTGCTTGCTTATGGCGAAGTTAAACCTGCTGCTGAAACGCACTGCCCTGAGTATCCGGGTCGGGTCCTCCACGAACGAGAGATTGTTGAGCACCCGAATAATTCTCTCCTTGATGTCGCGCGCCCCACCAAAGAAGTCGAGCACCTGCCCGAAACGCTGCGGACTGAGGCACACCGCAACAGTGTTCATGGTGAAATCCCGCCGAAACAGGTCCCGCTTGATGGAGCTGGTCTCCACGGTGGGCAGAGCACCGGGTCTGGAGTAGTATTCGTGTCTGGCAGTTGCCACGTCGATTTTGAAACCGTCCGGAAAAAGCAACACTGCGGTGCGGAACTTCTCGTGGCTCCGCACCCTCGATCCTTCCAGCGTCCGGGACAACTCCCGAGCGAATGGGATGCCGTCTCCCTCTACCACCAGGTCCACGTCAAGGTTCGGATTTCGCAGCAGAAGATCCCTGACCGCGCCGCCCACCAGGTACACGTCTTCACCCCGGCTGGAGGCAACCTCTCCCGCGCTGCGAAGAATCTCCATGATCGCCGGAGGCAACTGCTCCTCCATGAGCTTGCGCACGTTTCGCGAACGCATTCTTCCGCCCGGGAACTCTTCGGGCGAAGCAGAGTCCTTTGCCCGAGGCAGCTTCATGTGCTCAAGAAGGTCACTTCGGCTGATCACTCCAACCAGGGTTCCGTGGTCCATCACCGGAACGAGTCTGCTCCGGTTGTCCACCGACACGCTGATTACGGTCTCGATGCTCTCGTGTGGCGACACGGAAACGAATTCCGGGTCCATGTATTCAGATACGGAAGCCTGCTGAAGGCCGTGGTGCAATGCCTTGTCCACGGCATGGCGATGGAGGATGCCCTCGATCTTCCCGTTGTTCACCACCGGAAGTGAACTGACCTGATATCTGTTGAGGTAATCCGCGGCTTCCTCGAGATTTCGATCAGGCTCGATGGTGATCACGGGCCTGCTCATGATCTCCGACACTTCCTTTTTCGGCCGCACCTTCTCGTGCAGGAGACGCACCAGCTTCTCCTTTGCCTCGTAAAGTGAGAGATCTCTGATGCTTGCGCTGGCAGCGGTGGGGTGTCCGCCGCCCCCGAACTCCGCGACGACCTCCCCTGCGTTGACCGCGTCCAGACGGCTCCTTGCCACGAGATGCACGCGGCCTTCCATTCTGACCAGAGCGAAGATCGCGTCGAGGTTTTCCATCTCCTTGTACTTGTGCACAAGCACTGCCACATCCTGCACGTAAGTCTCGACGCTTGCGGTTGTGATGAGGACTTCCACTCCTCCCACGTTGATGATTTCCGCTTCCTCGATGAACTGATAAAAGATCTCGATCTGAGCTTTGCTCAGTTCGTTGGTCATCATGTCGGAGATAATGTTGACGTTCGCGCCTTTCTTAAGCAGCCAGGCCGCGGCATCAAAATCCTGGCCCGTGGTGGAAGAGAAGGTGAACGATCCCGTGTCCTCGTATATTCCCAAAGCCAAAACCGTCGCTTCTTCCGCGGTGATTTCCAGTTCGCGCTCTCTCAGCATGGGAACGAGGATGCTCACCGTGGACCCCGTTTCCTTGATCACCTCCAGGTCTCCCTTGATATCCTCGTCCGAGTCCGGGTGGTGGTCATAGATGTGGACCTCAACGCGGCCGGAATCCACAATTTCCGCGAATCTGCCGATCCTGCTCCTCTGGCGGGTATCGACAAGGATGAGCCTGTCGATCTCGTTGAGGTCGATATCTTTGGCCTTCTCTATAGACAGGATATACAGGGCGGATTCCATGAAGAAGTCCCTGACACTCTTCTCCTGGGAACCGGGAAAGGCCACGACCGCTCCGGGGTACAGCCTCTTGGCGGCAACCATGGACCCGAACGCGTCGAAGTCCGCGTTGAGATGGGTGGTGATCACTTCCATGGGGTTGATCTTACCAAGTTCCCGGCCAATGCAAAAGACAAAGAGGCTGTAACGGTTGATTCTTGTGGGGCAGGCTTTCGAGCCTGCCTTATCCATGGCAGGGGAAAGTCGCAGGCTGGAAAGCCTGCGCCACAATAGGCCGGGGAAGAATTCTCACCACTAAGACGCCAAAGCGCCAAAAAGAAAACAAGAACGGCGAATACAAGATTCGCGCCGTACGGTAGCACTGGCGGCTCGCCGGTGATTATTCAATGGCCCGTCGGGGACGCCGGCTACCGTGCTCTCGTCAATTCACCTCGCCCACCAGGATGAACGGCGCCCAGAATATGGGATGGTCGTAGCCCTGCTCACGGATCTGCTTGCGGGCAAGACTGATCGCTTCCAGCTTGCTCTTACCGTCTTTCAGCAGGCGGAAAAAGCTCTCCACGAGCTTGACCGACGCGCTCTGCTCAACAGACCAAAGGCTCATCAGCACCGTGCTTGCCCCGGCGTACTGGAAAGCACGGCCCATGCCCATTACGCCCTCGCCTGATATCCGACGGCCAAGGCCGGACTCGCACGCGGTAAGGGTCACGAGGTCCGCGTTGAGCTTCAAGCCCATCACTTCGGACAGCCGGAGGAAACCGTCCCGTCCCTCGGGCTGATCCGGGAGCGTCAGCACCAGCACCGGTTCCAGGACGCCGGGCAAATCGTTCCCGAAATACCCGTGGGTCG
>DYLG01000069.1 GCA_020722215.1 Desulfomonile tiedjei
AACTGGAAAACAAGCCCGGTAGTCTCTCTCAGCTCAGCGAACTCCTGGGAGCCAACGGCATCAACATATTAGCTCTGACCGTGCGCACGGAAGGCCTCACCGGCACGCTCAACTTCGTTGTGCCCGAGCCGGATCGAGTGGTGAACATCCTCCAGGCAGCCGGTTTTTCTCCCTCTTTGCGGGAGATCCTCGCCGCTGAGGCGCCCCACCATCCGGGGGGGCTGAACGCACTGCTGAAGCCTCTCAGACGTGCCGGAATCAACGTCGAATATCTCTATTCCTTCATCGGCAGCCACGAAGCCGGTGACAGGACAATCATTCTCCTGGGAGTGGACAACCCGTCCGCAGCGTACAATGCGCTCGCCGAAGAATGGATTCAGCTTTACGGAGAGGAACTGTTCTCGTTCCAGTCAAGGTGATTGCTACGTCTTGGGGATTTGGACGGACGGGGGACTCCGACTTGTGCCCATTCCTCCTCAAGCCGCTCACACGCGCTGCATTTCCGGGATGCGAGCGCGCCCCCAACGGCAAGGCGTCCCCCCCGGGACTTCGACGGGGTCAGTTGATCAAGTGGGCTCGTCCGCTATCCGGTGTGGGCCTCGATGTGAGCCGTGAGTACACCTCGTTGAGGAAATCATCCTTGCACCTCGGGCACAAGATGAACACGTCGTCTTCGTAGACTTGGTGCGTCAGTTCTTCCTCGGTGCAGCAGGCCAGCTCTTCGAGAATACGGTCGATGCTCATTGCGGGCTCGCCGCACTCAGCCTCGGGGATTACCCCGTCGAACATGGATCTAACCCGCACAGCCACCTGATATTTCAGCGACCCTTCGGCAAGTTTGATCCCACACCTGTCGCATTGTATGCAGCTCATGGCGTTGACAGGGCCTCCTCCCAGGATTATAAGAAAAAAAACGTCGATCCGCCACACGTACGTATCGGAGGCACAATGCATTTTCCGGAATATCGGGCCAGGAGGCTCAGAAGGAATGAAACGCTCCGGAGCATGGTCAGGGAGGTCCGACTGCATCCAAGCGATTTCATTCTCCCTTTCTTTGTTCGCCACGGCAAAGGAGTGAAGAATCCGATTGCAAGCATGCCGGGAGTGTTTCAACTCTCGCCGGACTTGCTGCTGAAAGAACTGGAAGAGCCCGTGTCGCGCGGCATCCCGGCCATACTCCTGTTCGGGATTCCCGAAAAGAAGGATCCCATGGGCTCCGAGGGTTACGCGAGGGATGGAATCGTGCAGCGGGCAGTCGCCTCAGTTAAGAAGGCATTCACGGACCTCGTGGTAATCACGGACGTCTGCCTGTGCGAATACACGGATCACGGTCATTGCGGGGTGGTCAGCCATGGGGACGTGGACAACGACGCGACCCTTGAACTCCTGGCCAAAATAGCCGTTTCCCATGCCCGTGCCGGAGCGGACATGGTGGCTCCCAGCGACATGATGGACGGGCGAGTCGCCGCGGTTCGGGATGCCCTCGACGAGGCGGGATACGACCAGGTGCCCATCATGTCCTATGCGGCGAAGTACGCGTCTGCGTTCTACGGGCCGTTTCGTGACGCTGCCGAGTCGCCCCCGCAATTCGGCGACCGCAGGTCGTACCAGATGGATCCGGCAAACTCCGATGAAGCTATCCGTGAGGTGGCCATGGATGTGGAGGAAGGAGCGGACATAATCATGGTCAAGCCCGCTCTGCCTTATCTCGATGTGATCTGGCGAGTGCGCAACACGTTCGAGCTGCCTCTTGCCGCGTACAGCGTCAGCGGTGAATTTGCCATGATCAAGGCGGCCGCTCAAAATGGCTGGATAGATGGCGACCGCTGCATGATGGAGGCATTGACCTCAATCAAGCGTGCCGGAGCGGATCTGATCATTTCCTACCATTCTCTGGAAGCAGTACGCATCCTCCAGGGAGATTCCCTTTCTTCGAGGCAGACGTGAATCCGTTCAACCTGAGGTTGGTAGCCTGGGAAATGACTCAGGCCTGCAACTTGTCCTGCGTCCACTGCAGGGCCGGGGCCCGGATGCACGCGGATTCCGATGAACTGAGCACTCGGGAAGGACGCGAGCTTATCGACGGGATCACGCGAGTGGGCAGCCCCATCTTGATTCTCACTGGCGGCGAACCGCTGATGAGGCATGATGTTTTTGAACTGGCCAGGTACGGCAAGGAATCCGGTCTGCGGGTTGTCCTGGCGACGAACGGCGTGCTGGTGACGCCTGACTTGGCGCGCGATATCGCGCTGGCAGGTATCCAGCGGGTCAGCATCAGCCTCGACGGGCCTACCGCTCAACATCATGATTCGTTCCGCAAGGTTGCCGGAGCGTTCGACGCGTCGCTCGATGGAGTGGCCAACTTGAAGCGCGCGGGGGTTCCCGTGCAGATAAATACCACGTTGACCAGGGGTAACCGCGGAGACCTCGCTTCCATCATGAAATTGGCCGAAGAAATCGGCGCAGTTGCTTTCCACGTTTTTCTCCTGGTTCCCACAGGCCGCGCCAGAGAGATGTCCGGGCAAGAGATGGGAGCGAAGGAGTACGAAGAGACCCTGCTGGAGTTTTACAGGCTCGGCAGAAAGACAACCATGGAGACAAAGGCCACCTGCGCGCCCCAATACTACCGGATACTCAGGCAACAGGCCAAGATAGAAGGTATTGAAGTAAACGAGAAGACGTTCGGGCTCAATGCGCATACCCGTGGCTGCCTGGGTGGGCTTTCCTTTGTGTTCGTGTCCCACAAGGGAGAGTTGCAGCCCTGCGGATATTTCGACTTTCAGGCAGGCAGCGTTCGGGACACGCCGTTCCATGAACTTTGGGAGAATGCGCCTCTTTTCAGAGAGCTACGAAGTTTCAAGCTCCTGGAAGGCAAGTGCGGGAAGTGCGATTATCTCAGGTTCTGCGGAGGCTGTCGTGCTCGAGCATTTGAACTGACGGGAAGCTATCTTGCCGAGGAACCGTACTGCGCGTACAAGCCTCCTGCGGTTTGTAAGGCATAGGCCCGCTGGAACTCAGCCGATTTGCGCATGGCACTTGAAGCTCATCCATGGAGGAATAGATGATCATTGAACAGATGGAGATGCCGGGATTTCAGATCTTCTGTTATATTCTCGGTTGCGCCCAAACAGGTGAGGGCATCGTCGTTGACCCGGGAGGATCCTCGGCAGTTATCCTGAAAAGGGCCAAAGACAGAGGTGTGAAAACCATCAAGTACATCGTCAACACACATTCTCACGTCGATCATATAGGCGGCAACAGAGAGATGCAGGATGCCACTGGCGCCCCGATAGCCATTCACGAAGCGGAGGCTCAAGCCTTGGCCAATCCGAACCCGCTCATGCTCCGGATGTTTGGCGGAAAGCCGTCACCTCGGGCTTCTGTGCTTCTCAAAGACGGGGACAAGATATCGTTTGGCAAGGAATCCGTCGAGGTGATCCACACCCCGGGCCATTCGCCCGGCGGAATATGCCTTTATTCCCCAGGCCATGTCCTCACAGGCGATACGCTATTCGTGGGCGGCGTGGGGAGGACGGATTTGCCTGGCGGGTCCTCTGAGATCCTTCAGTCGTCCATCCGCAATAGGCTTTTCAGGCTGCCGGATGAAACCATTGTGCTGCCTGGACACAATTACGGTTACACACCCACCTCAAGTATTGGCAGAGAAAAGAGAGAAAACATTTTCATATGAAAGGGAGCGGCAACTTCCAGGAGCCTGTCGCGAAAGAATAGAAAGGTCGCCAATCGTAGCACGACGACACTCACACAGGTCCGGGCTACCCGCCGGCGCCAAGATGACGTTGGCATTGTTGGTCCGGGCGGACCTGCGTGTCCGCCCTTTCGCCCACCCGTGCGGAGGCTCCGCACGATTCCGGTTGACAGCCACTGGGGTGAATGGCAAACTCCTCGTAGGCGTTCCAGGTTCTTCATTTCTTTTTCACACAGTCGGATCTAACCAGGGAGTGAACAATGAAAAAGCTTTCCTTATGTCTCGTTGGGCTCCTCGCTCTTCTGTTAGTTGCGGCGGGGCTGAGTTTCGCTGCCGAAGCCAACGGCGTACCCATCAAGGTCGGCGTAGTACTTCCGCTCACAGGAAAAGAGGCATCCTTCGGTGAAATCGAGAGGAACTCCTTCCTGCTTGCGTTGGAGGAGATAAACAAGGCGGGCGGAGTCAAAGGCCGACCCATCGAGTTCATCATCGAAGACGACACTTCAAAGACCGACGTGGGGAGGTCTGCCGTCGAAAAGCTCATTGCCCGGGATAAAGTGGTCATTATTACAGGCGGGTACTCGTCTCAGGTTACCAACGCCATGTGCGCGGTGGCTCAGCAACGGCAGGTTCCTTTTCTCGTGAACACCGGGTCCGCGGACGACATCACCGAACAGAATTGGCAGTATGTGTTTCGGCTCAACCCGCCTGTGAGCGAGTATGCCAACGCGCTGACCTCCTTTCTTCAGGAGGTGGTGAAGCCGAAATCGGCAGTCATATTGTACGAGAACACGTTGTTCGGCCAGCGGGGTTCCCAAGAGTTCGCCGACCAGGCGGCAAAGATGGGAATCAAGGTTCTCATCAAGGAAGGCTATGAAGGCGGCGCCGTGGACTTCAAGCCGCTGCTCGTCAAGGCCAAGGCCGCGAAACCCGACCTGGTGTACATGATTTCCTACGAACTCGATGCTGCGCTCCTAATGCGCCAGGCAAAGGAACTCGATTTCAATGCCAAGCTCTTCGTGGGAGGAGCGGCGGGCTTCACCCTTCCGGAGTTCCCCAAGAACGCCGGAGAAGCTGCCGAGAACGTCTTTTCCGCCGCTCTGTGGACGGCAAGCGTGCCCTACCCGGGAGCCAAGGAGTACGCGGAAAAGTACATGAAGAAATTTGGCTCACCTACGGAATATCATGGAGCCGAGGCTTACGCCGCGGCCTACGTGGTGGCCGACGCCCTGTCCCGCGCCAAGGAACTTACGCCGGCAGCGGTTCGAGAGGCCCTTACCACCACCGATATGATGACGGCTTTCGGGCGGGTGAAGTTCGTTTCTTACGGGAAAAAGACTCAACAGAATTCAGTTCCGACCTATCTGGTCCAGTGGCAGAAGGGGGTCTTGGAGACGGTCTGGCCGAAAGATGTGGCCACCAAGCCGTACGTGTTTCCGGTTCCTCCCTGGAGAAGGTAGCGGCGCCGCAAGCCGGACCTGCAGTCTTTGACGAGGGCCTGTTTCCGTATTCTGGTTCCCAGGCTCCAGCCCTCAACATGTCCCACAAGTGGTTCGCTGGAGACCGGACCTCAAGAGCCGGGCAGATCTGCGGCTTCTGTAACTCATTGATTTTCTGACAGGCGGTCACGACCAATATCTCGCGGCGAACACTCGACCCATCGGAAGACGGTGAAAACCGCCAGGAAAATCAACATGTCCCTCATCTGAGGTCTCCAGTCGGAACTTATGGGTAAAGATTAGGGCTGGAGCCTGGGAACTCATAGGCCCGGGGCTCTGCCCCGACACAGCGAATCCCGCGGGACTCGATGGCCGGCAGTCAGTACAGAAGTGGACTGAATCCTAAGCTCTCGCGTGAACAATTCTCATAGTGGTGGGAGAAGCGAGGCAGGAGCCTCGCACAAAGCATTCCCAGGCTGGAGCCTGGGAACGAGGAAACCGTACAGGGGTTGCCAAGAGAAGTTTCCGATTTGTTGGTATGGCGCGGGATTCAACCCCGCCCGTAGGCCTTTCTTGGCCGGGGCGTGCGGCAGTCTCCGTAATCTCACAGCGTTTAGACGGCAAATGGAAGTTTTCTTTCAGACACTCGTGGCAGGCGTTCTCAAGGGCGGGCTTTACGCGCTCATCGGCCTGGGAATGGCTCTCATCATGGGAGTCATGGGCATCATCAATCTCGCCCACGGGCAATTGATGATGGTCGCCATGTACATCACGTTTGTGCTCTTTCACTACCTGGGAGTGGATCCGTACCGAGCGCTACCCATCAGCATGGTGTCCCTTTTCCTTCTGGGGATCTTTATTCAGAAATTCCTGCTCAACCCCCTTATGAAGGTGGAATCGATCCTCCCGGAAAACCAGGTCTTAATGACCGTGGGCATCGGGATCGTGCTCACCGAGACGGCGCGGTTCATATTTTCCTCCAATTTCCGGTCAGTGATGACCTCGTACTCCACAGCAGTGTTCTTTGTGGGCGGAATCTCCTTTTCCGTGGCGCTGTGCTTCGCTTTTCTCTGTGCGATATTGTTGACGGCGGGCATGTTCTGGTTCTTGCTCAAGACCGATCTGGGGCGCTGCATTCGTGCGGTGGCCCAGGATAACGAGGCCGCGCGGCTCATGGGAGTGAACGCGGAACGGATAAAGGTTCTCACCATGGGGATCGGAGCCATGTTGGTGGCTGCGGCCGGGACCATGCTCATGCCGGTTTATTACTTGTTCCCGGACATAGGCGGGCCGTTTACACGTAAGGCATTCGTCATCACTATATTGGGCGGGTTGGGCTCAACCGTGGGCGCGATTTTCGGAGGACTGACCCTCGGGCTCGTCGAGGCCTTCGGAGCCACGTATATCGGCATGGATTATGAGGACATGCTCGGTCTGATCATATTCATCCTTGTTCTCTTGTTCCTGCCCGGCGGCTTCAAACGTCTGACCAAGGTTTGAGTGGATCATGAGGCAGCACAGAGTCCCGCTGATACTTCTTGCCTACCTCGCAATCTTTCCTCTTGGGGCAGTTGTTCCGGGAGTCCTCGGCGTACTTCAAAAGGCCGCGTCCGTATTCCCGGAATGGCTGCAGGTCTATTTGCTCTGGTTCACTGACACGTACCTTCTGAACCTCATGATTCTGGTGCTGATGTGGGTGACCATTGGATCGGCATGGAACCTCATCGCAGGCTATACCGGCCAGGTGTCGTTCGGCGACGCTGCGTTCTTCGGGACGGGGGCGTATGCCGCCGGTTTGTTGAGCACCAAATTGGGTTTGTCGGCATGGTGGGGATTCCTGGTAGGGGGGCCTCTTGCGGTGTTGGTGGCATTCCCGTTCGGGTGGATCTGTTTTCGCTTGCGGGGAGCTTATTTCGCGCTTGCCACGCTTGCTCTCAACGAAGTCATGCGCCACATAGCCACGATTTGGCAATCTCTCACCAAAGGCATGGTGGGGATCATGATCATGCCGACCTTCGTGTCAAAGCTGCCGTACTACTATATTGCGCTTGGGCTGGCGGTGCTCTCCATAGTTTGCATTGAGATAGTGGTCAACTCCCGTTGGGGCTACTATTTCATCTCGATTCGGGAAGACCAGGACGCTGCCGAGAGCATGGGCATAGACACTCATTACTACAAGATGGTGTCCCTGTGCATCGCCGCGTGTCTCACCGGGCTTGCCGGTGCGTTTTGGATGAACTACAACGGGTCTATCGATCCCCGATCCGTGTTTTCTCTGCATGATATTTCCATCATGGCAATCCTCGTGGGAATTGTGGGAGGAGTGAGCACCACATACGGGCCGGCAGTTGGAGCGTTCATCATGGTTGCGGTCTCCGAGGTGTTTCGCACAGGCGGCTTCGGCATGCTGGAAGGGCTCGCCAGAATGACCAACAGCCCGGCAACGGAGGTGGTGGCGAAATATGTGAAAGAGGCTCACGCACTCAGCTTCGGCCTCCTTGTGATTGTCATCATCCTTTTCTTGCCCAACGGAGTGGTGGGTGACTGGCCGCGCCTGAAAAGGGCCTTGTGGCCCTGGTCAGGCAAGAAGGCTTAAGGTGACCCGATAATGTTCTTCGAAGCGCACCATATCGTTAAGCACTTTGGCGGATTGTCCGCGGTGGGAGGTGTGAGCTTCCGGGTTGACAAAGGGGAGATCTTCGGCCTTATCGGCCCAAACGGATCAGGCAAGACCACGATCTTCAATTTGATCAATGGATTCCACTCGCTCAGCCATGGGGAAATCTTCTTCGAAGGGGCGAGAATCTCCGGCCTGAAGACGCACGAAATTTGCCGAAGAGGCATAGGCCGGACTTTCCAGGTAGTTAAGCCGCTCAAGCGCATGACGGTGCTGGACAATGTCATCGCCTCCGCGTTTCTCCGGTCCCGAACCAAGAGCCAGGCGATAGACCTGGCTGAAGAGACGATCGAGTTCTGCGGCCTCGGTCCTTGCAGAGACAAGCCGGCCGGGGGCCTGCCCATCGCGTCCAGAAAACGGCTTGAAATAGCCAGGGCGCTGGCAACGAAGCCGAAACTGCTGTTGCTGGACGAGACTGCCGCAGGACTGAACCATACCGAACTTGAGGAAGCCATTGAACTCATCAGCCGGATTCGCACCGCCGGGGTGACAATCATTATCGTCGAGCACATCATGAAGGTGATCATGACCATTTCCGACCGCATCCTCGCGATCAACCACGGCCTGGCCATCACTGAAGGCACACCTAAGGAAGTGGCTACCCATCCCGAGGTGATAACCGCGTACCTGGGAGCGGACTACGTTGCTTAGAGTCGAGCATATTCAGGTCTTCTACGGCGACTTGCAGGTACTGTGGGACGTGTCCTTCGAAGTGGATGAGGGTCGGATAGTGGTTCTCGTGGGAGCCAACGGAGCCGGGAAGAGCACAACCCTCAAGACTGTCTCCGCTCTGCTCACGCCCGCTTCGGGGACAATCACTTTTGAGGGAACACGGCTGGACCGAGCGCCTTCGCACAAGGTCGTCGAACTCGGCATAGCACATGTGCCCGAGGGCAGGCGGCTGTTTCCTGAGATGACAGTCGAGGAGAACCTGATCATGGGCTCGCTGGCTTCCGAGGCCAAGTCCAAACGTGCCGAGACGATGTCACGAGTGTACAATCTCTTTCCGGTCTTGCACGAGCGGCGCCGGCAGCCGGCGGGCACCCTCTCGGGCGGCGAGCAGCAGATGGTGGCTATTGGCCGGGGAATAATGGCCAGACCCAAGCTGATCATGTTCGATGAGCCCTCTCTGGGGCTTGCCCCGCTAGTGGTGGCGTCGATCTTCGAAATCATTCGGATGGTGAACAGCGAAGGACTGACTGTCCTCCTCGTGGAACAGAACGTGAAGCACACTCTCTCCATTTGCGACCGGGCTTACGTACTCGAAAACGGCAGCATCACCATGGAGGGTTCCGGCCGGGAACTTCTGCACAATGAACACGTCAAGGCGGCCTACCTGGGGATCTGACGGACCTTTCGTAATTACCTTCTTGGTTCTTGACGCGGCAAGTCCGAATGAATCACCCGCGCCGTTGGAGCAGGCCGGCGCGACGGAGGGAGCACGCTTGCGGGCATTGCGTATCGAGTTCACGACAAATGCTCTTGCGTTCGGATGAGTTATGTCCTAGAGGTGAAAAACGAAAACGGTCTTGGAACAGGAATCCTCAGGATGCACAGACCGGCCTCCGCTTATCTTATCGACAGCCGAACGGAAAGACCGACCCGACCCGCGCGCGGATCGGTTCGACTGCCAAGGAATGTGTTTCGCATCTCGCTTCTTGCTGTGACTTGCGTTGTTCTTGTCATATCAAATGGCTACGCCGTCAGCCCAGAGGTTCAGCGCAGCCTCATGATGCGGGAAGGGGCGCCTAACCTTGTGGACCTGGTCAAACGGGTTTCGCCTTGCGTTGTGAGTATTTCCATTGAGCGGCACATGCTTCAGAAGAGCGCAGGCGAGCCGCCTCCACTGTTCCGGTCCCGTCCGGGCAGACACGACGCCCCGAACGGGAACAGAGAGCGCTTCCAACTGGACAGTCTTGGCAGCGGCTTCTTCAGCGATACCAAGGGGCACATAGTAACGAACGCTCATGTAGTGGAAGGCGCCACCAAGATCCTGGTGACCCTTTCCTCCGGAAAGGTGTGTGCTGCGGATCTGGTGGCAGTCCACCCGAAGGTGGACCTTGCCCTGCTCAAGATCAAGCCGCCGCACAAGATTCAGCAGGCGAGAGTGGGAGACTCGTCGTCTGTGCAGGTGGGTGAGTGGGTATTGGCTGTGGGAAATCCTTTTGGATTCGGGAGCACGGTCACCTTTGGAATTGTCAGCGGAAAGGGCCGCTTTATCGGGCTGGGATCACACGACGATTTCATTCAGACGGACGCGTCCATCAACCCCGGCAATTCAGGCGGGCCTTTGTTCAACATGAAGGGGGAGGTGATCGGAATAAACACGGCCACCATTGCATCGGGCAAGGGAATCGGGTTTTCCATACCTTCCGATTACGTTAGTGAGCTGATGAGCTACGGCAGCGCCGTCAAGGAGCAGTTCCGAGGCTGGCTTGGCGTCTACGTGGAAGACATGACTCCCGAACAGGCGCGTCTATTGGGAATGGCCGAACCCAAGGGCACGTTCGTCGACGAGGTCCTGCCGGCCACTCCGGCATCCAACGCAGGCTTGAAAGAAGGGGATCTCATCCTGGAAGCCGACGGTGAGCCGATCAGAAACGGGCGGCACCTTTCGCGCATAGTGGCCGGAGCCAAGCCCGAGGATGTGATCAGGATGACCATACTGAGAGGCACAAAAACCCACACCGTGGATGTGGTGGTGGGCAAGCCGCCGGAATAACAGTCTCCTAAGACGTTCCACACGACTCCCGCACTATGATTCCCTCCAATTGGTCGGCCGCTTCCTCAAGATTATCGTTAACGATTCTATGGCAGAACAGGTAGGCCGACTCCATTTCCTTGACTGCGTTTGCCAGTCTGATCCGTATGGATTCCTCGGAATCAGTGCCCCTGGATCGTAACCTGTGCTCCAGTGCAGCCATGTCAGGTGGGCTGATGAAGATCCCCACTGCGTCCCGGATCTTCTCGAACACTTCTCTAGCGCCTGCCACATCTATGTCAAGGATCATGCTGTGCCCTGACTCAAGGGCCTCCTGGACGGGCTTGACAGGAGTCCCATACAGGTTCCCATGGACTTCCTTCCATTCCAGGAACAAGCCCTGGTCGATCATGCGCCTGAACACTTCTTCTCCCAGGAAGAAGTAGTCAACTCCATGTTTTTCCCCATCGCGTGCAGGGCGGCTCGTGCAGGACACCGAATAGCGAAGACCGGGTAACCTCGGGAGTATCTTCTCGATAAGCGTTGACTTCCCTGCCCCGGAAGGAGCGGACAAGACAAATAGCCGACCTGTGTTCATGGATGATCAAGCCTCCCCTATATCTCGCGGGCCGATGGAAGTGCCGGTCCTTTGTAAGCACGGCGGCCGGCCCCATGAATTCATGACACGAACAGGGCCCCTCGTCAACCTGGGAGACTGTCTCATAATGCGCCGCGCACGCGTCAGTTGCGGGAGGGCGGGCTCTGCCCGCCAAGTCAGTCGAGGTTGGCCCGACTCTGGCATGATAGCAACAACAATAATCAAATGCTGAGCCAATAATCAAGAATAATCACATGAAACGTATTGTAACATCCCTGATATTTTGATATAAACCCGACCAGAATTGCTGACGCCTCTGTCAACTCCTCTTGGAGTCACCAAAATGAAGATTTTCCTCATGACCGTACTGACGACGATTGCGCTTATTCTGAACGCCTACGCTGCCGACTCGGTGCTGACCGATTCCGGCGTGGACCGCGTGAGGCTGGATGTTGCCGCCCAGATCGAACGGGCCCGACGAGTGATCGAGATGGCCGAGTTCCAAGCGGATTTAGCCCGCCACCGCGTCGCAGCCCAGCTCGAGGCTGCGGAGGAACGCCTGACGCTGCAAATGGAGCAACTGAAGAGGTATAAGGAGTATCTTGGGCAATACCTGGAGAGGGCCGGCTTCGCGTCGGATCAATTCAATGGGGACCTCAAGAGAATACTCACCGCTGCTCAGGAGGAAATTGCCAGGCAGATAGGCGACATGGCAAGACTGATTGACAAGCTGCGAAAACTCAGGACATCGCGGGTCGGGGAGAGCCGGACAGAGTTTCCGTGGAGAATCCATAGTGAAAGGTGTCCTGAAGGCCTCCCGGACATTTGGAACGTGGGCGCGGGAACAGAGGACTTCACGCTGGAAAACGCTTTTCCGCCATCCATTGACGAGCTTGAGAAGAACCTCGAAGCATTGCGCATCCAGGGTTCTGACCCTGCTCCGAGCGTCACTCCTTCACTTGGCTGAAGCCGCGGCTGATAGACTGGCACTCGGTCGAGCGTTCCAAGATCTGCAAAAAAAACCCAAGCACGCCCCATTGAGGGCTGACAATCCGTACTGTCACTGCTATTTGGCGGGAAGTATTCTTGAGAAAAGGCTCTTCACCCCGCTGCCGAACCTGTTGATGGGATCCATGATGGAGACCTGCGGCGCGGCCTGCTGAGGGTAAGGCGCTGCTGCTTGTCGCACTGGTCGGACCGGAGGCGCTGGGGGATCGAATGACTCCAGCAAGAACTTACCAATGGGGTTGATTCCGGGCGCTGGAGCTGCTGGGGCGACTGCCCCGGGGTTCCGGGGATTTACCGCAGGCGCCGCAGGGGGATGAGTGGGAATCGGAGCGCCGGCAGGGACCTGAGCTGTTATGTAGCCGTTCTGATCAATCTGACCCCGTTGCCCGCGAGCAGGAGGCGCGGGCGCAGCCGAGGGCGTTCGCCGGTAATTCCTTGGGGGGGAATAGGTGCTTGAGCTGGACGGCACGTACGGCGTAGCCTGTGGCAGAGGCTCTAGTGAACCGGAGGTTGCCTGTGCCGGGGGCAGAGGAAGCTGGGCCTGGAGCCGAGGCGGAGCGCCTTCTGGTGGAGTCGAGGCTTGCGGTCGTCTCACGTCTGCCCGCGGGGTACTCCGATCGGCTGGTCGATAGGCTCCTGCAACCGGCGCCGGCTGGGGGGGAGTCTGTTGGACGGAAAAGCGAGCCGGCGGCCGGGAAGCATTCACCGACGGTTGCCGTTCCGGCACTACACGGGTTGGGGGATTGTCCAGAGGGAGCGACGGGGTTGCGGGTTGCACGGGAGCGGACTCTTGAGGACCTCGAGCCATTCGGACCGTCACAGCCGGTGAATCGTCGTCTCGGCCGGCCGGCGATGCGACCGGGCCTCGTTTGGGCCTGGCTGGAGAGGCCGCTGCTAAGGGGGCTTCAGGCAAGGACTGCGCCGGCGATCCCAGAAGCGATTCGATGTACTCGAGCATCGCAGGCTGTTCCCAGTTGGCCATGCCGGTTGCTCTTCCGAGGACCTGGCCGCTCCTGTTGACAATGTACGTAGTGGGAACTCCCCGGACTTCATAGATGGCCTCTGATCTTTCGTTCACAACAAAGGAAGTGGGGACGCCGGCGCCCATGTCATATTGCATGACCCGGAAGCGGCTGTCCGGATCATATGCTAGGGTGAAGCTGTACGCATGGCTGTTTGAGTAGGCCATGACTCTCTGGTGCGGATCAAAGAGATTGACTGCGATGATGACCAGACCGCGGCTACCGAACCGTTTTTGCAGCCGGTCAAGAATCGGCTTCTCCATGGCGCAGGGAGGGCAGTCGATTCTCCAGAAATTCAATATGATTACCTTGCCCCTGAGGGAACCGAGGCTGAACTTGGCGCCCTTGAGGTCCGTGAGCGTCATGTCATTCACAGGAAAAGGACTGGGATACAGGTTGAAATTCAGCGCGCTGAGCGCGCCCGGCGATACCGCAGCAGAGGAGATCCCAAGGGGGAGGGCAGTGAGCAGCGTGAAGCACAGGCCGGCAGTGAAAAATCTAAGCATTATCCCTATCCTTGCAGAATATCTTGCAAACTGGAGCAATGCTACTACACAGCGCACGCTATTTCAAGATTTTTCTCAACACACCGGGACGCTTGCTTTTCCGGGTTCCTTGGCATATAACGCGCGTTATCCGGGGGGGACGAGGCGATCGCCGGCGCATCAGGCGCGGGAGGAAAGTCCGAACTCCAAAGGGCTGGATGCCGGGTAACACCCGGTGGGGGTAACCCCAAGGAAAGTGCCACAGAAAGCAGACCGCCTCCGAGCAGTCGGAGGTAAGGGTGAAAGGGTGAGGTAAGAGCTCACCGGTTCTCGTGGTAACACGGGAAGCCAGGTAAACCCCGTCCGGAGCAAGACCAAATAGGGAAGCGCTTGAGGGTGGCCCGCCCGAAGCTTCCGGGTAGGTCGCTTGAGGTGGCGGGTAACCGTCATCCTAGAGGAATGATCGCCGTCCGGTCTTCCGGGAACAGAATTCGGCTTATTGTCCGCCCCGGATTCCCTGTGAGGGAGAACATGAGCGAGAAGCCTTCGGAGATCCTTGAGGAAACAAAGCAGGATTCGACGGAAAACGCTCCCCGCCCAACTGATCGCCGAAGACGGTTGGCGATATTCGTCGTTATTGTAATTGTCTGTCTCCTGGCTCTCATTGTGACTCATCGCTCAGGGATCACGTCTTCGTTGATTTCGCGTGATGGGCTTCTCTCGGGCTGGAAGGACGTTCCTATTCTATCCCTCTTGTCCGCGAAAAAGCAGCCCGAACCGCCCCAAAGCGGCGAGCCGCCGCCGGCATTCACCAGGACGGACGCTGAGTCGCTGTTCTCGCCGCCGACACTGCTTGAGAACATGGGGCGAAGTGCCACTGATCCCGCAAGGGTTTTCTTTCCTCCTTTCCAATCTCCTCCCGGCCCGGAGAACACAAGCCCGCCGAAAAGCTGTCCAGCGCCTCCTGCCGTCATGCGGGGCCCGGAAACTGACCAGCCGACTGTTCCTTCGGCCCGAGAGTCCGTCCCCCAGGAAGAGAAGCCTCCCGCGGTGAGTCCTCCCGGCGGCCGAGTCGTTCAGACTCCCAGGGTTCTCACAAGGGAGCCGGCAGGCTCTCCGGCTTCCGACAAGACCCCACGGGCAAAGATTGCCTCCCCTGATGACGCGGAACAGGATTCTCCCGAGAATGCTCCCGCGTCTCCGACGGTTGACAGGCCGGGACCCATCCGAAAGCCCAGGCCGTCAGTCCCAACCGGAGACGAGACCCCCGCATCGGACGATGCCGGCGGAGTCCCTGCCCCCGACAAGAAAACTCCTAGCGTCGAAGGAGAGGCTGCGGACGAGCAGTACCGCCTTCCCGGATCGTTGCGCGTGGAGGTGTCCAATTACAAGGGGACCAAGGTCAAGTGGGAACTCATGGTAATCCTGGACAATTCCGCGGCAATGGACGCCAAGCCAAAGAGCTGGCCGTCCGGCAGGCTTCCTACGGCATTGGGCTTTGTGGCCAGGATTGGGGAAGCGCTCACGCCCGGATCCAGAATTGCCGTGAGAGATTTCTTATGCAAGCCCGGTACGGAAAAGAAGCGGGTGGTTCCCCTGTGTTTGAGCCACCTTTTCCGGCCATGGTCAAGCGCTCCCGCAAAAGGCCTGGCCAAAGAACTCGAAAAAAGTCAGCCGGCGGGCCGCACCAATCCGTGTGCCGCGGCAGCTTACTCGCTGAAAAGGGACTTTTCCGACGCAGCGGATCGGACTTCCAGACTGGTCATACTTACCGGAGGAGTTACCCCGTGCGCTTTGAAAGAGGTGCTGAACGCAATCGAACGTAAAGGCGCCAAAGGGAAGATTCCGGTTGACGTAATAGCTCTTGGCATGAGCCCACGCAGGCGGAAAGGCTACTCTAGTCTCACTGCAAGGACTGGCGGCGTTTTCCTGAAGGTTGAGAATCCCGGTGGAGTGAATTCCGTTATTGCCCGGTATCGAGACCTCCTTCAGGCCCCGATTTTCGAGAAAATGGTGGTCAAGGGAGACAAGACGTCGTTTCCCATCGGCAACAACGAGGAAATCACCCTTGCCCCCGCCACGTATACTCTGCTCTTGCCCGAGGTTCTCGGACTGAAGCCGGCCGAGCGTTCCATCAAGAACATCGTGATCGCATCGGGACAGACCAACATCCTGAAGATCAAAATAAACAAAGGCCGGGCAATTGTGTCAACCGTGAAGAAATTGAGCAGTGAGAAAGAATAATCGTCGGCGATTGTCCCGAACAGCGTTGGCATTCATGATGCGGACCTCTGTGTCCGGCCTTCCTCGCAGCCCCCACGGCGACAGGGGCACGGTTGGGGTCAGCGGGTTGCGGCACTCTTCCCCGCGTGCGTGACTTGTTTCGGTTTCGGGCTGTCAAGCGGATAATCTTGGGACAACACCTCAACCGGAATATGCAGCAACCTGCTGAAATTGCGCACATCATCCAGCGTTAGCCTTCTTCTGAGATTGAGGATATCGGACATCCTCCCGCTGCTCTTGCCCAGCCTCTCCATCAAGTACCTCCGGGAGATGTTCAAATGCTCCATCTGTATCCGAATTGCTTCGATGGGATGAGGCATCCCGATGTGAAAGCGTTCTTCCTCGTACTTGTCCACAAGGGTCAGCAGGACGTCCAGTTCATCGTCTTCAGGCGAACCTGCTTCAGCCTGGAAGATCTCATCGATTCGCTTGCAGGCTGCTTCGTAGTCTTCCTCGGTCCGAATCGGTTTGATATTCATTTGAGTTGACTCCTTGTCAGTAGCATTTCACCGTAGCAGCATCAACCCTGTCGTATTCTTTGTGGGCACCCAGGACGCGAATAAAGACGGCTTGCGAGCCATGCCTTCAGCGCCTTTTCCACTGACTGCTGAACATGGAACCCGAAGATCTCATCGGCGAAGACTTCGGGGTCCATTATAGTGGAAACCCACAACCTCACAGATTAGGCAGAGATTTCACGATCTTCATTGTCTCCAAGCTCACTGTGATTACCTTGCCGATCAGCCTCACGATGTACTGCGGGTCGTTCACGATTCGGCTGCGTTTGTCCGTACGCACCTGATAGCGATCAATTATCCATTCCAGAGCGGAACGATTGCCCAGCCTGTATTCAAACGCTTCCGAAGGGATTCCCGCGAGGGTCAGAAAATCGTTGTACACGATTGCGGTCTTGTCCTTGGTCAGTTTATTTTCGTGACCCTCCGGTTCAGCGGCTTGTCAGGATTCTCTACCTTGTCAAGAGGATACTCGGGCCGAAATCCGCGACCTAATTTGGGCGCCTTTGGTCGTTTGGGTCCGTTCTGC
>DYLG01000070.1 GCA_020722215.1 Desulfomonile tiedjei
CTGAGAGGTTGTGTTATCAGAAGACCTACCTGCCGCGCTTGAATGACTCATTGACAACTCCATGATTGTTTTACCTCGTGGTCAAATACATAAGCGCGGCTTATTTGTAGGAAATATCTTCACAGCGCGAGGAAAAAAGTTCTGTGAGCCAACCAACCTCCGATAAATCGCGAATTCTCCTCACTTTTCCCAATGAAGAAAACTCACTCTTCGGCGCTGTTCCGGCCTGCGGTCCTGCTCAGCCACCATGACCGTCCGAACACGGCCGGGATTACGGCAGGCAGCTCTTCTCTCTCGCTCTTTGGACCAGGCGAGCTTCGCGTCGGGCCTGGGCTTCGCAATAGCGTCTTTTCTCGTCTTCGGTTTCAACGATGAGAGGGGGGATTTCCTTTGGACGGCCGGCTTCATCCAACGCCACAAACGTGAGATACGCCGATGCCGTGTGCCTGACCACGCCGGTGCGGAGATTCTCCGCTTCCACACGAACGCCCGCCTCCATCGAGGTTTTTCCCACGTAGTTGATGCTCGCCCGGAGTATCAACAGGTCCCCGATGAAGACCGGGTGGTGAAAATCCAGCCGGTCGATCGAAGCGGTGACGCAATTGGCCCGCGCATGTCTGATGGCCGCGGCTCCGGCCGCGGTGTCCACATATTTCATGATTACGCCGCCGTGAACATTCCCGTACGGATTGGCGTCCGCCGGATTCATGGTAACAGCCATGAACGTCACGCTTTCACTGGCTTTCTTTCCCTGCATTTTGCGGCTCCTCTCAAGGGCTTCTTCACTATTTCAGGCGGGTGGCGCAGGGAGCGATTTCACAGGAATCCTGTACAGCACTGCTGTTGATGCGCTGACCGCGAGCACTCTAGTGCAGTAACCGACTGGCCGAGATTGCCGCGACGGCAGGCACTGCGCCCATTGCAAACACGCCCCACGGCCCCCTCCAGTCAAAAGGCCACGTGAGTCTAAAACACAGAGCCAATCGGGAGCAGACTATCTCCAAGGCCAGCGCTCCGATGAAGGCAGAGATGAGAGCAAGTGAGTCAATACCTAGCCTATGGGCAAGCCAGATCCCGAACGCGACAGTGTTCCACAGCACAAGGACGCTTCCGAACAAAACCCAGACGGCTCCCAGAGTCTTCAGGACGACAAGGGCTTTCATCCGCCAAACTCGTCCGAGGTTCGATCGAAACCCGGGATTGTCCAATTTCACGGCTCCGTCGGTTGCCTTCGTGATATTCGGATTTGCGGACAACCGTGCCCTACTCAGGGACAGGATCTTGTATATGAGCCATATGCCCACTCCAGATCCCAGCAAGATGCTCAGGAAGCCTTCCAACTCCCTGTAGGTCATTGACTCCATTCCCTCTCCTTCGATCACTAGATTCCCAGATTCGGAGGGCATGATACCCGATTCCCGGCCCGCCCGCATGCCTTCCTACGCTGATCAGTCCGCCCGTCCGCGAACCAAGTCACGCAATCCGATTCTCTCCCCGATGTCGATGGCGAGCTTCCGAAAATCAGCGTAAGCGCTCTTCACCACTGAAAAGTGGGCGCCGAGGGCCCCATCCGCGGGCTTCAGGTCGAAGATCGGCTTGCGAGCTTCCTGAGCCATGGGTATCAGACTCCGATAGTGCTTCAGCATCGCGATGCAATGGGGATCGTTCCCAATGGACGTTCCCGGTTGCCATTCTTCCCTCACTACCTCCTTGCGATACACCTCCGGAATTCTGGCTATCCATTTGTCGTACGCCTTCACCGGGCGATCCAGTCGTTCGGAATGCTGAAGAACCACATATCCCACCGGTTCCATGGGACCCTCGGGGAGTTGGTCGATACCTGCCGGAGCCTGTTCCAATCGGGCGTTCCATTCTTTCCGCCAGCGGTTCAGTGTGGGCCCCAGATTGCTCAAGCCCTGGAGCGAGAAGAGATCAGGCGCGAGCGGTACCACCACGAAGTCCGCGGATATGAGGACTGCCCTGTTGATCGCTCCCAGATTGGGGCCAAGATCAACGAGAGCGAGGCGAGCGTCTTGACTCTTTGCGGCCCTGTGAATCATGCGCCAGAACGCGGACAAAACCTTGAATGCGCCGGGATCGCTGTCCATGGCGCGAGGCCACTCCAGAGAGAGCAGATCCTCAAAACCTGAAAGGAACATATCCCCGACGACCAGACCAAGGTTGTCGTCTATTTCTTCCACGTGCGGTTGTGCAACGTCTCCGGTGCGTTCAATGAGAGGTCGTATAGCCCCATAAACCGTTTTCGGATGGTTGGAGTCGGGCCAGAAGTCCTCAAGTGCGTCTTCGTCAAGGAAAGCGGCAGTGAGATTCGCCTGAGGATCCAGATCCACTGCCACGGTTTTCACACCCAGACGGGGAAACATCCACGCGAGGTGATATACGAGGGATGTTTTGCCAACCCCGCTCTTGTTGTTGAACAACGCGGTGACGGTAACACTCATGGCCGCCTCCTGATGATGACGCATACATGGGTATCTTCGGCCCGAAACTCCGGCAGAGGATTGCCGTTCTTCTCCAGTTCCTGGCGTGCAAGTTGGATCCCTACCCCAAACTTCTGCACGTACCCAAGACTCTTCATGGCCGACGCAAGATTGGGATTACGATAATCGGTTCTGCCGGGTTCTCCGAAATTCCGTTTGTTCACTTGACCGTACGGGCCCCCGGGGTTGTGGATTTCGATCCGGTCCGCAAACCAGTATATTCGAACCGGAGCGTGACTGACCTCGTACTCCCGGTGCATTACCGCGTTTCTGGCCAATTGCTGGAGAGCGACGATGGGATAATCGGGCTTGTTTATCTCCACGTCACGTGAGGTTATGTTCGAACTCTCGGAAATATGTGCAAGAAAGATTTCCTCGAGCCTTCTCAGCAACGCGGACACCGGACCGTCAACTTCCTTTTGATCCGTTATGGGATCAGTGAGTTCGGTTCCGCCGATGCGCAGAAACTGAACGTAATACCCGGGAATGAAATCGCGGGGGCGTCTCCCCACTACCATCAGTGCCAGGGCCGTGGGCTTGGATTCCGGCGGAGGCGTTGTAAAGCGCACGGATGCGAGCTGATCGTCGGCAGATCGCGAGTTCTCGTCCAGCACGTCGATGGACTGTTCCGACGGCAAGTACGTGTGGAAGAACAGTTCCATGTCCAGATCGTCCAGGGTGGCAGATGGAAACGGTCGGAGATCAAAGGGCAGATCCCTGAATCGCCTCTTCTCGGCAAGCCTCCGTTCCTCTTCCACAGTTGCAATGGCACGGCGGGGCCCTACGCGAATCCACACTTGTCCCTTGAAGCGGACAGGGGGAGCGTCGCTGGGATGAACGATGACAACTGCCATGTCGCACCCATCAACCGTTCGCTTCTGAACGGCCATTGCAGGCAAAGGAAGAATATTGCCGTCCGATCGCATGTGGGAAAGGGTGAGCAGGAGTTGGTCGGTGATCTCCAGGTTCGCGCATTCCCCGTTGTCCCCAACTCCCACGAACACCACTCCGGGGAGATTGTGGTTGGGCATGTCGTTCGCAAACGCACAGATTGCCTCCCTGATGCGATCCCTGTGAGAGACGTTTTCTTTGCGCTCGACCCGATCCGATTCGAGATCGTGCAGCAAACCGCTAAGCTCTTCGTCATCCATCTCGACTGATCCCTCGTAGAGATTCGTTGGTAACGTTCGCCCGACCTCACAGATTAGTCTGCCTCTCCTGCCATAAGAATCCACCGGAAGAAGTTCTCAGTCCGAGGAAGGTGGTCGAAAAGGCTACGGACCTTTTGTACCCGCTCGTGATAGGGCAACCCGGGAAACAGCCCCGCAGACATGGCAGGGACGGAAAAGAAATCCCTCAGCAATTCCTCGGGAAGACGCAAGTCCTCCTGCCACGACCTGACTCGGACAAAACACGCTGTGAAGAACGAGTGGAACTCGACGAGCTTCACAGATTTTTTCAGGCTCACGCCCTGGGCGGCAGTGCGATCCGCAACGGCCAGGACGTTCTTCAACTCAGGATCGTACAGTCCATCCATGAAAGTCAACCCGACCTTTCCGCCGCCTTTCAGAAGACCCTTGGCCTGCCGGAGACTCTCCTGGTAATCCGGGATCAGGAATATGGACGCGCTGTACACTATGAGGTCAAATCGGAAATCGAAGTATTGGGACAGCTTCGCCGCGTCGCCTTCCACGAAGCGCAGTCTGTCCGATTCGCCTTTTTGGCGGGCCATCCGGAGCATAGCGGGCGAGTTGTCCAGTCCCCATACGCGACATTCGGGAACGGTTTCGATTAGTTGCCGTGAACTTGCACCGGTTCCGCAGCCCACGTCCAAAATATCAGCAGCCGAAGGCGGGGACAGCCTGGAAAGGAGCACGCCGTTGAGTTTCTTGAAGAAACCCCAGCGTTCCTCGAAAGCCTGATAATGATCGGGGCTTTCTTCAAAGTGGTTCCTCACTGCTTCCTTGATCCGAACGACTTTCTTTTCTTCCATTCTTGCCTTCCCGACCCCACCCGTTTCCGCAGACAGCACGCCGATCAAGCGGGATCATTCATCTGACTTGGGCTGAAAAAACCTCGCGTCTTCCTGAAGGATGATCATCCTTTCGTACTTGCGTCGTAAACTCGCTTCGCTGTGGTCGTCGCCGTGCTTCCATTGTCTGAGCAACTCTTTGGCCTGTTTCTTATCAAGGCCCAGAATCTTGCGCAACTGCCCCATGGAAAGACATTCCCGCTCGAAGGCAAGTCGGGCAAGCATTTCAAGAGGCACATTCCTGGCTTCGTCAAGCGTTCCTCTTATGCCGGCCGCTCGCAAATGATTGAACAGGACACGGTAGGCTTCGTCCTGATCCACTTCAGCAGGCGCCGAGTCCTGGCCGGTCGTGCCGCTCGTGTCATCCGATTGCCCTAGGTACGCGGAAGTCTTCTCTATGAAGTCCCGCCGAATGGGCGAGAACAGATCGACCGCGACCGCGCCTTCGGACCCGACCTTCACTCCGTGTGGCTTTGACGGTGGTATCACGAGCATCTCGCCCGGATTCAGCGTGACTTGCTCATCGGCAAAGGTGAGTGTCACCGCGCCGCTCTGAATCATCGTAACCTGCTCTGCCACATGGTCGTGAACGGGGAATTCAACTCCCGGAGCCAACTTCCAGAGGCAGACCATCACGTTGTCCCCCCAGAACATCCGCCGGGTGACCTGTTCGTTGATCTGCTCTTCTTCCAGCTTTTCCCAGGTAATCGTTTGCATGATCCTTACCATCCATTGCACAGGATTTCGCTTCGCGCCACAGTGTACATGAAAACGCGGGACAACGGGGAGGGTTTTCACCCGAAAAACCATGCCCGCGAGGCCTCGATCAATCATGAGAATCTATGTTGACCTCATCCTTGGCCCTGCTTCAGCGCAGCAGGCGCTCTACGGGCGCACACATCTCAGCGGTTCCCTCCGGCTAGGAGTTTCCGGTGCAAATTCCGGCTGAAATGTTATAAAATGATTGGAACTCGCCGTCCAAGGAGATTTGTCAGACAGAATCGAGTATGATGTAGGGGACATGACTCCTGGGAAGGTGACCTCTCATCGGGGTCAATGAGCGCCATGCCTGAATCCAAGCCTATCCGCATCCTCTATATGGAAGACGATCCAGGGTCTGCCGACCTGTTCAGAAAAACTCTCCGTGAGCACGGTTATGAGGTGGAAGTGGCAGCGGACGGGGAACAAGGCCTTGCCATGTTGCAGCAGGGCCATTTCGACGTGGTTGCGGTGGACCAGAACATTCCCGTTCATGAGGGCCTGGAGGTGATTCGCATCCTGGCGGATCAGGGCAATCAGCCGCCCACTATCATGATCACCGGCGCGGGGGATGAGAGGGTTGCGGCAGACGCCATCAAACTGGGCGCCAGCGAATACGTCGTCAAGGACATGGACGGAGGGTACCTCGAGCTTCTCCCCACGGTGCTGGAGCAGGTCCTCCACAAGCAACGCTTGAGGCAGCAAAAGACTGTTGTCGAAGCAGCTCTGCAGGACAGGGAGAGGCTGTTTCGCACTTTGGTGGAGACAGCTACTGACATCATCTGGACCGTTGATATGAACCTGCGCAACACCTATGTCAGTCCCGCAGCTACGCGACTGCTGGGCTATGAGGTGAGCGAGCTTATGGGAGCAAGCCCGCTTGACCTTCTCACCGACGAGTCCAGGAAGCGAGTGCTCGCCGCGTTCGCCGAGGAAATGGAGCGGGAGGCGGCAGGAAGGAGGGAACGAACCCGGTCTCGAACCGAGGAGATAGAGCAATACCACAAGGATGGAAGCATCCGGAGTTTTGAGATAACCACCACTTTTCTTCGCGATGAGAGCGGTCAAGCCACCGGAATTCTGGGCATCTCCAGGGATATTACCGATCGCAAGCTGGCACGTGAGGCACTGCGCGAAAGCGAAGCGCGCTATCGCACCCTTGTTGAGAAATCTCCCGTGGGCATCATCTCTTGCGATCTTCAGGGGAACATAACGGAACTGAATCCATCTGCCGGCGAAATATTGGGCGCGCCTTTGGATAAGGCCTCAATTTCGCACACAATATCGGACTACGAGGCATTGACTGAATCTCGGATTTCCAATGCAATAGTGAAGTATATGGAATCGAACGCTCCGGTGGTGGGCGAGTTTCCCCTCAAGAGCGTGAATCGTGGCATAATATATGCCAGAGTACATGTAGTGCCCACTCGAGATTCCGACGGGAGCGTTTCAGGAGCACAAGTCACGATCGAGGACATCTCAGACCAGAAGAGAGCGGAAGGGCTTCGCCTGAGATCCGAGCGGTACAAAGCGGTCTTTGACATGGCCCGGGGAATCACGCGCAATTTTGATAACGCGCTGAGAGGAGTTGCGGCCAATGCCCAGATGGCCCTGTCTTGTCTGGATTCCAGAGACTACTCCGAGGTGAGAGACCTCCTGGAAAGCATAGGCGAAAGCGCTCGACAGGCGGTTCAAACCGTGAGACGCGTACAACAGTTCGCCAAGGCCAGATCTCCGGTGGATGTTTCGCCCCGGAAAGTGTTCGACCTTACGGCCGCAGTCCAATATGCGGTTGAGAACCGGGAACTCTGGTACGATCCTCGGCTTGAGAAAAAGGGAATCGACGTTTCGGTGGATGCGGTTCTTGCCAAGAACTGTCCGGTCCAGGGAGAAGAGGACGAAATCATCGAGGTGGTATCCAATGTCCTCAGGAATGCTGTGGAAGCTCTTCCATCGGGCGGAACCATTCGAGTCAAGACCTTCTCCGAACAAGGTCATGTAGTCCTGAAGGTCAGGGACGACGGCATCGGAATACCAAAGAAGAGTCTCGAGAAGATATTCGAACCTTTTTGGACCACAAGAGAGAATCACGGTGGGATGGGGCTTGCGGTGAGTCTTGGGATTCTCCGAAGGCATCTGGGCACTATCAGGGTGACAAGCAGACCCAGGAGGGGCACAACCATAACCATCAGGCTGCCCAAGGCCGGAAAACCCGCGGACAAGCTGGAAGCACCTACTGCAACATTCTCGGATCTCAACTTCAGAATCCTTATCATGGACGACGACGAGCCTCATCTCAGATCGCTTGATCAAGGCCTCAAACGGCTCGGACACTCCACGTTTGCCGCCCTATCCGCGCACCAGGGACTACGGACTTTTCAGGAGAGCGAGTTCGACGCGGTCATCTGCCACCTGAGCCGGCCGGGCGCCGACAGTTGGGAAGTAGGCAGGCAGATACAGGAAATATGCCTGGAAAAGGGCGTCCCGAAACCGCCTTTCATCATGCTCACAAGCGAATTGACAGACCCCCAAGAGGGTGGAAAGCTGGTTCGGCCCGGTGTGGACAGGGTCGTCAGAGAGCATGCGTCAGCAACGGAGCTGCTCGACATCGTGGGCAAAGAGGTTCAGGGCGCAGTCAGCCAGGCCGCTTTTGCCGGAAGCATCTATGGGATAGACATGCTGGAATATGTGCAATTGCTCATGTTCACCGGCCAGAAAACGGTGCTGGAAATCCGCTCAAGAGACGGTTCCAAAGGATTCCTATATGTGGACAAGGGAGAAATCCGGCACGCCGCTTGCGGCGATCTGGATGGCGAGGAAGCTCTGTACCGCTGTCTGAGCTTCAAGGGAGGCAGTTTTACAAGTCTGCCCTGGCGCGAACCGGAACGAACTACCATCAACAAACCCGGCGAGTTCCTTCTCTTCGAGGCCGCACGCAGAAGGGACGAGATGCTTCCTGATGGCGAGGACAAGCCGTAGGTGCTTGATTGCACTGTTCCAGCAACATTACTCGCGTCGGTGTCACTTCTCCACAACGGAGAAGGCCGTTGACCTGCGGATAACCCTTTGATCGAGGAAATTCCTCCGATTCCCGAGCAACAACCGTTCTGCTACGATCTCGGCGAGAAGCAGTAGCACAGACCCTCCAGGGAGGTCTCACTATGGAAACACTACACCATGATCAAGACTTTTGTGCCTGGGCGAAACGGAACGCCGAACTCATACGGGAGGGGAAGTTGTCCGAGATTGATGCCGAGCGTGTTGCCGAAGAACTGGAGAACATGGGGAAGAGCCAAAGACGTGAGCTGGTCAGCCGTCTCGCAGTATTGCTTGCACACCTGCTCAAATGGCAGTATCAGCCGGACAGGCGCAGTGATGGCTGGGTGGGCACGATTGCCGCTCAACGTACCGAAATCATGCTGCTGCTGGAGGATAGCCCGAGCCTGAAGCATGACATGGACTTAGCCATCGAGAAGAGTTATCGCTTTGCAAGAGATCGGGCTGCCAGAGAAACGGGAATCGGCAAGGATATTTTTCCGGAGTCTTGTCCGTATTCGTTCAATCAGATCGTTACTGAGGACTTCTGGCCGATGTAACGGGAACTCCGGGGGCATCCGGGGACGCCTGGCGGTCTTGCTTTTCAACCCCGGTACGCTTTGGCGCGATGGAGCAAAAAAAGGGCCTGAGATCAAGCGCATAGTAAATGATTGGCTCCGAAAGAGCATCGACCTGATACAGAGCGCAAAATGAGTCTCCGGGAGCATGAACAGAGTCAGGCTTGACATTTGGTGCAGTCGGCTGAAGTCTGCTCATCGCTCATTTCGAATTCCCTTGCTTCACGCAAGAAGCAGCTTGATACTTCTTGTCCAACACGCAGGCTGTATAGTCGTTGCCTGGCATTCAAGCCCCAGTCACAGGAGAGCCAAGATGAACACGGCAAAGAGCCAGGTCGAATGGCTGCCAGGAAGACTGCGGGATGACTGTACCCTGGAGGATATTCAGTACCACCTTTATGTGGTCGAAAAGATCCGCAGAGGTCTTGAACTGGCCGACGCACAAGGCACTGTCACTCAAGAAGAACTTGAAAGGCTCCTAGACCGGTAATCTTGTCCCGGCTCTCCTCTCCGATGAGTCTGGCCAGAAAGTCCCGAAGGCCCGGCTCACCCAGTAGCGAAAAGAGTCTCTTCGCAGCAACAGCCATTTCTTCTGCTGCTTCGAACGGATCAATTGATTCCACAAGCTGCTGAATTGTCGGTCTATTCATCTCAGTCCTCGCAGTCTAAAAGGTTTCCCGTTTTGACAGCAGGTCGGTTGCCAGGTGCGCGAGCTGCCGAACTATGTGAATGATTCGCTCGTCCGCCATTTCGTAGAATATGAACACGCCCTTGCGCTCCACATTCACCAGCAGGCACCGCCTCAAGTCCTTGAGGTGATGGGATACAAGGGGTTGAGAAAGATTCAGTTCTTCCACTATGGCGGAAACCGTTTTCTTGCCGTCCAATAAGCACAAGAGGATTCTGAGCCGGTTTTCGTCCGACAGGCTCTTGGCGACGAAAGCGGCTATGCCGAGGCTCCCGTCCAAGTCAGTGGATATGTCGGATTCTTTGGCAGACAATGTCTCCTCATGTGCTGAAACGGGCTGGGTGAATCAATATATCAATAACTGTTGAACTATTGATGGATCATCTGACCACGCTTGTCAAGATCTTTCTCGACAACTTCGGTATTTTTTCTTGACCCGCAACTGCGCCGCATCAAGCAGGCCTCGGCAATCTGTAAGCAAGACTTGGCCGGGCTCGACATGCTTGGGGTTGCGTCAAGTTCTGCCGTACAGCCTGAACCGGATTGACCAGTGGGCAATGAACAGCAGATATGTCAGGCGTGAGGCCCGTGTCCGTCAAGCGGCAAGCTTGTAGACAGTTATGTTCCTGTGATCAAACGTCTTCCTGACAGGCGCTCCCGAATCAGCAGATCGTTCAGCGCGTCCCTTGTAGAAGGCTTTTCAGGGAGTCGGCTGTCGTTCATTGCCTCTTCAAGAAGCTTTGTGAGTCGTTGGTATTCACGCTCATGGAAGTTCAGGTCTGCGTTCTCGATGGCTGCCTTTTCGTTCCCGGTCTTCTTTCGTTCCATGAGTTCCCCTATGTACGGCAGACGGAACCCCTCGTTGAGCACTGGCAGGTTGGCTTCCACCTCGCCGGTACGCATCAGGTGAATCCCTGTCAGAAGCACCCGGTAAACGTAGAGCAATGGTTTCACCCGTAATGGGGACTCCTTGCGGAAAAGGTTCCACTGGGTTCGAGAGAAGCCAAGATAGTGGTGAGCATGATGGCGTGTTATGCAACCTCGGGCGATTTCCTTCAATTCTTCGTGCTCAGGAGTTTCGACCACTACAAGAGGAGAGTAAAGCTGTTCCAGGACGTACACGTTCTTTCTCAATAGAAGCCTGAAGGACTTCTCCACATCGTGCGTGACGAGGTCGATTTCTGTGCCTTCATGGATTTCGCATAGTTGGAACGTATCGCGGCCGGTATCCAGACCGATTACTTCCTCCAGCGGCAAGATATGTGCGCCTCTGAGGTCAAAGTCCGAATCCGGCGACGGAAAACCGTACAGGTGAGATCCGCTGACCGTTGCAAAAAGAAGAGGGTACGGATGGCTGCTCAACCGAAGGGCTTCGGAGCAATCCAGGTCCATGGTCAGCCTCGAACCATGCTCTTGCGAGCCCTGACGAGAAAACGATTGGCCGCTTCGTAATCGGGCCTGTCAGGAAGGCTCGTTTTCTCGAATGCCGCTTCGAACCGCTTGTGCAGATCCAGACGCCAGGCGTTGATCTCTTCCCACGGGAGTTCACCGCGCCTTACGCAAAGCAGTCTTTCACGATGATCTCCCACGTTGACGCGGATGGTATTCTCTCGGAGAGCCTCTATTCCGCAGAGGATCAAGCGGATCAGGTGCATAGCATGCTTCCATCGTATTGTCTGATGATTGCGCAGGTCCTGTTCGATCTTTCTGAACTGAGACATGGCATAGCCATTGTAAGTCTGATAGATGAGCTTGGAAAGAAAGACCTGTCGCATGTCGAGCAGTTCCAAGGCTAACGGGGCAGCCTCCTCCACAATCGGAGTGTACAGGCACTCCAGGATATTCGGGTTGCCCTTCAGCGCGAGTTTCAGGAACTTCCCAGTAGCATTCTTCCGTATCGGGATTCTCCAGTTGGTCGGGCACTCCGTATATCGACCAGTGGATTTCGGCAGGAGGCAAGTAGATCCCGCGGAGATCCGTGTCCGAGTCGTCCCGGTCCAAGCCGTAGGCCCTCGAACCCACTACGCAACGGTAAATCACGTACCTGTAAAGATCATATTCCTCCATGGAAGATCTGATGCCTTCCATATCCTCACGTTGCATGAGTCTGTGTACAGAAAGCTGGCGCCGCTTAAGATAAGCCTGGCTTCCGTCGGGAAAAGCCACTGTGTACGCGTGGGTGGCGTCTTCCGGAGAATCAACAATCACCCCTACCGAACCATCGGGCCTTTCGGTTCCATAAATGGTGTTCTTGGTGCGAACTCGCGTGACCACACGAGTGCCGACGGGAAGAATCAGGAATTCTCTTGCTTCTTCTCTCACCACGGTAATACTCCGATAGTATGGAATTCCTGGTGCAAGGATCTCACCTTCATGCGGGAACACAAGCCGACTCGAAGAGGAAATGGCTTCTCCCCCTCAAATCTACCGGAACCCATAGAGCCGAATCGGGCCCTGCTTCCATCCGGCGCACCGCTACGGAACAGCCGTCCTGGGATTTGCGTCGTTCGTTGTGCGCCCCTGGGGAACCGAGGTCTCTATCAGATCTTTTTCTCGGCGAGCTTTCTTCTCTCTTCCTCTCTGATTTCTTTTCGTAGAAGTTTGCCTACCTTGGATTTGGGCAGCATGTCGCGGAACTCTATGTATTGCGGCACCTTGTACGCTGCCAAACGGTCGCGGCACCATCTCGTGAGTTCCGTTCCGCTCACACCTCGGGTGTCTTCTTTCAGGACCACGATGCCTTTGATTCGTTCCCCGACCTTCTCGTCGGGAACTCCCACCACGCAGGCCCCGATGACGGAAGGGTGATCCTGCAAGACAGCCTCGATTTCCGAACAGGAAACTCGGTAACCTTTGTGCTTGATGACGTCGGCCTGTCGATCCACGTAGGACAGTTCACCGTTTTCGTCGGCTCGAACGAAATCGTTCATCCGGTACCAGACTTGCCCGTTGATTTCTACGTAGGCCCGAGCGCTTTCTTCGGGCTTGTTCCAGTATTCTTTCGTGATAAATTCCGATGTGACCAGCAGTTCGCCGGGCTCTCCAACGGGCACAGGCGCGAGGGTCTCGGGGTCTACCACCATGGTCTTCCTCGAAGGCAAAGGTTTCCCAACTCTTGTCGGAGCGGGCTCCCGGTCGAGCGGACTCATTGCCACAAATCCTACTTCAGTTGAGCCGTATATTTGGTAAATCGACCGACCAAATGCGCTCTTCCACCGATTGAATATCTCAACAGGAAGCACATCGCCGCCGCTCCAGCAGTAACGCAAGGAACTCAAGTCAAACAGGTCCAGTCGGTCGTTTTCCAGCATCATGCGGTAAAGGGTCGGCGCGCCGAGCAACAAGGTCACCTTGTGCCGTTGTATTGTGTCCAGTATTGCATCCACCTGGGGAATGGGCATCAAGACGGCCGAGTTGCCCTTATTCAGGATCATGCCCAGGATCACGCCCTGGGCTAACTGGTGAAACAATGGATTCACCATAATAAGTGTATCTTCGCCCTCACCTACGTGTCCCTCAGTAACTTCCGTTATCTCATTGACAAAGGATACCATGCCGGTGTGGGTCGCGATACAACCTTTGGGGAATCCGGTGGTGCCCCCCGTGTACAAGATGTAGCACAGGTGCTGCCTCGGATCGATGTCCACCCGTGGCGGATCAGGTGGGTAATTCTTCAGTAGCCTGCCGAAGATGAAGACGTTGTTGGCCCGTTCGATCCTTCCGCTGGGGACCGTGTCGAACAGCCGGCCGAAGATCCGTTTGTACAGAGGCAACATCTCAACATAGGTCGTGACGATGACTCGTTCCAGGCTTGTTTCACGAAACACCTCTTTGACGTACCTGAAATTGGTGTCCAGGCACAGAATGGTCTTTGCACCAGAGTCGTTGATCAGATACCTTATCTCGCTGGGAGTGTATATGGGAGACACGGCCACGGGAATGCCGCCGATCACCTGAGTCCCCAGGTAGCAGATCAGGAACTGGGGACAGTTCGGGATGTACAGCATTACCTTGTCGCCTGGACGGACGCCCAGGTCACTCAAGGCCGTTGCAAATCTCAGAATATATTCCTTGAGCCTCCGATAAGTGAGCCTCTCGCCGAGATAGATCAGGGCAGTCCGGTCCGGGTGTTTTTCACAGGCCCGGTAAAGGCCTTCGACTAACGGTTCGGTCACGCTGGACATGTCCAATCCCCTATTTGTTCTGGTTCGGCCGGCTTGAGACGGGTAAAGGCCGGGGCAGGTCGGGGGAGATCATCTCACTCCGAAAGCCGGCCCCCATGATCCGAAGCATGTCGGATTTCTCGGCCAACGACTGCTCTCATTCTTCCTGGAGGCCGAAATAGGCTGATTTCACATCCGGATTCTCCATTAGATCGTGAGCAGGGCCTTCCACAACCACTCCCCCGTTTTCCAGCACGTACCCGTAGTCGATGATAGGGAAGACAGGCCTGGCATATTGCTCGGATATCATGGTCGTGAGGCCGATTGCGCGTCTGACGTCAGATATGGCGTTGATCAGGATTTCCTCCATTACCGGGCTAAGCCCCAACAATGGTTCGTCCAGCAGGAGAAACTTGGGCTGTGCCATGAGAGCGCGGCCAATGGCGAGCATTTGCTGTTCTCCGCCGCTGAGAAAGCCCGCTTCCCGCTTTCGGAGCTTAACCAGAGCTGGGAATATCCTGAACACATATTCCAGAGTCGTTCTTGCCTGGGCCTTGGTCGCGATGATTCCCCCGATCTTGAGATTCTCGATAACCGTGCTCTCCTTAAATATGCGTCTTCTCTCCGGGCACAGGACGATCCCCAGGTGAGCCCTGCGGCTGGGCTCCACATCCATGATGCTTCGTCCTTCAAAAAGGATGTCGCCCATTACCGTGATCCTGATACCGCCCCTCATCTTCTCCTTACGCGCGGTGTCCAGAATCATGCCCGAGACAGTGAACATCAAGGTCGTCTTGCCCGCGCTGTTGGCTCCGAACACACCGGTTATCAGGCCCTTCCCACAGCTCAGGTTGACGTTGTTGATCGCCACGGCGTTTTCGTAAAACACCATCAGGTTGATCACTTCAAGAAGACTCATTTGCTCCCCCCGCCACCCAAGTATGCAGCCTTTACGTCGTCCCTCGCCATGGTTTCCAGCGGAGGGCCTTCGGCGATCTTGCAGCCGAAGTTCATGACAAGAACCCTGTTTGCAACCCTGAACAGCTCTCGTAGCCGATGCTCGACCATGATCAGGGTCACTCCCTGCATGACCATTTTTTCCAGCAGGGGAACCATGCTGGTGATCTCGGCCATGCTCAACCCGGAAAAAACCTCGTCGCACAGAATGATTTCAGGCTTGAGAGCGATGCACCGTGCCAGCTCCAGCTTCTTCTGATAACCCAAGGGCAAAGAGCCCGCCAGCTTGTACGGCACCCGAGCGTCTCGCTCGAACCCGATTTCCTCAAGGATATCGATGGCGACGGAGTCCCGGTCACCCAGCTTCCCGTGCGCGGCCTTCTTGATACGGGGTGAGTTGAGCGGCAGGATCAAGTTCTTGTAAGCGGGAAGACTGTGGTAAGGCCTCATGGCCTGAAAGGTTCGGGCCAGGCCGAGGTTGGCGATCTTGTTGGGAGCAGCTCCGGTGATGTCACGGTTCTTATAGATGACTCGCCCACGGTCCGGCTTGACGAATCCGGTGAGGAGGTTGATCAGAGTCGTCTTGCCGGCCCCGTTAGGCCCGATAACGCCCAAGACGTCCCCACGACTGAGGGTGAACCCGACGTTCACAACAGCGTGGACGCCTCCGAACGACTTGCTGAGCTCCGTCACTTCGAGCAGAATATCGCCGGCCATGATCAAACCTTTTCCCAGCGCTCAAACTGGTGGTATTTCCGTTCGAGGTAGTTCATCAGGCCCTCCGGCTTGTACAGAATGAATAGCAGGAGGATGAGGCAGTAGAGCACCACCCGGAGTTGTCCAAAGCCCCTCAGTGCCTCCGAGAGAGGCGTAAGAATCAACGCTCCGATGACCGGGCCTGAGAGGGTCCCCATGCCTCCCATCACCGTGGCGGCGATGGGCAAGATAGAGAAGTCCATGGCAAAGAGGGACAAGCCGAGCCATCCATACAAATGCGCCTGATAGGCCCCCACGAAGCAACCGGCCAACGCCGCGATGAATACCGCCAGGACCCTATATCTGAATATGCTGATTCCGGCAGCCAGCACCGCCTGGTCATTGTCTTTGATCCCCATCATGATAAGTCCTACGTCCTCCGTTACGAGCCGCCTCAGGCCGAACAGGGCCGCCAGGAGGCTTATCACGATCACGTACTGTTCCCACCAATGGTTGGCCAGGATATCCAGGCCGGTGATTCCCTCGGTGCTGCCGAACAGCTCCAATGCAATGATGATGTGCGTCGCGAAAAGCGGCAGCATGAATGTGACGATTGCGAAGTACACGCCTCGCAGCCTGAGACAAGGCATGAGAATAACCGTGCTCAAGCATGCGCCGATTACTGCCGCCAAGGGAATCGTCAGAACAGGCGGAAGACCCAATTTGGCGTTCAGAAGTCCGGCAGCATATCCTCCGAATCCGATGAACATAGCCCCGCCCAAGCACACTAGCCCGACATACGCGGCCAGAAAATCAAAACCCATGGCCAATACGGCAATGATTCCCGCCGCGCAAAGAACCTTCTGCCAGTACAGGTCCAGCACGAACGGGGCCGCCAACAGCCCCCCTATGAGCAGCAGCCTCGGCGCAAGCAGGTAGGCCATTTCTCGCCATGACGAGAGGCTATACAAACCCTCGCTGCGGACTTTGACACTCCGATCAAGCCTCTTCTTTCGACGCTCCTGGGCAGACATCAGACCCTCTCCTCGAGTTCCTTTTGCTTGCCCAGCAGTCCCGAAGGCTTCAGGAGCAAGACCAGGATGATGGTCCCGACCAACACCACGGATTCCCATAAGGCTCCGAAGAAAAAGGTGCTCACCTTCACGGCAAATCCCACCAGAAACGATGCCAGGACGGTTCCTGTCCAACTGCCCAGTCCGCCGATGATGCAAACCGCGAGAGCGTAAATCAGGACATGGTAACCCACCTCAACCGTTATGTTGCCCAAGGGAAGAATGATCACGGCAGCGAGTCCGGCCAGAGCCGACCCAATGGCCAAGGAGACCGTGGCTGCCCGGTCGGAGTTTATTCCCAACATCAGCGCCGCCTGTTCGTCCTGCGCAATGGCACGCAGTGAAAGGCCCATCTTGGTATGATGAGTGAAGAGCCATAGGGCCGTGACAAGGACCACCCCCGCACCGACTACGATCAAGCGCTGGTAATCCACGAATACGCCTAGG
>DYLG01000071.1 GCA_020722215.1 Desulfomonile tiedjei
GGACGGTCGAGGAGAAACTAGATTGGCAGGAAAGCCCCCCCGGCCGTCCGGGGGGGCTGAAAGATCAGGCATCAGGGGCTTTCGCCACGGTAGCCGCTATTTCTTCTCCTTGCCGTGGCACTTTACGCAAGTGACTGGGCCCGTGGGCTTCTTTTCTTCCTTCAACTTCTTGTGGCACGTTTGACACTTCTTGTGGAAGGCCTTCTCCAATTTCTCCTTTTTGCCTTCCTTCTTGTCCTTGTGACACGCCGCGCACTTCTTCACTTCCTGGCCTTCTTGCCACACGTTCTTGCCATCCTTGAATTCGTGGTGGCACTCAACGCATTTCAATGCCTTATGCTTCACGTGTGGGAAGGTGACAGCGCCTTTCTTCTTTTCCTTGTACGCATCCTTCGAGTCTATCTTGATGGGCTGGTCCGGCATCTTGGTTGCCGCATAGGAAAGGGTGAAGGCTGCCGCCACCGCAACAGCGATTAGCAACACAAGGACAACTCTTCCTTTCGACTTCATGTCAGGCCTCCTGATTGAATGATGCACATGAGACTGCGCCGAGGGCTCGGCTATTGCCTTGATCAACAAGGGGCAAAGCTTATCACACACCCGCGCTGCACTTCAATTCTTTTTTTTCCGGTCGGACGCCGAGGTTTGTAAGTTCAACGACGACACGGTCAATGATTTGGTCCATTCTGGAGGCAACGGTCCCGGTGAGTTCCATGCTGAACTCGGTTATCACCTGGGGTTCGATTCCGATGACCACACAGGACTTGGGCTCCGCATCTATCAGAGAACACAGATTCAGGGCTTCCACGAGATCACTGTCATGCGCCGACTGTTTAATTCGCAGCCCTTTGGGCAAATCTGCGCGTTCCAACCGATAGAGTGTTCCCGGTTCACCTCCCCCGAGCACCGCGTCGATCACGATCAAGTGATCGGCCTCCTGAATGGTCGGCATGAGCCAGAGGCCTTGCGTCCCTCCATCGACGAGTCTCACGTTTTCCGGGAAGTAGTACCGCCGACGCATTTCCTCAACGACTCTCACGCCTACCCCTTCGTCCGTGAGCAGAATATTTCCTACTCCCAGTATGATGATCCGTTCCTTCGTCATGTTCCTTCCTTGCCGGCCGTATGGAACGCGCCGGCTGGGATTTCCGTACTCTCGCGCAATAGCGCCCCGGTTCATCCACGATGTTTCGTTTCTCCAGTGCGCGCCCCCCTTTTGAAGCAAATGGTCTTTCCCGTGTGTTGGAAAGTCCCCCCTTCGGCGGACTGACCGGTCGGGGCATGCCGGCATTGCGGAGAGGAGAGAGAGGCTACTTGTTCCTCGAGAAGAAGCGCTTCTTCTTGGCAGCCACATTCACCCCTTCGACTTCGGCAAGTCTTCGAAGGAGTTCCTCTTCCTCTTTGGAGAGCGTTTGCGGCACCTCTATGTATACCACGATTATGAGGTCCCCTCGACCTTTGGAGCGGAGCATGGGCACTCCCCGTTCCTTCAATCGGAATTCCTTCCCGGCTTGCGTGCCCTTGGGTATAGTAAGTGTGTCCGGTCCCTCAAGAGTTGGAATCTCGATGTCAGCTCCCAGCGCCGCTTGGCTGTACGTGATGGGAACCGCAGCGATCACGTTGGAGCCTTGACGTTGAAACACCTCGTGTCCTTGAACATGAATGAACACATAAAGATCGCCGGGGGGACCGCCGGAATCGGCCGGTTCCCCTTCTCCTTGGAGTCTCAGTCGCGAGCCCGTCTCAACTCCCCCAGGAATCTTCAGTGAAAGCGTCTTTTTCCCGAGGATTCGACCCAATCCCCTGCATGAGGGACACGGGTCGGTGATCACCGTACCGCTGCCGTGACAAGTGGGACATGTGGTACTGATGGAGAAAAACCCCTGTGAGCGGGTTACCTGTCCTCGCCCCCCACAAGTCCGGCAGATGTCCGGCTGCGCACCCTGTCTGGTTCCGAGCCCGCGGCATTCCTCACAATAGTGGTGCTTGGTGACCTCGATCTCCATCTCTTTGCCGAACACTGCGTCCATGAAGTCGATGGTGAGATCGTAACGCAGGTCTTCACCTCGCCGCATCCGGGCCCCGCGGCCGCCTCCGAATCCGAAGAATTCCTCGAAGATGTCCCCAAACGATGAGAAGATGTCGTTGAAGTCCCTGAATCCAGTGAATCCTGTCTGCTGGAGGCCGGCGTGGCCAAACCTGTCATATACCCGGCGCTTCTCCGTATCGCTCAGGACCTCGTACGCTTCCGCAGCCTCCTTGAATTTCTCCTCCGCTTCTTTGTCTCCCGGATTGCGGTCAGGGTGGTATTTCAGTGCAAGCTTGCGGTAGGCCTTCTTGATTTCGTCGGACGCGGCTCGTTTGTCGACCTCGAGCACTTCGTAATAATCTCGTTTATTCATTGCGAAAACCCGGCGGGTCAAATGTTTTCGGGAGCTACTGCAGTCCCGGGCATACGCTCAAGTAAGTCATATAATCATTCGTCGGGTCTTTGTCATCCCTGTGACTCAGATTTTTCCCGACGGCTGTGCGCACTGCTCACCTGTCTTCCGCCACCGTCTTCTGGTCGCAGGGTTCCAAGGTTCCCTCTTTGGTAAGGAGGTCTATGGCGCAGGCAGTCCGAAATTTGCAGTAGATTCTGGGACTGTGGCAACAGGCGCATTCCCGGCACATGTGAATGCCGTCCTTTTGACAGTAGAATGTTGCCCGCCTGTCAGGATGACGATAACACATTGAAGACATAGGTTATTTCCGGCCTTTCCCGACTCGCTGGGCGGTCCCGCCGCTGCAAAGAGCTTCACCGGGATGCAGCCACTTCTTCCTCCCATCTATAGAAGATTTTATCGCGGAGATCAAGGCGGGACGATGCCGCGGCCGAATGCTCTGATGCGGCCGGGAACAGGGTGCGGATCGAACCCCTGCGAAGGCCTGGCTCGCAGGCCTTTGCAGGAATGCTCAACGGAAGAACTCTTCAATCGGGCTTCAGCCCGGGGGCTCCGTCGGTTGCTGATTCAGAGGCCAGCATACGAAACGCAAAAGGGGTGAATCGTCCCTCCTGATCCACGCGGTCCGCGATTTCTTCCGGTGAAACGCCCTTTGCCGGAGTTTCCTTGGTTTTCAAGGCAACACTGGATGCTTGGGCTCTTTCGTTAACCATGGTTCTCTCCTCTCTTGGGTTTGCAGCGCATCTACTGCGCCTAATTGATCGGAAGAAAGGCATCTTCCGAGTTGTCACTTGACTGTGGTCAACTTGTCGCCAATCATGGCGACCCGCCAGTTTCGTCCCCGTACACGCGAAAAGGCCATGAGCGTCTGCCCATGGCCTTTGGCTTGCTGTCTCGATTTGCGCTATACTTCTATGGATCCCTCACCAAGCCAGGGGCAGACCTCTCTTCTCGATTCAACCACCACCAGTTGTTTGCGAGTCTGCTCGACATGGCTATGCAGAAATCCATGATTCTACCTTTCACTGGAATGGAGTTTAGAAGTGATCGGCGGACGTGTCAAGTTATTTTTGCGGCAGAGCTTCGTCAAGGGAGCCCCCTTCTTGGCGAAACGGCCGTTAACCAGGAACCCTTACGACTTGTCGAACACGCCTACGGGTCATTCGTCTTCACCGTCCCGGGGCAGCTTGCGGACCCGATCCTCCAATGCGTACAGGGCCGCGCCCAAGGCGCCTGCAATCTGAGGGTGGGGAGGGACCAGAACAGGCCGGTCCGTATGTTCACGAAAGAGTTCCGCGAGGAATGGATTATGCTCGATTACCCCTCCGGTAAGCACTACGGTGTCGGTGAGTGTGTCCATCTCAAGCGCGCGCTTCACCACGGACCGAAAAACGCCTCGCACGATATGCCCCACCGGATGCCCCGCTTTGATCTTCTCAAGCACTTCAGTGGCTGAGAAGACCGTGCAATAGCTCCCTAGGGTCACCTCTCCGTCAGCGGATTCGGCCAGTTGGTCCAGCTTGTCAAGAGGCAGACGCAGCCTGAGGGACATTTCTTCAAGGAACGCGCCGGTTCCCGCCGCGCACTTTCTGTTCATCTTGAAGCTGACTCGATTGCCGCCCGAATCCAACTTGATGACCTTGTTGTCCTGCCCGCCTATGTCCACAATGGTTACAGGACCCGGGAAGAAGTGCAGTACTCCTCGGCCGTGGCAAGAGATCTCGGTAAGCGATCCCACCGAGAAAGCAACACTCTTGCGTCCATAACCGGTGGATATGACGGAAGAAACATCCTTATCGGTCAATCCGGCCTGTTTGAGCGCCTCGCTCCACGTCTCCAATGCGGCCGCCTCGAAGTCCGTGCCCGAATAGATGACATGACTTGCGAGCACCCTTGGACTATCGTCAACAATCACTGCTTTAGTGGTACAGGAGCCCACATCGACTCCCGCCCCGTATATATGTGCCATTCGGCCACCTCGGGTTGTGCGGGCAATCACCTCTTGCTGCGTTCATTCCGGCCGCAAGGGAGAAACGCCTGGAGTCGGCTTGCTTTTCTTGCAAGAAGGTACAAACCACAGTCTTTGCCATCATAGCACGCTCGCCTATCGTTGCAAACCTTCTTGGGGAAAGGACAGGTACTTCCTTCAGCATGCGCTGGCGTGCCCCCGTGCAACTGTTCTCCGATAAGCTACAGGCGCAACGCGGCCTCGTGGGACGCCGGTCGCGAGCTGATTCCTTCCCGTTCCCCGCGATATGGCACGCCTCTTGCTTACCTTAACGAGTCGGATTGCCGGCCGATGGGAAAATGGAACAAACGCGTCCGAACTCTTGGTCTGTCCGAGACCCGTCGCGCCGCTCAAGACAGAAAGGTGATGAAAGGAGTTTGCAATGAGTTTAAGCCGACGGATCTACTCGATGTTCATGAACGCTGCCGCTGCCCATGCCGGATGGGACTACGAAACGTCCATGAGCATTCTCAGAGACAAGAAGAAAATCATCATTCTCGGGTTGATGCTGCTGCCGGCACTGATGGTTACCCTGGCGTTTGCAGCGGACCTCCCGGGAACTCTGGGGGCAAGAAGGCTTACTGCCCTGAATTCTATTCAAACTGGAAGTTCCTGATTTCCATCCTTATAGGGGTTTGCGCAGGCCACCTCAAAATTCTGAACCAGATCGGCACGTGGACGCTCTTCATCGTAGTGGGGATCTTCGGATTCTGGGTGATCGCCAAATTCTTCGGGAACATGAAGAAATTCAAGCAGGCCGAATTCGTCTCGACGGTAATCGCAAAGGGTTTTGAAGTGGGATACAACTTCTTCAAGGTGGAAGGCACATCGGCCCGCTCAAAGGCAGGGATCCTAATATTCGCCATGATCTTCTACGTTGTGTACATGCTTTGGTACGGCGTGGCCATACTGTGGTTGTTTGAAGGGTTCGGAATGGAAATGAAGGCCGGAGTTAAGAAAGAAGTCTAACTCTCTGTAACTATAGTCGTTGCCAGGCGAAATTCCCGATTAGTTGGTAAGGCCGGGTCTCAAACCCGCCCAAACTCGTTCACAGACGAATGCCGGCGGCTTGGCGGTGTCGGAACCTTTTACAGGATGTAAAGAGCTGGTGAAAACCTCTGTGGAGAAAACACGTCAGCGCATTTGCCAGGATGCCTACTTGCCACTCCATGGCACAAGTTCGGTGACGTGTCGGCGTAGGATTCGCTCAGCGAAGCGCATCGGTCGAGAAAAGACCTCGATCCCGCGTTCCGGTGGAGCGCGGAGGCATAGGCCTGTTTCATGGCGAGCGGCCAAGCCCGGCGGTTGCGGCGCGCGCCGGTAAGGGCGGACGCACAGGTCCGCGGCGTACGAAGATTCGGACGTTATCTTGCCACGCCCCCTAACGGCATCAGTTGGACGGGGGGGGTATCTTCCGGGGCAGGGGCGCGGGTCCTGTTTCCACTTGAGACGGCATTTGTTGCGGACTGAAGACCTCCATCAAATCAGAGGCTGTGGAAGCAGAAATCAAGCCGTCCTCCTTGAGCTTGTCAAGCTTCTGTCTTCTCAACTTGAGATTGGCCTTCAGGAAGGCCGCATCTTGGATCAGCATTCTCCACGCGGGCAGCTTCTCGAGTTCTTTCCTGGTGAGAGGTGAAATAAGGCCTTTTTTTTCCAGATTCCGGATTTTCCCAAGTCTACGGCCGTTGGAGCCGCGTTGGTACTCGTCATCAAGCGCAAGGGCTTCCGCTACGAGGATGGACTCTGTGGGAATTCTGTAGTGCCAGTCCACCAGGCCTTCATCCCTGAGCGTCTTCAGGGTGTGGAGCGCCTGTTTCGGTTGAGTCTTGTTATATTTTTGAGCGCCCATGATAACGCCGCCGGCGTAAATCCGGGCGTAAGCGAGGAATACGGACCAGTCCACCAGTTTCTCTTCGTCGAGTTTTCGTAGGAGGCCGAGCTTCTCCCTGGGAGACACGTTCAAGTATGAGGTCTGGCTCACCAGGTATTCGGCAAGGAGCATGCGATTGAAGTAATCTCTGGGGAGCCGGAGGTGACCGAGTTTTTCGTCCCCGGTGAGTTCGGCCCATCGCTTCAACCGCTCCACGAGGTTGGACGGCGCCCGCAAATATTCGTCGGTCCAGTCCAGCAGTGGAAAAGCCATGTCCGATTGTTTGAGCTTGTTGGTACGAATCAGCTCCGCGGCGATGAGCAACTTCTGCAGGGGGCCCTTTCCCTTGAAACGGGGGGACTCCAGGACACCTGAAACCACATCGAAGTAGTCCGATGCGGCTGCTCCGTGTACAGCCAGAAGAATCCAGAGGAACACGGCAGCCGGCCAAACACTCAGCGGGCTATTCCGGTAGGCATAACGAAATCTCATGGCGGGAACCAACTCCCCGGCCCGTAGAACTCATCCGGCGGAAGCCGCCTCAGCGATCAGAGCAGCGTTCTCGGCGGAAAACCTGCCGGTAACGTGGAACCAGATGAAATGGCCGTAGGAAAAGACAACCGCCATGATTATCCCTCCAACCAGAAAACCGGCAACGGGGATATCAACCAGAAGAACGCTGGTGATCAAGGCAGTGAACATGCAAGCCAACCCGGCTGCGATCGAGAATGCCACAAGCATGAGATACGGCCAGCCGCCCTCTTTGAGGACAAGGAGAATCTTGCCGGGATTAAAGGCAAGACCAAACCTGCCGGAATTCAAGAAAACCACAAGACTCGCGGGGACCACAAGAAGGGACGCGGCAAAGAACAGCGGCGCAGCAACCATCAACAGAAAACCGATGAACGGCATGGCATTGAGAAATGCCGCGATCATCAGCAGAAGAAGTATGCTCGTGGGCACAAGAGAAAAAGCCGCCAGTACCGCCAACACCTGGACGCCCTCGATCCCCATGTCTTTTGCCTTGGCGAAGTCCCAGGCCGGAGGAGGGCTCTCGGAAGAAGTCTTGGTCTGCCGCATGACGCTTGCCAGATAGCCGTACAAAATGCCCCAACCCGCAAGGTTCACCAGCAACCCCACGAAGAAGTTCAGACAGAGAATTGTTGACAGCACGAATGCGATGCCCGCGAAAATGCCGAATTGTTGCAAGCCCTTGACCGGATAGGGCGCAATGGCTGAAATGTCTTCATAAAATGGCTTCTTCTCCGGGGCCTCTTCTTCGTCGAGCAGTTTCATCGAAGCAAAAGTATGCTCCAGCTTCTCTGCACGACGTTTCTTCGGGAAATGTGCCGCAAACGACGCCACCTTCCCAGCCTGAATCCACGGACGCTCACCCATACGCATGGAAGTTTGGGGCGTTATCTCCCCCTGCTTGATCATGGTACGAATTTCATCTTCCGTGAACGGGCCTTTGACCATGTCTCCGGCCATGAAGACCCAACTGGGAAAGCCCTGCGGGGAAGAGGGGGGTGCTCCCTGAGCCGCTGGGGGCTGAGCGTAATCGAACGAGTGGGAAACGAATTCGGACCCCGCGGAACCGGGAGTCGGCCCGAGCGCCGGAGCACCGAGTCCTTCATGGTAACTGGCCGAGTCCGGAAGTTGAGAGGTCTCAAATTCCGGGAGACGCTCAAACTCCATGCCCGATGACGTCGCCGGAGCACTCCCGAAATCCATTTCCGGCATTCCGCCCTGATCAAAACCCATGCCTGGCGGCTGGGCCCCTGGCGTGGGGCCGAAATCCATTTCGGGAAAGACAGAGCCGTCAAAACCCTGGTCCGCCGAAGGCGGCGCCGGTGAAGGCGCCGCAGCCGGTTCCGGTTTCTTCGCTTTCGAGGAGACCTTGATTTTCAGGACCTTAGCACATTTCGGACACTTAAAGCTGACGGACCTGTCCGTGACAGGAATCTTCAATTTAAAGGAATTCCCGCAGCCTCGACACCTTACGCGGACCTCTTTCTTTTCCATCTTGACGCCGTGACTGAAAAAAGGGCAAACATGCATTAAAAAAAATTGGAATTTGCAGTTGTTACAAATCCGCTTCTTCAAGAACAGATCTTAGAATAAAATCGGAAAGATGGGAAGCATTTTCTGTAAGTGTTCATCACAGAGGAACCTCCGATTGAAAGCATTCCCAAGGCGGGAGTTTCCATATAAACTGTCTCGAAGAATGCGGAGGATTGTGCGGCCGGAAGGAGTCTCTGTCAGCGGACCTTGCCCCCCTGGTCCGGCTCGTAGCGTCCAGCCGCTTCCGGAGCTAAGCCCCCCTCGGAGAGGAGTTGCACGATGATCGACTTTCACACTCACACTTTCCTGAGCGACGGGATGCTCGGCCCCAGTGAATTGGTGCGCCGGGCCCACGTGAAGGGGTATCGCGCGGTAGGTTTGACCGATCATGTGGACGGATCCAACCTCGGTTTAGTGGTCCCCAGAATAATCAAGGTGGCCGAAGACCTGAATCGATTCCAGGAGACCTTGGTTATACCCGGACTTGAGGTCACCCACGCGCCTCCTGCTCAGATTCCGGACCTGGTGGTTCAAGCCAGAGAACTGGGTGCGATCATAGTTGTGGTGCACGGCGAATCTCCTGTCGAGCCGGTCTCTCCAGGAACGAACGAGGCGGGCATCGAATCGGGGGCAGACATCCTGGCACACCCTGGATTTATCACTGAAGCCCTGGCCCGGCTAGCTGCGGAAAAGGGGGTGTGTCTGGAGATCACCTCGCGCCACGGCCACAGCCTAACCAACGGTCATGTGGCCCGGGTTGCCGAACGCGTTGGGGCCAGACTCGTGATAAATACTGATTCACATGCCCCCGATGACCTCATCACCAGAGACAGGGCTTTCCAGATCCTTATCGGTGCAGGTCTTACGGAGGTTCAGGCTGAAACGGTGATCGAGAACAACGAAGATCTCCTGAAAAGATTCCGTGCGCGTCTGGAAAAGCGGTGAGAGTCCATTATGGGGTTGTCTTTGTCCGGCAATGGTTCGCGCTTCAGTCCACTTATTACGTTGGGTGTCTTGGGCATCTTCCTGGGGCTCATGGCGGTCATGGTCAAGGATCACTATTTCTCGACGCCCGTGGCTCTATCCGACTCGGTGAAGATTGCAGCAGTGGAATCGGAAGACTGGTTCATGATTCGGATCAAGGGCGCGTACGCGGGGTTCGGGCGTTCCAGGCAGATACGCCAGGGAGACAATTGGCTGTTGAATGATGAGCTGAGCATCTCCCTGAACGTCCAGGGCCGCATCAAGCCGATTCTCATTTCCTCGGAATCTCTTGTGGACGAAGCTTTCAAACTGGTTTCCTTCTCGGTCAAGGTCTCTTCGGGCATCATTACCTTTGAACAGCAGGGCCGGATGGAAGGCAGAGACCTCGTCCTCTTCGGCGCCGATTCAAAGACCGGACCTGCACGACGGCTAAGGCTGTTCGAGACTCCCAGGATTTCCCGGTCCCTGGGTTTGCCTATGCCCCTTACGGGGCTGTCCGTTGGGGACGAGTTTCAGGTGCCAATCTTCGATCCCATTGACAGACAGAAATGGGATGCACGCATAAAGGTACTGGAGACATCCCGCCTCAACGTGGCCGGCCGCGAAGTGGAGGCATGGCTTGTGCAGGCCGAACTTCGGTCTGTCCAACTGAAGATGTGGATCGACCGAGATGGCCGACTGCTCAAAGGACAGCTCCCCCTGGGCATTACCGTGGTAAGGTCGGACAGGGACGAGATCAGCAGGCAAATGCAAACTGCAAGGAATCTGCCCGAAATGATGTCCATGGCTTCCGTGCCGGTCGAGGGCACGATTCCCGACCCGGCGACCATCGACATGATCAGGCTGCGGGTCCAAAGCGGCGTAAGAATGGGGATCGTCCCGAACGAGGCCAGACAACAGGTCAGGGAAAACGCTGGAGAAATCGAGCTGGTGATCACAAGAGAGACGGTTCCCGAGCCCGCGTATTCAATACCGTTTCAGCACAAGAACATGGAGGAGTTCCTGGAATCATCGCGGTTCATTCGTAGTGATCATCCGGACATCATTGCCAGGGCTCGCACAGTCGTTGGCGACGAAAAGGATCCCGTCAAGGCTGCGCGGCTGATAAACGCTTGGGTGGCCGGCTATCTTGAAAAGGCGCCCACTCCGGCAGTCCCCGATGCTCTCGTAGTTCTCAACACCAAACAAGGCGATTGCAATGAACATGCGGTGCTGGCCGTGTCTCTGGCCAGGGCTGTGGGAATACCCGCGAGAATTGCTCTTGGTCTGGTTCACATGAACGACGGATTCTATTATCATGCTTGGGTGGAATACTGGGCAGGCAACAGGTGGGTCTCGGGGGACCCCCTGATCAATCAGTTCCCCGCCGACCCGCTTCATGTTACGCTCTTGTACGGTGATGTGGACAAGCATGTGAACGTCTTGACTTTCCTGGGAAGACTCAAGCTCGAAGTGATCGAGGCAAGGAAGGTATCTTCTCGCGAAAAGGAGCCTCAAGGCTCGCTCTGATAATTTTCATTACCGGCACGCCGGAGGGCAAGACCACGCGGTTTGGATATTCCCTAGGCGGACCGGCAGTTTCTTGGGGCGCCCCGAACCAATGATAACCATCGAGAATCTCTCAAAACGATTCAACAAGGTATTGGCAGTTGACCACATCGACCTGACCGTCCCTGCAGGGGAAATAATGGGATTTCTCGGTCCCAACGGCGCAGGCAAGACAACGACCATCCGAATGGTGGCAGGTCTGATGAAACCCGATACTGGTACGGTCACTCTTGATGGCATCGATCTCGCAACCGCTCCTGAGAAAGCAAAGGCCATCGTGGGATTTGTACCGGACCGACCGTTTCTCTATGAAAAGCTTACGGGTTGGGAGTTTCTCGAGTTCACCGCCGGCCTCTACGGCGTGGACAAGGCCGACGCGGAGAGGGCCGGCCTGCACTACCTGGAGATGTTCGAGCTTCTTGACTGGAAGGACGAGCTGATCGAAGGCTACTCGCACGGGATGAAGCAGCGGCTTATCATCAGCGCTGCCCTGATGCACAGACCCAAAGTGTTCATCATAGATGAGCCCATGGTTGGTCTGGACCCCAGAGGAGTCCGACTGGTCAAAGACCTCTTCACCGAGATGGCCCGTACCGACGGCATGGCTGTGCTGCTATCCACGCACACTCTGGCTGTGGCCGAGGAGATCTGCTCCTTGATAACAATCATTCACAAGGGCAGAATAATCGCTTCGGACACCCCGTCTCAGATAAAGACGACTATTGCTAAAACCGGAGCCAATCTTGAGCATGCATTTCTCAAGCTGACTGGCGCTGAGGAAATGGACAGCCTCAGAAGCAGCCTCGGGGTCAAAATGGTTCCCACGGACGAGAAACGGGGAACCCCCGGCTGAGGCAGTGATCGCAAAGGCTTCGGAAGGCTCGACCCTGTCACAAAAAGCAGCCTTGGGAACGGTTAGCGACCCGATGGTAGAGGCAGACCTGCGTGTCTGCCCATAGCAACGGCTGCGGAGAGGGAAAGGGCGGACACAGAGGTCCGCCCTTTCCCCCGAATGCCGACGTTGTTCTCGTTCGCACGTTGTGCTTGAGAACAAACGGCAACAGAAATACGTGGAAAGGAGACTCATGTCGGAAATCGAAGACCAACTCCAGGAACTGATCAAAATCACAGGAATTGTCACCGCAGTCGTGGTCGGCAGTGATGGATTCGCCATCGCAGGGGTGTCCCGCGACGGAACCACGGACACCGAAGAGGTGGCAGCGGTTATGTCTTCAGGATTGGCCTCCGCGAAACACCTCGGAGGGGACCTGAACGTGGGGAGCCTCAAACAGGGCATGCTGGAATATGAAGACGGCGTTCTTGTAATGGCATCGCTGGGCGAGCATGCTCTATTAGGTGTCCTGTGCGACCAGACCGCCAGCCTGGGAATGGTCCGCTTTGAAATAAAGCGGCGCGCCAAAGAACTCATGGCCTCGATGTAGAGGTCCGGCTTGCCGGAACATGTCCGCTGCGCACGCAATCGTTTCAGGCGCCGGTATGACGGGCGAGCGGAGCCCCCACGCTTGAGCGATGGCCGATTTGCGGGCTGTGCACCCCAAAATACCTGAGAAACGGCTTGTCCGTATGCGAATCTGCCGTGCGACGGCCGCCGCTTCACCCATTGGTGGGAAGAATGTCATAACGTCGAGGCGCGTTTGAATCGGTAAGCCGGGAAGTTTGCCTCCGAAGCGAAGTCAGGCTTGCCGTTCGCGGCGCAGGAGGCCCATCTCCCTCCTCCGGAAGTCACACGTTTGAAACCGAGTTTGTGTAGTAGTTGCCAAGAGAAATTTCCGATTCGTTGGCAGGGGAGGGTTTCGGATCCGCCTTCCCCGCGACCCGTTCGGACAAAACTTCCGGCAAATATTATGTTTCTCGCCGCCACGCCGTGCTGTTTGCCATCGTAAAGGGGGAGGGGATCAAGCTATTCAAGAAGATGTTCCGGGCGCCGGCGCCGATAAGAAACCGTGAAGCCTGAGGTCGGATTCTTCGCAGGCTGCGTGAACAATCATTGAGATACCGAGGCACGGGCATCCGGAAGGAACACGAGGATTCAGCGCAAGCAAGACGGATCAACGAGGTTGGCTGGGGTGGGAGGATTCGAACCTCCGGATGCGGGTTCCAAAGACCCGTGTCTTGCCGCTTGACGACACCCCATCACGTGTGGCTCAAATAGAGGCGAGGCCTGCATAAGGAAATCAGTCCACGATAACGCCGTGAGCGACCGGTCGAGTCTTCCTCACAAACCATCTGTCAGGCATATCGGCAAGGATCTTCTCAACGGGACATGTTTCCGAGGTGAACAGACCGAATACCGTAGGACCGCTGCCGGTCATGAGAACCCGGGTTGCCTCGACTGTCTCCAGCCTCTTTCTGACCTCCGCAATCTCAGGGTACGATGTCTCGGCCACGCTCTGGAGATCATTCGCCAGCAAATCCACAGCATTACGGCTGTCCTGCAGCCTCCTCCACACTGTAACCTCCCTGCGGTGAGTTGTCAAGTTCGCGTCAAATTGATCGAAGATCAGCTTGGTCGATACAGGAAAACCCGGATTCACCAGAAGCAACTCATAATCAAGATCGAGCGCGATCTGCGTCAAACGATCGCCTGTCCCTTCGCCCACAGCGGTCCCTCCCACGAGGAAGAAGGGCACGTCCGCGCCGAGTTCAGCCGCTCCCCGGAGAAGCTCTCTGTCGCTGAGATCCAGGCCGAACAGCGTCCTGAGAGCAATCAGAGTTCCGGCAGCATTGGAACTGCCGCCACCCAAACCCGCGGCAACCGGAATATTCTTTCGGAGAGTGATAGCAACGCCGAGCCTGTGGCCGGTTCGGCTTTCGACCCAGCGGAGTGCCTTGATAACGAGGTTGTTCTCGTTCTCAAGATAACGGTGATCGGGGATGTCCAGGGACGAATCGCCTTTTGCGGTGTGGACGATGATTTCGTCACTGAGTTCTACTGCCTGAAACACCGTTTCCAGGTCGTGATATCCGTCCGGGCGTCTCGCCACGACCCTGAGGAAAAGATTGATCTTGGCGGGGGTTCTGACCCGAAGACTGGGCATGATCGCATCCTTGTGGATTCGGCTGTTGCGGTTGCGTCCGGAAAATGATATGCGGCCTGATGATCGGATTTCTTAACCGACAGGTTCGCAAGTCAACCGGCAAAGAGGACACATTGGCGGGGAAAAACCTCACCGGTAGCGCAACCGGGCGTTCAGAAAACCAATTCACGATTTCCGTGGGGCGTTTCACGGTGGCTATGAGCGCGCCGTTGGAGCCTGATGAACCGGAGGACCGCATTTCCTGCTGGTGGGGTGTGACCTCCGCTTCGGTGGTCTTGTCCGAGTATTTGGCAGCCTCGCAAGATCTCGGCGGACTGACGGCAGTGGAACTGGGGTGCGGTCTGGGTCTCGCCGGTATTACGGCAGCCAAGATGGGGGCACATGTTGTCTTTACCGACTATTCTTCGGACGCGTTGGCTTTCGCCGGCAGAAACTCCGCCCTCAACGGCGTGGAATCCGCAAAGACGAGCTTCCTCATTCTCGACTGGGACAAGCCCGCTGCGTTGGAGCCCGTGGATCTCCTTCTTGGCGCGGAAATCCTTTATGACTACTTCTTCCACGGATCCCTCATCCATCTGGCGCATGAGATCCTCAAGGACGACGGAACATTGTTGCTGGCGGATCGCAAAAGGTTGGTGGTGACCAGATTCGTGGGACGCCTTGTGAGTTCAGGATTCAGATGTTCCCAGATCAGCACCGTTTGCCGCCATGAAGGATTCCCCAACCAGGAAATCACCATTTACAGATTAGACCGCTGCCGGCATGCGCCGCGCGCCCTGACCGATCTCAGAACGAGCAGCGGGAAGAGCCCCGTTCCGGACAAATGAAACAGGACGCTTCCCGCTGCAGATGTTCAGTGCAGGTGAAAGCAGCTTAATCCTTCCCAAGGCTAGTGCCGAGATTCTCCTTCAACAAATCGCCAAGATTTGAAGCAACCACTTCCTGACTGTTGAGGTAACCCTTTACCTGATCGTAGTCGCCTGCTTTTTCAAGACTCTTCACCGACAGGGCAATCTTCTTGTCCTTCTTGTTAACCTTCAGGACTACCGCGCTGAGTTGCTCACCCTCTTTGGTGAAGTCGTGAGGGGAGTTCACCCTTTCCTTTGAGAGTTCGGACACATGGATCATCCCTTCAATGCCTTGCTCGATTTCGAGAAAAACACCGAAATCCGTAACGGAAGTCACCTTGCCCTGAACCTTCGTGCCCGGGGAGTAGCGGTCGGGAATAGTTTCCCACGGGTCATCGAACATTTGTTTGATCCCCAAGGAAAATCTCTCGTTCTCCTTGTCGATGTTGAGAACAACCGCCTGGACGGTCTGGCCCTTCTTGTACAGCTCACTGGGGTGTCTTATTCTCTGGGTCCAAGAGATGTCGGAGATATGGACAAGCCCGTCGATTCCCTCGTCAATGCCGACAAAGATCCCGAAGTCGGTGACATTGCGGATCTTTCCTTCGATCTTCGTGCCCACGGGGTACCGTTCGGCAATAACGTCCCACGGGTTGGGCATCAGTTGCTTCATGCCCAGAGAGATCCGCTTCTGTTCCTTGTCGACGCTGAGGACCACTACCTCTACCTCGTCACCCACTTGAACGATCTTTGACGGATGGCGCGGCTTCTTGCTCCAGGACATCTCCGAGATGTGAACCAGGCCCTCCACGCCTGTTTGAAGTTCCACGAAGGCCCCGTAGTCGGTAATGCTCATCACTTTGCCGACGCATCGGGAGTCCACAGGATACTTTTCATCAGCGTTTTCCCAGGGGTCGGGCTCGATCTGCTTCAAGCCCAAAGAAACCCTGCCTTTATCCTGATCGAATTTGAGCACCTTGACGCGTATATTCTCCCCGACCTTGAGAACGTCCGTCGGATGATTGATTCGCCCCCAAGACATGTCCGTTATGTGCAGAAGACCATCGATGCCGCCAAGGTCTACGAACGCACCGTAATCGGTGATGTTCTTGACCTTGCCCGTGAGGACGCCGTCCCCTTGCATCGCGGCCATGATCTCATTCTTCTTCCTGTCTCGAACCGACTCAAGCAGCGGCTTCCGGGAAAGAACTATGTTGCCGCGGCGCCGGTTGCACTTCAGAATAACGAATTCAAATGACTGGCCTATGTACTTGTCAAAATTCCTGACAGACCTCAGCTCGACCTGTGACCCGGGAAGAAAAGCAGGAACCCCAATGTCTACCTGGAGGCCTCCTTTGACACGATTGATCACCTTGCCCGTTATGGTTTTCCGGCTTTCGCAAGTTTCCGCGATCTGTTCCCAGATTCGGATCTTATCGGCCTTGGTCTTGGAGATCTTCACCTGGCCGGACGATTCATCCGTGTCCTCGAGAAACACCTGGATGGGATCGCCCACCTTCATCGAGAGTCTCCCCCCCTCGTCCAGGCATTCATCCAGAGGAATTTGCCCCTCAGCTTTTGAGCCTACGTCCACCATGACAAACTCGGGTGTGATTTGAACCACTGTGCCGGTTACGACTTCCCCTTCTTGAATGGAGTGGAAGCTGCTCTCTACCAGTTCCGCGAAGTCCTCTTCATTGGAGACCTCCCGGTCGCTTTCTTCTTCCATACGGTTGTGATTGGTTTGGGTTTCCAGGTTTTCCATCCAGTTAACACCCCCAGGCTCTTATGTACCTGCATTAGATCTAATATACACAAGATAATCTTATCTTCATACCCGTTTTCGCAGCGAATGACAAGAAAAAGTTTGATGGAAAGGGACATTGTTCCCGGCTCCTTCGCAAGAGTCCGCAAGAACGGCGGGTTATTCGACCGACGATTCCTCGCTACGCCTACCGACTTCGCACCCCTGCGCGCACCCCACAGGTATATGGCCTTTGCCAAAAGTTCCGTCATATATGCGGCCAGTGTCCCTTCCGCTCCGAACGGCACGGCCTGACTTCGCTTCAGGGACACATG
>DYLG01000072.1:0-4797 GCA_020722215.1 Desulfomonile tiedjei
GGGTCCGGGCGTTCAAGGCCGATCAACGATACACGGCGGCTACCGACGTCATCATGATCGATCCGAGCCTTCCTCTGGAGCGTGGGTTTCTTGCCAAACTCAGCATAAACGCCGATGTCGATGAAGCTATGACACTTTTCCTGGCTCCGCCTGGATCGATCATAGGGAATTTCAGAGGGGCAACCAACAAGGAACAACTCATCGCGACTCTGACCAAAGCGATGGCTGGTTGCGGCCCCGGTGCCGGGCCGGGCTGTTGTGGTGTGAAGTGAAAGGGGACTAGTGGTACGCTGCAACGAAGCGTCCTCTGCCGGTTGACCTGATTTAAATGCCGCGTAGTTCGTGAAAGGGAGTATCAAGGAGTGTGACCATGACAGCGACTGAAGCGTGTATCACCAAGGAAGCCAAGGGCTTGTCCGTTTTTGAGAAATACCTCTCGGTATGGGTGATTCTCTGTATAATCGCGGGAATTGTGCTCGGAAGAATCGCTCCCGGGGTAGCCCAGTTCCTGGACGGCTTGGCCATATATGTGAACGAGGCTCCCGTGGTGTCCATACCCATTGCAATCTGTCTTTTCTTCATGATGTACCCCATCATGGTGAAGATCGACTTCGCTGAGGTACTTCGGGCCGGCAAGAGTGTCAAACCTGTGGGCCTTACGCTCTTTGTAAACTGGGCTGTCAAGCCGTTCACCATGTACGCCATCTCCCTGCTGTTCCTGGGCTCCCTATTCCTTGCTTTCGTAGGGCCTGATGCCGTCGATTACGTAAAGATGCCTTTGGGATTGGACTTGCCCGAGGGTGCGACGCACGGGGCCGGGAAAGTTGTCATGATCAAAGGCATCAAGATGCTCGAAGTGCCTCTCTGGCGGAGCTATCTGGCCGGCTGCATCCTTCTCGGCATAGCTCCGTGCACTGCCATGGTGCTTGTATGGGGCTTCCTGGCAAAAGGGAATGACGGCCACACGCTGGTTATGGTGGCAATCAACTCGCTTACCATGTTGTTTTTCTGTGGGCCTCTCGGGGGCTTCCTCCTCGGGGTCGGTCGCCTTCCCGTTCCATGGCAGGCTTTGCTTCTTTCAATCGGAATATACGTTGCTCTGCCCCTGGTCGCCGGGTATTTCTCCAGAAAACTCATCATTCAGGCCAAGGGAGAGCAGTGGTTCCGAGAAAATTTTCTTCACGTACTTACACCTGTGACGATCATCGCCCTCTTGATAACGCTCATACTCCTGTTCTCCTTCAAGGGTGACGTGATCGTTGAGAATCCCCTCACAATCCTTTGGATAGCCATCCCATTGTTTATTCAAACGAACCTGATCTTCTGGATCGCGTACGGAATGGCACGGTTGCTGAACCTAACGTACGAAGACGCCGCGCCGTCGACAATGATAGGAGCATCAAATCACTTCGAGGTGGCCATCGCCACATCCACGATGCTCTTTGGGCTGTCTTCCGGTGCGTCACTGGCAACGGTAGTGGGAGTGCTCATCGAAGTGCCGGTAATGCTCATGTTGGTGAAGATCTGCCTGAAAACAACCCGTTGGTTCCGTGCAGCCTAATTCCTCCATAGCGCAAATGCGGCGAAGGGTCTTCTTGACCGGGGTGCGGCGCTCTAAGGTAAGGCGGCGCCTCAGAGGTCTTGAAGACACTCGAATCGTCGTATGCCGGTACCCAAACAGATCGGGGCAGCCCGGACGGTATGCGGCAGGAGGCTTCCTCTCAAGAATCATGGGCCAAAACGAATCTGCGGAAGCATTCGGGTTGCCCGCGTGGCGCGATAGCTCCGAATGGCTTCCCGTATGGCTGCCAAGGAGCGCTAACAAGACACACCTCCCGACATGCCGATCTGAATGCACATTTCTACGTGAATCCATCCAGCCGAAGACCCTCTGCCGAACCTACGTATGGGGGAGACCGAAAGGGTTTTCTTTTCGCTGACATTGACTTCATGGGGCAAACCGTGATAACGCTTAGACGTCGCCATAGAGCAACTCCCGCAATTATCTACCGACCACCATTGCAGGCCCCGGCCTGCATGTTTGCCCAAATTCACCGTTATGCCGCGGAAAAGGGCTGAGGCCCTGGGGCGACCCTCCGCGAGAATGCCGCGGTCATTTCATGACAGGCCCAGTGCCCCTCATGGATTCGGCTTGTGAGTGAGGGGCAGACTCGACCGCTTCAAGAAAGGAGAACTTGAGATGGCAAATACTCCCAAATGGTACGGCGCTCATTTGGAAGAATATCGAAAGATAGCGTACGTCAAGAGCATGGAGGAGTACCAAGAACTGTACAGGAAGTCCATCGAAGACGTGGAGAGCTTCTGGTCCGAACAGGCAAGGGAATATCTCTCTTGGTACAAGCCGTGGGAGAGAGTGCTCGATTACGATCTTATCGAAGGGCATATCTCGTGGTTCAAAGGGGGCAAGATAAACGCGAGCTACAATTGTTTGGACAGGCACCTGGACAAACTGAACAATCGCGTGGCCTATTTCTGGGAAGGGGATAATCCGTCCGAATCAAAGGTTGTAACCTACCTGTCGTTGTATCAGCAGGTGAACAAGTTCGCAGCCGGGCTGAAAAAACTGGGCGTGAAAAAGGGCGACCGCGTGATCATCTACTTGCCGATGATCGTTGAGTTGCCGGTTGCGATGCTTGCGTGCGCCAGAATGGGAGCGATTCACAGTGTCGTATTCGGCGGGTTCAGCGCAGAATCCATAGCAGGCCGGATACAAGACTCCGGCGCCAAGGTTGTCATCACCGTGGATGGCGGCTATCGCGGCGGCAAGGCGCTTCCCCTGAAAAAGAACGTAGATGAGGCCCTGAAACAGTGCCCTGACGTGACAACGGTGATCGTCTTGGACCACTGCGGACTGAAACTGGAATTAAACCCGGGCAAGGAGTTCTGGTGGCACGAGTTGGTTGCCGACCCGTCCCTCCCTTCGTACGTGGAGCCGGAACAGATGGACGCGGAAGATCCGCTATTCATCCTCTATACAAGCGGCAGCACGGGCAAGCCCAAGGGAGTTCTACACACACACGGAGGATACCTCATTCATGCGGCTATGACCACCAAACTCGTCTTCGACCTGAGGGAAAACGAGACCTTCTGGTGCACCGCAGACATCGGCTGGGGAACGGGCCATACGTACACGGTTTACGGACCGCTGGTCAACGGATTCTCAAGCGTCATCTTCGAGGGGATACCCACTTATCCCGGGTTTGACAGGTATTGGGAGATTGTAGCCAAACTCCGGGTGGAGAAATTCTACACTGCTCCCACGGTCATCCGCTCCCTGGCCAAGGAAGGCTCGGACCCGGTCAGGAAACATGATATTTCATGCCTGAAATTGCTGGGAACTGTAGGTGAGCCCATAAATCCCGAGGCGTGGAGATGGTACTACTCCAACGTAGGTCGGGAATGGTGCCCAATCGTGGATACCTGGTGGCAGACGGAAACGGGCGGCCACATGTTGACGCCGTTGCCCGCCATAGCTCCCATCAAGCCCGGATCCTGTTCGTTCCCGTTCTTTGGAGTGGACCCCGTGATTCTGGACCCGGACACGGGAGAAGAGGTTAAATTCCCCGACCAGGAAGGAGCCTTGTTCATTCGCAGGCCGTGGCCGGGAATGATTCGAACCGTGTTCGGCGATCATGAGCGATTCAAGGAGACTTACCTTTCCAAAGTTCCGGGAATGTATTTCACCGGCGATGGAGCCAGAAAAGACGAAGACGGATACTTCTGGATAACGGGCCGAATCGACGACGTCATCAATGTCTCCGGCCACCGTATGGGGACGGCGGAAGTCGAATCCGCGCTGGTTCTTCATGAGGATGTGGCCGAAGCGGCTGTTGTGGGGTTCCCCCATCCCATAAAGGGGGAGGGGATTTACGCGTTCGTTACCCTCAACACAGGCGTCGCCAAGACGGACGAACTGAGGAAGGCTCTCATTGCGATGGTCAGGACTCAGATCGGGCCTATCGCTACTCCTGACGCTATACAGTGGGCCGATGCTCTTCCCAAGACTCGCAGCGGCAAGATCATGCGCCGTGTCCTCAAGAAGATCGCGGCCGGTGACATAGGCGACCTCGGAGACACCACCACCATGGCGGACCATACTGTCCTGGAAGCGCTCTTGAGGGATCGCATCGTCATCAAATGATCCTTTTCAGGTTTGGCAAAGCAGGATGGCATCCTATAATCGGGTTCAAGGAATCGACAAGAAAGGATGCGCATTCGAGGTGGGAGAGTGCGGTCCTGAAGACAAATCCGAATTGGCGAGAATGTACGACAACTTCGGAAGCCTCGCTATCAGTCAGGGTCTGCCGCCTGACGACAGAGATCAGCGCCTCAAATGGATCGACAACCTGATGGAATTCGGGAGAAACTTCCTTGCCTGGAAACAAGAAGATGTCATCGGTCACTGCTCGTTTCTTCCGGATTATGACAAGCGCGACGCTGAATACATCATATTTGTGAAGGAACCGTTTCGCAACCGCGGCATCGGAACCGCTCTGACCCGAATAGCGCTTGAGGCCGTGGCCGCGGCCGGCTTGAACAGGATCTGGCTCACGGTGGAATCATTGAACTTCCGGGCCATCAGACTGTATCGCAACGCGGGTTTCGTCTTCGTGGACCAAGGGGGCGAGTCGGAGCGAATCATGGAGCTTCGGTTGTGAGGGAGGGCCGCGGAAGCCGTCCATCGGCTCATCTCATTGATCGTAATTCCGGCGCAAGCCGGAATCCAGTCCCGCAGGACGCGGGATTCGCCGGGGTGAGGGCAGTGAGTGACCGGCG
>DYLG01000072.1:4807-16659 GCA_020722215.1 Desulfomonile tiedjei
CCGCCTGTCCCACCATAGCATCCTGCATAGTAGGACGGGCGGCTCCACCGTCATTGGTCCTCATTGAACAACCGATGGGAGTAAAGATATGCAGCGCCCAGCATGCGGATACCCTGAAATGGAAGAAAAAACCCAGGATGAGACACTTTCTTAGGGCGGGCAATCCGTGACAATTCAGAATCTGACAGGCGAATTCTGTCCGTCTTGCGGCGAAGGCGTATGGGATACGGAAGGCAATCGACGTCTTGATGAAGCGCAGACGGGATTGATAAGGCGTAGGGTGCGGTGACCAACGGGAAACGCACCCTACGGAACCTCTAATCATGGCCTGTCGGCGCCCAAACAGGTCCGGGTAGCCCGGACGTTATACGTCCGGGCCTCGAAGCGGCAGTAGGATATTCTCCGGGACCAAAGGCCAAAACCAATTTGCAGAAGCACCTAGATTGCCCGGTCAGACCTCCTGTTCCTTCGGAACCCCGACGCAGTGGCGTCCGGGCTGCCCGCGTGGTGCGACAGCTCCGAACAGGTCACCGTATTTTTGCCGAGGAGCACATAGGAACCCGTCCACCGGACTCTCCCATGCTATTCAAAGGTAACGGCGGCATAGCCGAAGGTCTTTTCAACTTCGCCGGCCAGAGCGTCCGAGGGAGCGCACATAACCGAACCGAGCCTGATGACGGTTTCAGACTTGTTGGGGATGATCACGTGAAGCGTAACCGGCAGGTTACCCTTGTGGCGCTCGAATATGCCCTTTAGATCGCTGATTTGCTTCGGATCAGCCTCGGTGGTGGAAATTCGCACATGGACCTCCCGGCTGAACCGCCTTGTCGCGGACGCGAGGTGATAGATCTCCCTTGCCAGGACCTTGGGATTGGCCTGATTCCCCTCTTTCGTGCCTGAAATGAGGAGTGGTTCCGATGTGTTGAGCACGTCTCGAACCTCTCCGTACAGATCTGCGAACACGGTGACGTCGATCGCGCCTTCCATGTCCTCCAGAGTTACATATGCCATGCGCTCGCCTTTTGGGGTGACGTGTTCCTTGACAGATTTCGCCAGGCCTGCCACCCGGACCTGAGACGAGTCGGGCGCATCCCCGAGAGTGACGGACGAGGCGTTGGTGTACTTGCGCATGAGGTCTTCGAAGCCGTTGAGCGGGTGGCCGGTGATATAGTAGCCGATCATCTCCTTCTCAAAGGAGAGTTTCACCTGATCGTCCCATTCGTCCACATCGGGGATGGGAGTGTCCGCCACCCCGGCCTTCCCAGGAAGACCGACCTTGCTGAAGAGATTGAACTGTCCCTGGGCTTTTTCCTTGTGAGAACGTGCCGCGTCCTCGAGCACCGCGTCAAGGGCCTCAAACATGGCTCTTCTGGCATGCCCGAGGCCGTCCAGGGCGCCGCATTTGATGAGGCTCTCAAAGACCTTCTTGTTGACCTTCTTCAAGTCCGCCCGCGCAGCCAGATCCTGAAGATTGCGGAACGGGCCGCCTTGATTGCGGGCCTCGATTATCGCGGCCACTGCCCCTTCGCCGACGTTCTTTATTGCTGCCAGGCCGAAAATGATCTTGCCGTCTTTTACATGAAAATCACTGTATGAATGGTTTACGTGCGGAGGTAGGATCTCTATGCCGCGATCCCGGCATTCGGATATGTACAGCGTAATCTTATCCGTGTTTCCCGATTCGCACGTGAGTTGTGCGGCGAGGAATTCAGCGGGATAATGCGTCTTGAGGAACGCTGTCTGGTAAGTCACCATGGCATACGCCGCGGAATGGGATTTGTTGAAGCCGTAGCGTGCAAATTTCTCCATGAGATCGAATATGTGCGCGGCCTTTGCCGGGTCTATCTTGTTCTTCTCAGCGCCTTTCTCGAAGCGGCTTTTCTGTTCGGCCATCTCCTGGGCCTTCTTTTTCCCCATTGCGCGCCTGAGCAGGTCCGCTTCTCCCAAGGTGTAGTTTGCCAGGGTCGTGGCGATGCTCATCACCTGCTCTTGATACACGATAACGCCGTATGTCTCCCGGAGAATGGGTTCCAGCTCGCGCAAAGGATACTCGATTCGTGTGCGGCCGTGCTTGCGGTTGATGAAGTCGTCCACCATGCCGGACTCCAAGGGGCCGGGACGATAAAGGGCCAGGATGGCTATAAGATCCTCAAAGACCGACGGCTTGAACCTGGTGAGTATGTCCCTCATGCCGGATGATTCAAGCTGGAAAACGCCCAGTGTCTCAGCGCGGCTCAACAGCGCGTAGGTTTGCTCATCGTCGGGTGCGAGCACTCCCATGTCCGGCGCCTTGCCTCGGGATTCCGCTATCAGCTTCAGTGCGATGTCGATAGCGGTGAGAGTCTTCAATCCGAGGAAGTCGAACTTGACCAGGCCGATTTTCTCCACCCAAACCATGTCGAACTGGGTCAAAGTTTCACCCTTGTTCCCTCGGTAGAGCGGAAGAAGCTCCACCAGCGGCCTGTCGCCGATCACAATGCCTGCCGCATGCGTGGAAGCGTGCCGAGCGATGCCTTCCAAAGGCCGCGCCGTGTTGATCAGATCGGCAACAACCGGATTCTTGACCATCTCATCCTTGAGTCTCGGCTCCTTTTCCAGAGCGGCGTCCAGCGTGATCTTCAGCTCTTCGGGAATCAGCTTGGCAATGCGGTCCGCTTCGTTGTACGGAATCCCCAGAACTCTGGCCACGTCCTTGACCACCGCTCTGGCCTGCAGACGGCCGAACGTGATTATCTGTGCCACCTTGTCCTTGCCGTACTTTTCCGAAACGTACTCGATGACTTTTTCCCTTCCCAGCATGCAGAAGTCTACGTCGATGTCCGGCATGCTTTTGCGTTCGGGATTGAGGAAGCGCTCAAAAAGCAGATTGTACCGGATGGGATCTATGTCGGTTATTCCGAGTGCGTACGCTGCCAGAGACCCTGCTGCGGAACCTCTTCCAGGCCCGACCCGGACCCCGTTTTTCTTGGCATAGGATATGAAATCGGCCACGATGAGAAAATACCCGGAAAATCCCTTTTCCTTGATGAGACTTATCTCTCGTTCCAGTCTCTCCTGGTACTGGGCTCTGGTACTTTCATCCAGGCCGAGGCTCCGCTCCATCTCCTGCATGCGAAGCTCGAATCCGGCACGGGCATCCTTTTCGAAGCGCTCCTTGAGCGTTTCTCCGGTCCCCAGGTCAAATCGAGGCATGAGAGGCTCACCCAGATCCAACAGGAGCGAGCACCGCTCGGCTACCAGCATGGTGTTTGACAAAGCTTCCGGAACGTCCCTGAAATCATGGGCCATAACCTCAGGCGATTTGAAGTAGAACTGGTCCGTCTCGAACCTCATGCGGTTCTCGTCGTTAATCTGCTTCCCGGTCTGAATGCACAGGAGCACCTCATGGGCTCGATGGTCCGCCTTGTCCAGATAGTGGCAATCGTTGGTGGCAACGACCTTCAGATCCAGATCCCGAGCCATCTTAATGAGCCCACCGTTCACCCTGCGCTGGTTCGCAATGCCGTTTTCCTGCAGCTCCAAGTAGTACCGTTCAGCCGAGAACACATCCCTGTACCATGCCGCAGCCTCCATAGCCGCGGTTTCCTCTCCCGCAAGAAGCAGCGAAGGCACTTCTCCGGACATACACCCGCTGAGGCAAACCAGCCCCTCATTGAATTCCGCAAGGAGTTCCCGGTCCACGCGGGGTTTGTAGTAGAACCCCTCAAAATGTCCCTTGGTGACCAGCATGCAGAGGTTGCGATACCCCTTCTCGTTCTCGCAAAGCAACACCAAATGATGGTACGCCGGCACGCCCGGCGCGGAAGACTGAACTCGCCGCGAGCCCACAGCAACGTAAACCTCGCATCCGATTATGGGCTTGATGCCCGCTGCCTGAACCTCCGAATAGAACTCCATCGCGCCGAACAGGTTCCCGTGGTCGGTGATTGCCAGCGCAGGCATCTTGTATTCTTTGGCGCGCTTGATGACGTCGGGTATTCGGATGGCTCCGTCAAGCAGCGAGTACTGGGTGTGCAAGTGCAGATGAATGAAATCCGGGCGGGGCATGTCAGCTCCTATATCGTATTGATACTATTAGCCTTTTGGTTAGACACACCTCACCATATCATCCCCGTGTCTCCTGCGCAAGGTGCTCAACCAAATGAGTGCCTCCGCAGCCAACACTTGCCCTTTGCAGGGCTTTTAGCTATTGTTCATCTGCACGTATCGGGGCATAACGAAACATGGGTCACGCGGCGTCTTGTCCGTGGCTTCGCCCCGGATGGAAGCGGGGCACGATTCGGCGCTGTGGCTCCAGTGGATTCGAGGGGGAGACTCCATCTACCCCTCGAACTCCCCCATACGTAGGTCCGGGCGCGCGTTTTCGGCCAGACGGATTTGTTTAGAAGGCGCCTTGTTTCATGAATTGGCTGATGCATTCCTCCGGGTCGAAGCACGTTCGTCGGGGGCTGTTGATTCGTAGAAGAGGCATCTTGCAGGTACTGCCGGCTCTTGTCCCCCATTTGAGCCCCGCAGACCGACCAGCCGTACGGCCAAATGGGTGCGTATCCGAATTTACCAAAATAAGTCTAGGACGAACCCTATGGATATCTTGCCATACACCGAGGAGCACAGGATCTTCAGGCAGTCCGTCAGAAGATTTCTGGAGAGAGAGGTGATTCCTTATGTGGACGAGTGGGAAGAAGCAGGAATAGTACCTCGAGCCATCTGGAAGAGAATGGGCGAAAACGGGTTCCTCTGTATGGACGTGCCCGAGGAATACGGTGGGTCGGCTGCCGATTTCCTTTATTCGGTGATCGTGATCGAAGAGCTGGCCCGGACCCGTCACCAGGGTTTGGTGGCGCATCTGCACAGCGACATCGTTGTGCCGTACATCACGTCGTTCGGATCCGAAGAAATCAAGAGAAAGTATCTTCCGGGCTGCGTTTCTGGAGATCTGGTTACCGCCATAGCCATGACCGAGCCCAACACAGGCAGCGATTTGGCGTCCATACGAACAACCGCGAGCCAGGACGGCGACTGCGTTGTGATCAACGGGCAGAAAACCTTTATCAGCAACGGTATCAACTGCGATCTTGTGATAGTGGCTGCAAAGGACCCATCTGTGAAGGACGCTCACAGAGCGGTGGACTTGTTCGTGGTGGAAGACGGGACGCCAGGTTTTGAAAAAGGCAAAAAGATCAGAAAGATCGGATGGCGCAGCCAGGACACTGCCGAGCTGTTTTTCACCGATTGCCGCGTGCCTGTTTCCAATCGCCTGGGTGTGAAAGGTTCAGGCTTTCGCATGCTCATGGAAAAGCTAAACCGGGAGCGCCTGGTGTGCTCCGTTGGATCCGTAGCCCTGGCAGAGAGAGTCATCGAGGAGACCATCGACTATTGCAGGCAAAGAACGGCATTCGGCAGACCTGTTTCTTCTTTTCAGAACTCGCGGTTCAGGCTTGTGGAAATGGCAACGGAGGTCAAACTGGGTCGGACTTTTCTGGACAAACTCATCGTGGATCACATGGAAGGCAGGGACATTGTGGTCGACGTCTCCATGGCCAAGTACTGGACTTCGGAAATGGCATGCAGAGTGGCTGACGGTTGTCTGCAGCTCTACGGCGGCTACGGCTACTGCGAGGAATATCCGATAGCCCGTGCGTGGCGCGACACCAGAGTCATGCGCATTTTTGCGGGCACAAACGAAATCATGAGGAACATCGCGGCGAAATTCATGGGACTTTAGCTCCGGGGGCAGAGGAATCTTTCAATGGCGGGCTTCTATACAAATGTAACTCTCAAGAACGTAGCCCAGGAAGAGGCGGTCGAGTTTCTCAGGCAGACCGGCCGCGCGGCTTACGTATCTCCCACAGTCGATGGACTGACCGTGGTTTACGAGCTGGAATGCGAAGAACAGGACCCGGAGGTCCTGGCGGAACTTGCTTCCAAACTCTCCCTGTATTTCGGATGTCCCGCATTGGCCGTGTCCAATCGGGACGACTACTTTCTGAGTTATTATCTCTACAAGGCGGGCAAGCTGGTAGATGAATACGACTCCCGGCCGGAAGACCCCGACCCCATGGCCATGCAATTGCGCCCCCGTAAGGGAGGCGACGCACAAAAACTGTGTGCTGTCATGGGATCCGAGAGTCCGGCAACTGAGGTGGATTCAATTCTTCAGGGCGTGTACGCGCTTGCAGTGGATCGTCACACTGAGCTGGCCCGCGCTCTCGGATTACCCTCATGGTCGGTGGGAACAGGATACTATAGTCTGGAAGACGGTCGAGCGGACCTCCCACAAGACACACGCCAATCATTGTTCCGACACACCGGGCCGTGAACCAAGAACCGGACGGATCGACCAACCTCTGGAGGTGTGTAATGGACCAGGCTCTCACAGGGCTTAAGGTTCTTGATTTAACCATGAATCTTCCCGGACCTTATATGACATGGCTGCTGGCGTCACTGGGCGCGGATGTGGTTAAGATAGAAAACCCGATGGGCGGCGACTACGCTCGGGCCCTTATGTTCGGCGCCGGCCGCGGAGGTTCCCCGTACTTCGAGGCTGTAAATCGCAACAAGAGGAGCGTCGGGCTGAATCTGAAGCATCCTGAGGGCAAACGCATTTTTCTGCAACTTGTGGATAAGTACGACGTTCTTGTGGAAGGGTTCCGACCCGGCGCCATGGAGCGCCTGGATCTGGGGTACGAGACATTGAGTCGCAGACAACCGCGGCTCATCCAGGCATCCATATCGGGGTACGGCGCCAACAGTCCGTATCGGGACCGTGCCGGGCATGATGTGAACTACCTCTCGCTTGCCGGCATCCTCGGCGTCACAGGGACCAAGGAAGGTCGACCGGTCATCCCCGGAGTCCAGATAGCCGACCTTGCCGGCGGCAGTCTGATGGCTTTGTCAGCACTGCTGGCGGCCGTAGTCCAGCGGAATAGAACCGGCAAGGGCCAGTTTATTGACGTTGCCATGTTCGACGGTTCCTTCTCGCTGGCTACCATGATATTCGGCGGGATCGATTCCGGCATGGAGCAGCCCCGGCCCGGAAACATGTTCCTCAACGGCCGGTTTCCATGCTACGGAGTGTATGAGACCAAGGATGGACGCTACATGTCGATCGGAGCGCTCGAGCCCAAATTCTGGCAGAATTTCTGCTCTGCGGTTGAACGGGACGACCTGCGCGGGGATCAGTTCGGTGGCCCGGATGTCGTTGGCGCAGTGAAGGACATATTTAAGGGTCGAACGCAGAGTGAGTGGATTAAGCTTATGAAGGATCACGACTGCTGTTGCGAACCGGTACTCACCCTCACCGAAGCGGCGGATTCCGACCTGATCCGCTCCAGAGGCATGATCAGCACCGGGAGCGATGGAACGCGGCGCCTGGCCTGCCCTCTCAGGCTGTCGGGATCGCCGCTCCCGAAGGACATCCCGGCGCCACAACTGGGGCAGCATACTCGAGAGATCCTTATGGAAATGGGAGTGAGTGAGGACCAACTGGCCTCTCTTGCCGAGCAGGGGATCATATCCCGGTGAAGGTCCCGAAGACGAGCCAAGCGGCTCCCGGCCAATTGTAGGGGGGAGCGGCCGGTCGCCCCTACAAAGGGGCCCCATGACTAACCAGCACGGCCCCCGGAGACTTGCCGGTCCTTCTATGAAAAGATACCGGGCAACAGTGGAATATGACGGCACGTCCTACCACGGGTGGCAGTTGCAGAAGAATCTGCCCACTGTTCAGGGAACTCTGGAGCAGACCCTCGCGCGTATACTCGGCATCACGGTGCGCGTTCACGGAGCGGGCCGCACGGACGCGGGAGTTCATGCCAGAGGCCAAGTGATTCATTTCGACGCAGAATGGTCCCACCCTCCCGAGGCTCTTCAGAGAGGCTGGAACGCTCTTCTTCCCAGGGACGTGGCGGTACGCGACCTTTGCCCGGCTCACGACGGGTTCCACGCGAGACATTCGGCTCGGTGCAAGACTTACAAGTATTATATCTTGAACCGCACCCTCAGATCGCCTCTCCACCGTCTCCATGCCTGGCATGTGCCTTTCCCGCTGGATCTCACCGCGATGGAGGAGGCTGCGGCAGTTCTGAAAGGCGTTCACGATTTTGCCGCGTTCGGTTCCCCCACGGATGGGACGCCCTCCACGGTGAGAGAGATTCTGCACGCGGGTTGGGAAAGCGACCCGACCGAGGGTATGCTGATCTTCACGGTTTGCGGCACGGGTTTCCTGCGCTACATGGTGAGGTCTTTGGTGGGAACGCTGGTCCTGGTGGGATCGGGCAAGATCAATCCGGTGCAGTTCAGGGAGATTCTTGCATCCCGGGATCGCGCCGGAGCCGGGCCCACCGCGCCGGCGAACGGCCTCTGCCTGGAGTCGGTCGAATATGGCTTTGCGGACTCAACCGTCCGGTCTTCACCATAACCGGTGGGCTTCGCTCTGCCCCAATAAGGAGAGTGACCTTGTTTGAGCCTGCGTATGTCGCCGCGCTGAAGAATGGAACCCTTCAGGACAAGATCAACCGAGCCCGGGATATGATGTTCCAGTGTTCGGTCTGCCCCCGAAACTGTGGGGTTAATCGACTGGAGGGGGAGCTTGGTTATTGCCAAGTTGGCCCACGGCCGGTGGTTTCCTCGGCAAACCCCCATTTCGGTGAAGAAGACCCCCTTGTGGGAACAAACGGATCCGGAACGATATTCCTTACGTCCTGCAATCTCAGGTGCATTTTCTGCCAGAACTTCGAAATCAGCCACGTCATGGAAGGCCGAGAGATAGACACCGGCCGCCTGGCGCAAATCATGCTCGAATTGCAGCGTGCAGGATGCCACAATATCAATTTCGTCACACCAACCCATCAGGTTCCTCAGATTCTCGAAGCGACAGCCGTAGCCGCTGCGAATGGGTTGAACTTGCCGCTGGTTTACAACACCGGCGGGTACGATTCGGTGGAGATTCTGAAGATACTCGACGGGGTTGTGGACATCTACATGCCCGACCTGAAGTTCATGGATTCCGCAATCAGCAGCGCCCTGATGAACGCTCCGGATTATCCGGAAGTGGTTCGGGCGGCGCTGCGAGAGATGCACAGACAGGTTGGGGATCTTCGGATGGACGAGCGAGGCATTGCCTTGCGAGGGCTTCTGGTGCGACATCTCGTGATGCCGGACAACCTGGCGGACACGAGAAAGGCCATGGCTTTTCTGGCAAGGGAGATCTCCACCAACACGTACGTAAACATTATGAACCAGTACAGGCCTTGCGGAAGGGCCATGGAGCACCCCTCGACACGAAGGTCCATCACCCGGGAGGAATACCGGGCAGCGGTGGACGCAGCATTGCAAGAGGGAATCACTCGTCTGGATCAGCGGACCGGTTTTCGATTGCGGTTCATTTGACGTAGTGGGTCGGCGTGGCCTTTTGTTGATCCGGGAACGTCAACCCGCCGAAAGATCATCGGAATCGGTCATCATTAGGAAGCCGCTGTGTCAGCGGCCTTTTTTCTCTTGGATCGTGCTTCGCTGACCGCGTGGGTGATGTTGAGAAGTTTGCGAAGCATCTCCTCCTCGTTGGGCTTTCCCCGCAATTCCTCGATGCTCTGTCTGAGATTGTACAGAATAGCGCCGTTCACACAGCGGGCAGCCACTTCAAGAAGTTCGGCTCTCAGTTCTTCCATGTACACGTCCTTTGATAGGGCATGGGAACATGATGCAAAATATGATGGATTATACCATAGTTGGGTAGATTGCTCAACTCAAATTGTTTGTTTGGCGGATTGGCCGCCGGGTTTGGGGAGATTTTGTCCCTAGGGGAGGGAGAAGGGCGAGACAGCGGCTCTTCATGGAGCGAGAGATTCCTTGCAAATCGCTCGATCTTCTGATATCTTTGTCCTTACCGTAAGAAAAGCGTGTATAAGGATGACGAATGAAAATCGGAACAGTGGCGCCGGTTCTCGTGTGCGTGATTCTTCTTTCGGCCGCATTTTGCCTGGCCGGTGGTCCGCGTCCCACGTATATGCCCGCTCCTTTGGACGAGTCGCTCATGGCCTTCAAGGAGCAGGGCGTATGGTATTTCTTGTGCGAGGCGCCAATGTTTCCCTATCGTATCCCGGTGCATTATCAGACGTACGGGCCGCCTCCGCCGTGTGGACCGCCAGCGCATCCGGGTCCCCAACTGCCGCCCCCTGTCGGGAACCGGTAGAGAATGCGATCGGTCTATCGGGCGTTCCGACACCAGGGCAGCGATGCCCGGCGGGCTTAAACTGGGTCGGAGCATTGTTGCGGGCCGGAGATTGGCTCTGAGAGGCGACGGGGCACGGATTTCATCGGCAAATGATTTGGCCGACGCCCTCCCAATGAAGGCTGCTGACTATGAAAACGAGAATTCTAATAGGCATAATCATACTGGCTCTGATCTGCCCGAGCACCTCACATGCCTTCGGTTTCTTCCGGCTTGTGTTTGACGCGTTTTCAAACCAATTGGGACTGGACAGAGGCCCGATTCCTAAAGTGCCCCCGAAGCAGCCACCCTGCGGTGATCCGAACAAGTGCCCTGATCCAAAGCATGCCTACCGGATCAATTTCCATATTCAGGCCGAGGGGTTCTGACGGATCGTCAACCGAAGCACAAGGAAGGTATCATAGCGGCGTTTCTTGGCGTGGTTGGTGACCTGGCGGTGAGATATTTGCCGGAAGGCTCTCCTGGTGCAGAACTGCCACCGCAAATTCAAGCCGGCATCATTTGCGAAAGTGTCTTCCGCGAGAAAGTGCATTAATTTCGCCTGAAGCCTCTCAGGCGTTGGCCACGGGCCTCAGCCAAATCCAACCCTTGGATGTTCTTGGCATAAACGGCCGCGGGATGCGCAGAACGAGCTTGACTGATGGCGGCTTTTGAGCGATAATACGTTTTAGTGAAGTGTCCCCCCCCATGAGGTCTTGAGCCTGTGAGAAAGTCCGCGTCACGAAGAGCAGCGGTACGACTGGTCATACTCGGTGTGGGGCTATGGTTGGTGCTGGGCGGTCCGTCTGCAGCCCTCGCGATGGACTGGAGCGGCATCTGCAATGCGTTTTCCCCGTTTTGCGTAATACCCGACGTTTGGGGAGAAGTCAGATTTCGCCCTCTTTACGCAACGTTGACCGAGGGGAGGCAGACTGTCCCGGATGCAGGAATATCCTGGGACCTGAGGCGGGATTTCGGCCTGGTGAACTCCAGTATATTTCTCGACTTGATGGGCAGGGTGCAAGTCGGACGCCTCTCGGTGAGGACCAACATAAACCTTCGGGATTTTCAGGGCAGCACTAGGTTCAGGAATATTCCCAATCAGTATCTCAGTGACGCCCGCTTCGAGTATTCAGGATGGCGTGTGGGCTGCGACCTGGACATTGCCCAGTGGCGCGGTTCGAGACTAGGGATCAACGCTGACACGGATCTGTATTCCCCTATTTTTCAGGAAGCCGTACAGACGAATCAGGGCGGGAAGAAAATGGTGGGCAATGGCGCCACGACTCTGGGGTTTCACACCGTCATCAATCCGCCCGCGCGCTGGCGAGGAATGTCAATCATGCTGGAAGGCCGTGCCAGATGGAGTATTGCCGGCGCAGACGTGACCGACTGGGAAACCTCCTTGGGCCTGATGGGGTCGGAGACTTTTCTGGGCGCCCTGGCAATCAAGGGCGGGTTTCGTAGGACCGTCATTCAATTCCACGATTTCCTTCCCGTAAACGGCATCGACAGGCTGAACAACTTCCAGGCGGCCATGGAGGGGTGGTTCGGCGAAATGGCGCTTTATTACTAGCGGGCTCATTCCTTAGTGGTCTATGGCGCAAATACGGTGGCGCATGAACCACTTGCGGAAATCGTTCAT
>DYLG01000073.1 GCA_020722215.1 Desulfomonile tiedjei
CAAACGGTCAGGGTCATCATGGCGGAGCTTTCCAGGATCTTCAGCCATCTTTTCTGGCTCGGCACTCACGCGCACGACGTCGGCGCGATGACTCCCCTGTTCTACTGCCTCAGGGAGCGAGAAGACATCATGAATCTCTTCGAGCTTACCGCAGGCGGACGCCTCATGCCCAATTACTTGAGAATAGGCGGCCTGATTCGCGACCTGGAAGACGGGTTTGCGGATCGCGTTCGAGCCTTCACCAATGAATTCGACCGCCACGTTGACGAATACGAGACACTGCTCACCAAGAACGCCATCTACGTAGACCGGACCAAAGGCACAGGAATTCTGCCCCTGGAGGACGCAATCGCCCTGGGCGCAAGCGGTCCCATGCTTCGGGCATCCGGTCTGGGATACGACGTGCGAAAAGCCCAGCCATACAGCGGTTACGAGAGATACGATTTCCAGGTGGCTGTGGAATCGGGATGCGACGTGTATTCCAGGTATCTGGTCCGTATTCGCGAAATGCGGGAGAGCAACCGAATAATCTCACAGGCCGTGGGAGCCCTAAAAGAAGGTCCGATTCGTGCGGTCAAACCATCCGCAGTCTTTCCTATGCAGGAAGAGATCTACGAGAGAATGGAATCGCTCATCCATCACTTCATGCTGGTGGTTGAAGGCGTGAAAGCGCCCGTGGGCGAAGTATACGAGTGCATCGAGTCCCCCCGGGGTGAATTGGGGGTCTATCTGGTGAGCGATGGCGGCCCGAAGCCGTACAGATTGAAGTGGCGGCCACCGGCGTTCGTCAACCTGGAATCTCTGAGGAAGATGAGCATCGGATCATTTCTGTCCGATTTCATCGCCATCCTGTCCAGCGTGGACATCGTGCTGGCCGAGGTTGACAGATAAGGGAGCTTTTGGGCTCATGACCTTGGGTGAGGTGGTCAAAGCACTGGGCCTTGAGGTGAAGGTCGGCCAAGGCCTGATGGATCGCGAGGTCCTGGGCGGGTACGTCAGCGACCTGCTGTCCGACGTCATTGCCGGAGCGCAGGAAGGCGACCTGTGGATAACCCTCCAGCTCCACCAGAACATCGTTGCCGTGGCGTACTTGAATAACCTTGCCGGCATCGTGGTAGTCGGCGGGAGGGAACCTGACCCTGAAACGCTGCAAAAGGCCGAAGACCAGGACGTGCCAATTGTGATGACGCCGATGAAGGCTTACGAACTAGCAGGAAGACTCTTCGGGCTGGGAATTCGCAGGCTGGAGGAAGACTGAACCCGGCCCGGCCGGTTATTGCGGCCCGGAAAAGACTGAACAACGGGAACGCGGACAATAGCAACAACAAAGGGTCCGGAAGCCGATCTCCGGATTTGGAGAGTTGACCTTCATATTCATACGGTCTTGTCCCCATGCACGGAGATCGCGGACATGACGCCCAGGGCCATAGTCAGGACGGCAACGGAACGTGGCCTCGACATGATCGCGGTGTGCGATCATAATTCCGCCCGGAACACCGCCGCAACCCGAAGAGCATCGCGGGGCGGCGATTTGGTGGTGATTCCTGGAATTGAGGTAACCTCCTCAGAAGAAATTCACATAGTAGGCCTCTTTCCCTCAGATGAGGCGGCCGAGGCCATGCAGGAGGAGATCTATTCCCGGTTGCCCGGTGAAAACAAAGAGGAAGTCTTCGGATATCAGGTGGTTGTGGATGAATACGACGAGGTTGAAGACCTTGATGATAGACTCCTTATAGGAGCAACCACCATCGGGGCTCAGAAGGTGGTGGAACTCATTCATGGGCTCGGCGGCTTGGCAGTCCCTGCTCACGTGGACCGAGAGGGCTTCGGTATATTCCGCCAGTTGGGCTTCATCCCACCGGAAATGAAGGTGGATGCTCTGGAGATCTCCTGGAGAACGGATTTCGCGGCAGCTCGCGCAAGGTTTCGGCAGTGCCGTAATTACACGCTGATAACCTCGTCGGATGCCCACTACCTGGCGGATATAGGCAAGGCACAGACCCTGGCCATGATGGTTCGGCCAAGCTTTGAAGAACTTAGGAAGGCCCTTGCCGGCGAGGACGGCAGACGAATCCTCGAACCGGAGAATTTCTGAAAGAGGCGCACAGCGGGACGGTCAAAGATTCCGGCACATGGAGGACTTGTCGCTGCATATCCTGGATGTGGCTGAAAACGGCATAAGCGCCGGAGCGGACCTGATAAAGATAGCCGTGGAGGAAGACCTCAGGCGTGATACCCTGACCATTACCATAGAAGATAACGGCCGCGGCATGGAGCCGGAGTTCCTGGCCAAGGTTCTCGATCCTTTCGTCACCACTCGGACTACGCGAAAGGTCGGACTGGGACTCTCACTGTTTCAGCAATCGGCCCGTGAAGCGGAAGGCGACCTGGAGATACGATCAACGCCCGGGCAGGGAACCAGCGTCAGGGCATACATGAGCCACAGTCATATCGACCGAAAACCGATGGGCAATATGGCCGAGACTGTTATAACCCTGATCGAGGGCAACCCCGACACGGACTTTGTGTACAACCACATCAAGGACGGAAGAAAGTTCGTCCTCGATACCAGAGAGATTCGAGAGGAACTGGAAGAGATTCCGCTGAACAATCCGGAAGTCATCCGTTTCCTTCGAGAGAATCTCATACAAGGGCTCAACGAACTCAACGAACCCTGATGGGTGGGATTCACCCCCAAGGAAATATCGGAGCCAGGTTAAATTGGAAGACAGAGACGCTCTACTGAAAAAGAAAGTCCAACGCACCGTGGAGGTTCTGCCGGCAAAGGAACTGGCCAAGCTGGACGAAGTGATAGCCAGGTACGCGGGCAAGGCCGGGCATCTTATTCCAGCGCTCAAGGATGCCCAGGAGATGTATGGGTACCTGCCCATGGAGGTGCAGCACCGAATCGCGGATGGTCTACACGTCTCCCCCTCCCATGTCTATGGGGTCGTGACCTTCTACTCTTTCTTCACGATCATGCCGCGAGGCAGACACACTATCCGCCTGTGCCTCGGCACGGCATGCTACGTGAAAGGGTCCAAGGAGATCCTGGAAACCATCGTACGCGAGGTTGGCATAAACGTGGGAGAAACCTCGCAGGACGGCCGCTTCACCATCGAGGCGGTGCGGTGCCTCGGGGCATGCGGTCTGGCGCCTGTGATGATGATCGGCGAAGACACCCACGGGAACGTCGATCCGAAGGATACTCTGAGAATAATCCAGGCCTACGAATAGGCCGGACACACAGCGGGAGGTCTCGTCGTGCCCAAGATTTCCATACAGGACCTCAAGAAAATAAAGGAAAAAGAACGAGCCAGAATGGTGCTCCGGGAAGGTGAGTATCGCGCCAAGATCACGGTACACATGGGAACCTGCGGAATTGCAGCCGGAGCACGTGAAATAATGACCTATTTCCGGGACAGAATCGGTCAGGAAAACCTCACCGACGTGATCCTTACCAATTCCGGATGCGCCGGACTATGCGCCAAGGAGCCCATGATCACCGTAGAGTTGGCTGACGCGGCGCCGGTCAAATATGTCCTGCTAGACAAAGAAAAAGCTCAGCGCATATTTGACGAACACGTACTGGCCGGGAAGCCTGTTGAGGACTATGCCCTGGCCCGCGGCAGCGAGACGCGGGCAACCTAGCGCCCGAATGCAAATCGCATCCTATCCTCGGTGAGCGACTGGCGCCGTGAAAGGAAGGCCGACGGAGAAAACTACATGTGTGCAAGCCCGTACTACAGAATGCAGCTCATGATATGCGCGGGAACCGGGTGCATGGCCAGCGGCTCGCTGGAAGTGAAAGCCGCGTTGCAGAAGGAATTGACCAAGAGAAATCTCCAGGATGACGTTCAGATAATCATGACCGGGTGCAACGGCTTCTGCGCCATGGGCCCGCTCGTAGTGGCCTACCCTGACGGCATCTTCTACAACCAGGTCAAACCCGAGCATGCGCCCCTGATCGTAGAAGAACACGTGCTCAAAGGACGAATCGTCAAAGAGCTGCTGTTCAAGGAACCCGTGGCCAAGGACCAGGTCCCCTTGATCAAGGACATCGGGTTCTTCGGTCGCCAGCGGCTGATCGTACTGCGCAATAGAGGACTCATAGACGCGGAGAACATCGACGAGTACATAGCCAGGGACGGATACTCCGCGCTGGGCAAAGTCCTGGAAGAAATGACTCCGGAGGAGGTCATAGAAGAGGTCAAGAAATCAGGGCTGCGCGGCCGGGGCGGCGGCGGATTCCCAACGGGCTTGAAATGGGAAGAATGCCGTAAATACAACAACTTCCCCAAATACACCATCTGCAACGGCGACGAAGGCGACCCAGGCGCATTCATGGACCGCTCCGTGATGGAGGGAGACCCCCACTCCGTCCTGGAAGGAATGGCCATATCAGGGTACGCAATTGGAGCGCACAAGGGCTATATCTACGTCCGGGCGGAGTACCCTCTGGCAATCAAGCGCCTTCAGAAGGCTATCAACGACGCCCGGGAATACGGGTTGCTGGGAACGGACATTCTCGGCAAAGGATTCGACTTCGACATCGAGATCTACCCTGGAGCGGGTGCGTTTGTGTGCGGCGAATCAACTGCATTGATGTTCTCCATTGAAGGCAAGCGGGGAATGCCGCGCATCAAACCTCCGCGAAGCGCGGAAGCCGGCCTCTGGAACAAGCCCACAAATCTGAACAATGTGGAGACGTTTGCCAATATCCCCCCGATTATTCTCAACGGAGGGGACTGGTTCGCGTCAATCGGGACCGAGGGCAGCAAAGGCACCAAGGTGTTCGCTCTTACCGGCGCGGTGAACAACGTGGGCCTGGTGGAAGTGCCCATGGGCACTACCTTGAAAGAACTCATCTTTGAAATCGGCGGAGGAATCCCCAAGAAAAGGAAGTTCAAGGCCGCACAGATCGGCGGCCCCTCGGGCGGCTGCATCCCGTTGGGCATGGAAGACGTGGAGATCGACTACGAATCCCTTATCGGCGTGGGAGCCATGATGGGCTCGGGCGGTGTCGTGGTCATGGACGAAATGACCTGCATGGTGGATACCGCGAGGTTCTTCACCGGCTTCTGCGTGGATGAGTCTTGCGGGAAGTGCATACCGTGCCGTGAAGGGCTCAAGGTCATGTACGACAAGCTCACGGATATATGTGAAGGCCGCGGACAAGAGGGAGACGTGGAGTTCCTGATCGAACTGGGCCATCACATAAACAGCACATCCCATTGCGGACTGGGAAAGAGCGCGGCCAATCCTGTTCTGTCCACAATCAGGTACTTCAGGCATGAATATGACGCTCATATTCGGGACAAGCATTGCGATGCCCTGGTTTGTCCCAACCTGATAGATTTCGTGGTCATCGAAGACAAGTGCAAGATGTGCGGTCTGTGTCACAAGAACTGCCCTTCCAATGCAATCATCTGGGAGAAGAAGACCGTAGCGAGGATAGACCTGGAAAAATGTACCAAATGCCGCACTTGCATAACGAATTGCAGGTTCCACGCAATAAGATAACATGGGGCCCACGGGGCCAATCATGGTTTGGCCGGCGTGGAATGCCGGATTAATGCCGTTGTTGCAATCTTCCCTGTGAGAAAAATTCTATGGTTACCCTGACCATTGACGGAGTTGAAGTTACCGTAGAGCGAGGAGCGACGATCCTGGAGGCCGCTCAGAAGGCCGGAGTCCGCATCCCCACTCTCTGCCATGACAAGAGGCTGGTGCCCTTCGGGGCATGCAGGCTGTGCATGGTTGAAGTGGTTGCAAGAGGTCGCAAACGGACCATGCCGGCCTGTTTCAACCCCGCACGGGACGGCATGGAAGTTACCACCAGCAGTCCCGACTTGATCAAGAGCCGCCGCATGCAGCTTATGCTGCTGCTGCGAAGCCACCCTCTGCTCTGCCCCAGTTGCGATGCCTGCGGAAACTGCCGCCTTCAGGATCTGGTTCACGAATACGAAGTCGCGGAACCGCCCTTCCCCAAGGAGCAACGCTATTTTCATATAGACAACGACTCCCACTTCATACGATTCAACATGAATCTCTGCGTAAAATGCGGCATGTGTGTGCGCATTTGCGATGAAGTTCAGGGCGTCAACGAGTTGAGCTTCGTCAGGCGAGGAATGGAAAACGAGGTCTCCACGGACTTCGGAAGGCCCCTCGATTGCGAGTTTTGCGGCCAATGCGCCCAAATTTGCCCGGTGGGGGCCATTTCCTCCAAGTGGCTGGTAGGCACGGGCCGGCAGTTCGAGCTAAGGCAGACTAACACCACCTGCGCCTTCTGTAGCCTCGGTTGCACCCTCACCCTGGGCTTGAAGAGCGACAAGGTGGTCTGGGTGTCATCTCCCTCGGACAGCCACAATGAAGGCAACCTCTGCGTCAAGGGAAGGTACGGCTGGCCGTACGTGTATTCCGAGAAAAGGCTGTCCAAACCGCTGATTCGCAAGAACGGCCGGTTGGAGGAAGTCGAGTGGAACGAGGCCCTCGGGTTCGTGGCAGAGAGGCTCAACAGCATCAAGGAAGCGCACGGCGGGCCGAGCCTCGCAGCGCTGGGCTCCGAGCGGCTCACCAACGAAGAAGCATACGTGTTCAACCGCTTCGTGCGAACCGTCATGGGCACGCCCCATCTTGACCATGCAGGCGGCTACGGTTACGCGGGACTTGTCAACGGTATTGCTCCAGCCCTCGGTTATCCGGCAAGCCCCAACTCCATCAATGAACTCAGAAGCGCCCGAGTGATCGTCCTGCTGGGCGCGGATCTCACCGAAACTCATCCGGTGGCCAAGAACGAGGTCATCCGTGCCCTAACTCGATACGAGGCACAAGTCATCGTTATCGACTCGATGAGAACTAGGCTTTCGGACCGGGCGGACATATCGCTGCTGGTTGCTCCGGGACAGGAACACCTCATCGCGTATGCCATGCTCAAGGAGATCCTCGACAAAGGTCTGTTCGACAAAACAGCGCTCGCTCTGAGAGCCGACGGATTGGACGAGCTGCAGGCATCACTGGAACGGTACACGCCAGACAAGGTGGCCGCGATGACCGGCACGGATCCCGAAGAGATTCGACAAGCAGCCAAGGCCTACGCGGAGGCAGCCGGGTCGCTCTTGGTACTTACCGAAGGAATGAACCGAGGAAGCACGCAGGTTCTCTGCGCTCAGGCAGCGGCAAACCTGGCCCTGGTGACGGGCCGTATAGGCAAGCCGGCCAACGGTATATGCGTATTCCCGGAAAAAACCAACGGTCAGGGCGCCTTGGACATGGGGCTGGTTCCGAATCTCCTCCCGGGCTTTCGCAGTATTACCGATGAGAAGGCCAGGGCGAAATTCGAGGAGGCATGGGGAGCGCCGCTTCCATCTGAACCCGGATTGAATGCCGGTCAAATTCTGGAAAAGGCAGCCGCCAAGGAAATCCGAGGGCTTTACGTGGTGGGAGAGAATCCCCTTGAGACGTATCCCGACCGAAACCTTGTAAAAAAGGCCTTGGAAAGTGTGGAATTCCTGGTGGTACAGGACCTGTTCCTCACTTCCACCGCGGCGCTTGCCCATGCGGTTCTGCCAGTAAAAGCCTTCACCGAGAAAACCGGGACATTCACCAGCTCGGAAAGGCTGGTTCAGCGCATAAGACCCGTGCTGAAGCCCGGTGCGGTCAAGTCCGATCTGGAGATTTTCACCGCGCTTGCCGCGCTTATGGGTCAACCGTCCATGACCTACTCGGGCCCGGAAGCCATAATGGACGAGATCGCCGGCCTAGTGGACGTGTACGGAGGGATCTCCTACCGTCGCCTTGCAGCGGAAGGTCTGCCGTGGCCCTGTGTTGACCCGGAGGACCCGGGCAAGCCGCTTTTGTACGAGGGCGGATTTCCAGGCGGGAAGGCCAAGCTGCTCCCGGCTTCGGTTCCGCAACCGGCTGTTGGGGATGCTCTCCCGATGTTTCTGATTCCGGCTGTGCTCAAGTTCCATTCGGGCTCGTTCTCCGAATGGAGTACATCGCTGATGGAGGTGTGCCCGGAGGGATCGGCCGAGATGAACGCGGATGACGCCCGGTCCATGGGCCTTTCCGATGGGGATTCCGTTCGTGTCATCGGAGCGGACGGTTCATGGATCACCGGGAAGGTCAAGATCTCCCGGCGTGCTCTGAGAGGCGCCATTATCGTGCCGCAGCATTTCTCGGCATTGAAGGTGAACACCCTGACCCGCTGGAATGGTCCCGCGGTGAGAGTCAGAGTTGAAAAGGCGTAGAGGTTTCTAATGGATCAGGGATTGGTTATCCCGGCGCTGCTCGTGGTGGTCAAGGTCCTGCTTCTGCTGGGCGCGGTGCTCACATTCGTTGCGTACGCCACACTGCTGGAACGCAGAGTACTGGGCTTCATCCAGGTGAGGCTCGGACCGAACCGAGTCGGCCCGTGGGGTCTGTTGCAGCCTCTGGCAGACGGCGCCAAGCTTCTCCTCAAGGAGGAAGTCACCGTGAGCCAGGCTACCAAACCGGTTTATCTTGTTGCTCCTCTCATCGTAGTGGTATGCGCCCTGGTTCCTTTCGGGGTGATCCCATTCGCCAAGGGGCTCGGACTGGAGAGCATTCTGGGTCCGATGGCGGACCGGTTCTCGCTGAACACCGGCGTGATCTCGGACGTCAACGTAGGCATACTGCTGATCTTCGCGATCTCTTCCCTGGGCGCCTACGGCGTGCTGCTGGGCGGGTGGTCGTCCAACAACAAGTATTCCTTGCTCGGCGGGGTTCGGGCCGGGGCTCAGATGATCAGCTATGAGCTTGCCTTGAGTCTGTCCGTGCTTGGGGTGCTGCTCTTGGCCGGCTCCCTGAGCCTCGTAGATATCGTGGAAGCCCAGGACAAGGTCTGGAAATGGTACATTTTCAGACAGCCGCTTGGCTTCCTACTGTTTCTCATAGCGGGCGCCGCCGAGATCGGCCGCACGCCTTTCGACCTTTTGGAATGCGAGAATGAGCTTGTTGCAGGATACCAAACTGAATACAGTTCCATGAAATTCGGACTGTTCTATTTGGGTGAATATGCTCATTTGTTGTTCCTGAGCGCTCTGGTTACCACCTTGTTTCTCGGGGGATGGCAAGGCCCGATTCTGCCGCCCGCTGTCTGGTTCCTGGGCAAGATGTTCCTGTTTGCGTTTTTCTTCATCTGGGTTCGCGGAACCTATCCCAGGCTTCGCTATGACCGGGTAATGAAGTTCGGATGGAAGGTGCTTTTGCCGGTAGGGCTTTTCAACGTGATGGTCACGGCCCTTGTTTACACGATCTATCTTCAGCACGGCGGCTGAGAAGTCCACCCGCTGTTTGAGGCGCAGTGCCGCGGCTGAGTCGAGCGGGCCGGACACGACGGTTCCCGTGACGGTCAAGAGGTGCTAAGCAATGATTATCCCACTGCTGCAGGGATTGAAACTGACTCTGAAGTTCTTCTTCACCAAGAAGATAACCATGCGCTACCCGGAAGAAAAATGGGAGGTGGCGCCAAGATGGAGAGGCAGACATTTCCTGACGAGATTCGAATCGGGCAAGATCCGGTGCGTTGCATGTATGTTGTGCGCCACAGCCTGCCCGGCGGAGTGCATCCGGATCGTTGCTGCGGTGGAACCGGACAACAGAAAATACCCCGAAATCTACGAAATCGATCTGGGGCGATGCATCTTTTGCGGTCACTGTGTAGAGGTCTGTCCGAGGCACGCCATAGAAATGACCCCTGTGTACGAGATTTCCGAATACTCCAGGGAGGCTCTCATCCTCGACAAGGAAGCTCTCATGACGCCTCCTCAAGAGAGATACGTGTCCAAAGAGAGGAAGGCCGGCTAGGGCGCCTGTGTTGCCGGAGGTATGGTTTGTCCATGGAAACCCTGATGTTCTATATTTTGAGCGTGGTCACGGTGGGCTCTGCCGTGTTCGTCGTGCTGCTGCGTAGACCCGTGTATAATGTGCTCTTCATGATCCTGACCATGATAGGCTTGGCAGGCTTCTTCATTCTCCTGCGGGCCGAGTTCGTGGCCATGGTCCAGCTTATCGTATACGCGGGCGCGATCATGGTGCTTTTTCTGTTCGTGATCATGCTGCTCAACATTGATCAAATCAGACCCCCGGTTCAGGCCCGCGATATTCGGTGGTGGGCAGGGGCCTTGATAGCATTTGCCCTTTTCGGCCTCATCCTGGTGGTGATCAAGGGAATCGTGCTCCCCGCGATGGAGACTGCCGTAGTCGCGGGTCAGTCCAACACGGAATTGGTGGCAAAGGAATTGTTCACCACCTATCTGCTGCCATTCGAGATAGCGTCGGTGCTGCTTCTGGCAGCCATTATCGGAACGGTTGTCCTTATTCGCAAGCAGTCTTGATCGATAGCTGAACGGTCGTTGATCGACGACTTGTCATCCGTCAAGAGAAGGGAAAAATGGTCACCTTACATCATTACCTCGTTGTATCGGCAGCGCTGTTCGCCCTTGGCGTGATTGGGGTGATGATCAGGCGGAACCTGATCGTCGTGTTGATGTGTCTGGAGCTTATGCTCAACGCGGTTAACCTGTCTTTCGTCGCATTCTCGCATTATCTGGGTTCGCTGGAAGGGCAGGTCTTCGTCCTGTTCGTCATGGTGGTGGCCGCAGCCGAGGTGGCCGTGGGACTGGCCATTGCCGTGGCCGTTTTCAGACAGAAGGGCAGCATTGACGTCAACGACGTCAACCTCATGAAATGGTGAACGTTGCCGGGGCCGAGAAGCAATTCCCTCCGGGTCTTGTCTCAAGGTTGCCGCTAGCCTGATATCGGGAGCCTGGAATGATTGATCTTGTATGGTTGATTCCCGTTTTCCCCGTGATCGGATTCCTGATCAACGGACTGATCGGGAGAGGTTTCCCCGAGAGAGTCATCGGTTGGATAGGGTCATTGTCCGTGGGAACGTCCTTCGTCCTTGCGATTCTGATTTTTTCGGAGCTTTTGGGCATGGACGCGGGCTCCCGCTCAAGGGAGGTGGTGGTCTACACCTGGATGCTCTCAGGGAAGCTCAATGTTCCCATAGGATTTCTCGTTGATCCCTTGAGCATGGTCATGATGCTTGTGGTCAGCGGGGTGGGATTCATCATTCACGTGTACTCCATCGGGTACATGCACGGAGAGCTGGGGTTCAGGCGCTTTTTCGCGTATTTGAATCTGTTCGTCTTCTCCATGCTCATGCTTGTGGCAGCGAACAACTTCCTGCTGATGTTCGTGGGATGGGAAGGCGTGGGCCTCTGCTCGTACCTGCTCATCGGGTACTACTACGAGAAGAAATCCGCTTCGGACGCAGGCAAGAAAGCCTTCGTAGTGAACCGTATCGGCGACTTCGGCTTTCTGCTGGGCATGTTCCTGATTTTCACGACCTTCGGAACCTTCAGCTTCACTGAAGTCTTCGCGGCCGCGCCCGGAAAATTGCCCGCCGGCGGCCTGCTAATCACGGGCATCACTTTGCTGCTCTTCGTGGGTGCTACGGGCAAGTCGGCTCAGCTCCCGCTCTATACATGGCTTCCCGACGCGATGGAAGGCCCCACCCCAGTGAGCGCCCTGATCCACGCGGCTACCATGGTTACCGCGGGAGTTTACATGGTGTCCCGTTGCAGCGTGCTCTACGCAATGGCGCCGGTGTCAATGACGGTCGTCGCTGTCATAGGGGGTGCTACGGCCTTCTACGCAGCCACCATAGGCATCACCCAGTTCGACATAAAGCGGGTGCTCGCGTATTCCACCATCAGCCAGCTAGGGTACATGTTCATGGCATGCGGCGTGGGCGCGTTTGCATCCGGAATCTTCCACCTCATGACCCACGCGTTCTTCAAGGCCCTGCTTTTCCTCGCCGCAGGAAGCGTCATGCATGCGCTGTCCGGCGAACTGGACATGAGGAACATGGGGGCTTTGCGAAAAAAGGTCCCGTACACCCACATGACGTACCTGTTCGGAACCCTGGCAATAGCGGGAATAATTCCCTTTGCCGGGTTCTTCAGCAAGGACGAGATCCTGTTCTACTCGTTCGAGCGGCACGTGGGCTTCTGGATACTCGGAGCAGTCGCGGCGCTCATGACCTCCTTCTACATGTTCCGGTCCGTGTTCCTGACCTTCTACGGAGAATCCAGAGTGACTCCTGAGGCGGCCAGGCATCTGCACGAGTCTCCGCCCATCATGACTGTGCCGCTGATGATACTGGCCTTCCTGTCCCTTGTGGGCGGTCTTGTGGGAATCCCCATATTTGAAGGGCTGAACCGCATCGGTGATTTTCTCAAGCCCGTATTCGCGCCGGCTCAGGCCATAATCAACGGGGCTGCGCAGCAAGCTCACGCTGCTGTGTCCCACGGAGCTGAAGCGCACCACAATGTGGGGCTGGAGCTGCTTCTGATGGGTGTTTCCCTCGCTGTGGCCATAGCGGGCCTTCTGCTGGCAAGGCGCATGTACATCACGGAACCGTCCAGGCCCGACAAGATTATAGAGGAATGGAAAGGCGTGCACACCCTCGTTTACAACAAGTACTGGGTCGATGAGCTGTACGATTTCCTTTTTGTCAATTCTATCGTGAATTTCTCCAGGTTCCTGTGGAAACGCTTCGACGACCTGGTTATAGACGGGATCGTCAATGGGGTCGCTGAGGTAACAAGGTGGTTTGGAGCCGGCCTCAGGCGGGTGCAATCGGGACTCGTGAAGGATTACGCCCTATCCATACTCTTCGGGGTACTTCTGGTCGTTGCATATCTCGTATTGAGATAGCATTACGGAGGAATGCCGTTCATGGATCTTGCTTCCTTTCCCTGGCTATCGTTCATCGTTCTCGTGCCGTTGGCGGGCGTGGCGGTGCTGTTGTTCGTGGACAGGCGCGCTCACGACATGCTCCGATGGATCGCTCTGGACTTCATGCTCCTGTGTTTCTTGGGCAGCCTGTTCGTATACTACTATTTTAATCCGAACAACGCAGGCATGCAGCTCCAGGAATACCGGGAATGGGTTCCGTCGTGGGGTATAGCGTACAAGCTCGGCATTGACGGGATCAGTCTGTTTCTGGTGCTGCTGACGACTTTTCTTGGGCCCATTGTCATCCTAGCGTCCTGGAAGGACATAAAGGTGCGGGTCAAGGAGTTCCTCATCTCGCTGCTGGTGCTCCAGACGGGGATGATCGGCGTGTTCGTCTCGCTGGACCTGTTCCTGTTCTATGTTTTCTGGGAGATCATGCTCATCCCCATGTATCTGCTCATCGGGATCTGGGGCAATCCTGCCAGACGCCTTTACGCGGCAATCAAGTTCGTCCTGTACACGGTTGTGGGAAGCCTACTGATGCTTGTGGCCATTCTTGTGCTGTATTTCATGGCCGGCAAGTCCACAGGCGTGTACACCTTCGATCTGCTGAAGCTCTACGATTTTGCCGTTCCCGTCCGGGCCCAGTTCTGGATGTTCCTGGCGTTCTTTCTCGCTTTTGCCATCAAGGTGCCCATGTTCCCGTTTCACACATGGCTTCCCGATGCCCATACCGAGGCTCCGACCGTGGGAAGCGTGGTGCTGGCAGCGGTAATGCTCAAGATGGGGACTTACGGGTTTATCAGGTTTGCTATTCCGCTGTTCCCCAATGCGGCGATCGACGCCATCTGGTGGATAAGCGTTCTCGCCGTCATCGGGATCATTTACGGCGCATGGGTCGCGATGGTCCAGGATGACGTAAAAAGGCTGGTCGCGTTTTCCAGCGTGAGCCATCTGGGCTTCGTAATGCTTGGCATGTTTGCCTTTACCACAATAGGCGTCCAGGGCAGCATTCTTCAGATGATCAACCATGGATTGAGCACCGGCGCTTTGTTCCTCATAGTGGGGATGATCTACGAAAGGCGGCATACGCGGCTCATCGCGGAATTCGGCGGAATATCCAAGGTCATGCCGCTGTTTGCCGTGTTCTTCATGATCTTCACCCTTTCTTCCATCGGGCTGCCGGGGCTGAACGGTTTCGTGGGGGAGTTCCTCATCCTTCTGGGAACCTTCGAGGTCCATCCGTGGTATGCGGTGCTGGGCGCGTCAGGGGTGATTTTTGCCGCCGTGTACATGCTCTGGATGTTTCAGAGGGTCATGTTCGGAGAGGTCACCAATCCCAAGAACTTCAACCTGAGCGATCTGAGCGCCCGCGAGGTAGTGGTTCTCGCTCCGATAGTGATCTTTGTGGTCTGGATCGGGGTTTACCCCAACACTTTTCTTAAGCCCATGGAACCGTCGGTGAACAAGTTCATCGAGCATGTGCAAAAGAAGCGGACCGCAATCATTGAGACGGACAAAAAGATCAAACTGTCCGGGAGTGACCTGACAATTGCGCTCACAGCCCAGCGCGACGGGAGAAGTTGCGTGAAGCCCTACGCCCAATGATCCATTTGGTAGCGGTTCAGCCGAGTTCGCTTATGGCAATCGCCTCGTGCCCCGTTATGAAATAGACGTTTGGGCCTGACTTTCCGGCCCCCTGCCGCCGAAGACGGCAGCGGGCCGACAAATTGAGAGTTCGTGGTGGAGGTAGCCCGGGAGGCCCCTTCATGCAAGAAGGGGTCTCCCCGGTGAACTCTCACCATTACGTCTTCCGGCCGGAACGTTATCCGGCTGACCGCTGATCGATCGCAGTAGGAGCAAACGGGATGATCCCAATACCCGCGATAAATCTGGGAAGTATTCTGCCGGCGTTGATACTGTGCGCAGCCGGCCTCGTGGTACTTGCGGTTGGGTTGTTTGTGCGAAGGGGAGCCGTAACGGTTGCGGCACTCATAAGCCTTGTGGGTATCGTCCTGGCCTTCATGACCAACAGCCCATTGCGTGCGTTGAACGCGGAGGCTTTTTCGGGCCTGGTTGCCGCGGACTCTTTTTGCTGGTTCCTCAATATTCTCATCCTGATTGCCGTCGGATTGACCGTGCTCATATCGGCCAAGTATCTGGCCGATGAGGGAATGGCGCTGCCGGAGTACTTTGTTCTGCTGCTGTTCTGCGCGGCGGGCATGATGTTCATGGTTTCGGGCAACCACATCCTTGTGATCTTCATCGGTTTGGAGACTCTCTCCATCTCCGTATATGTTCTGGCCGGAATTCATCCGGCAATTCCCCGTTCCCAGGAGTCCGCGCTGAAGTACCTGTTGCTCGGTGCGTTTTCCAGCGGGCTGTTCCTGTACGGAGCAGCGCTGCTTTACGGCTCTGCCGGCTCGTTGGCGCTCCCCGCGCTGGCCAAGTACTTCCAGGCAGGCTCCACGAGCCTCATGGCAAAGGCAGGCATGGGCTTGTTGCTCATCGGTTTCGGGTTCAAAGTGGCTGCCGTGCCGTTTCACATGTGGACTCCGGATGTGTACGAGGGCGCGCCCACTCCCATTACCGCGTTTATGTCCGTTGGGGTCAAGGCTGCGGCCTTTGCAGCGTTTGTGAGAGTGTTCTTTGATTCTCTGGCCGCGTTGCAAGTGAACTGGAGCCAGATACTCTGGGTCCTTGCGCTGGTCACCATGATCCTGGGGAACCTCGCCGCGCTGGTCCAGGACAACATCAAGCGAATGCTGGCCTATTCCAGTATCGCCCACGCGGGGTACATACTGGTCGGCATGGTGGCCGGCCACACTGAAGGGACATCAGCCTTGTTGTACTACCTGTTGGCGTATACGTTCACCAACATGGGAGCTTTCGGCGTGGTGGCTCTGGTGGGCCGCAAAGGCGAAGCGAACAATATGATAGATGATTACCGGGGTCTGGCAAAACTGCACCCGCTGCTTGCCGTGACCATGGCGATCTTTCTGTTCTCCCTGGCCGGTGTTCCGCCCACCGCGGGCTTTGTCGGCAAGTTCACGATCTTCAGCGCGGCCGTGAAAGAGGGCTACGTCGGGCTGGTCATAGTCGGCGTGCTTACCAGCGCGATATCCGTGTACTACTATTTCAGAGTGGTAATGAAGATGTACATGGAGGCTCCGGCAACAGAGCCCCAGGCGCTCCATTTCGGGCCGGCAGTTGTTGTGGGCCTGTTGATTGCCGCTGTGGGCGTGCTTTACATAGGCATTTTCCCGATAACCTATCTGGATCTTGCCGCAAAGTCGGTGATGCCGTTGTTTTAGGGGAGTGTTCCACGACCGTTGAAGATACTCGAGTCGTAGCATCCGCCGCTTAAATGGGTCCCGGTAGCCCGGACGTCATACGTCCGGGCCGCGAAGCGACAAGAGGCATATAGTCTGCCAAAAGTCTTTTCCGAATCGGGTGCGCGGACGGGCGGGTTTGAAACCCGCGGCAGTACCGACCAATCAGAAATTTCTCTTGGCAATGACTATAGGCATTCACTGTTGTGGGGCAGGCTTTCCAGCCCGCCTGATCCACGGCTCAAGAGACTCGCAGGCTAGAAAGCCTGCGGCACATAGCCGCGAAGATCTGCCCCGGGTACATGAATGCTTACCGGGGACCCCCGTGGTGAAACAATGAAACTTAGAGCCATTGTCACAACCGGTCACGGAATCAACTGCGAAACGGAAACCGCTCGCGGGCTTGAGATGGCGGGTTTCCAGGATATCGACCAGGTCCACCTTAACATCATGGCCCGCGGTGAAGCGGACTTGTCCCGTTACGGCATCATCGTCTTCCCCGGAGGCTTTCTCGATGGCGACGATCTGGGGTCAGCCCACGCATG